>NZ_JAAGLN010000424.1 GCF_010548145.1 Streptomyces sp. SID10853
CGCGGGCGGCCACCCGAGCCCCAACGCGGGCCCGGTGGAGGCGTCGTTCGCGGGCTCCATCGGCGTACGGCTCGGCGGCACCCTCTCGTACGGCGGCCGGGTCGAGCACCGGGCGGTGCTCAACGGCGGCGGCCGGCCCGTGGCCTGCGCGGACATCGAGCGCGCGGTGCGGCTGTCGCGCCGGGTGTCGCTGCTGGCGCTCGCGACAGCTCTCGTGGTGAGGAAGGTACGCCGATGAGTGGCGGACTGCTGGTGGCAGGAACGACGTCGGACGCCGGCAAGAGCGTGGTCACGGCGGGCATCTGCCGGTGGCTGGTGCGCCAGGGGGTGAAGGTCGCGCCCTTCAAGGCACAGAACATGTCGCTCAATTCGTTCGTCACCCGCGAGGGCGCGGAGATCGGGCGGGCGCAGGCGATGCAGGCGCAGGCGGCGCGGGTCGAGCCCACGGCGCTGATGAACCCGGTGCTGCTCAAGCCGGGCAGCGACCGGTCGAGCCAGGTCGTGCTGATGGGGAAGCCGGTGGGCGAGATGAGCGCCCGCGGCTACCACGGCGGCCGGCAGGAGGCGCTGCTCGGCACGGTGACGGACTGTCTGGACCAGCTGCGGAGCACGTACGACGCGGTGATCTGCGAGGGGGCGGGCAGCCCCGCCGAGATCAATCTGCGGCGGACCGACATCGTCAACATGGGCATCGCGCGCGCCGCGCGGTTCCCGGTGGTCGTCGTCGGCGACATCGACCGGGGCGGGGTCTTCGCGTCGTTCTTCGGTACGACGGCGCTGCTGGCCGCCGATGACCAGGCGCTCGTCGCCGGGTATCTCGTCAACAAGTTCCGCGGCGACGTGTCCCTGCTCGAACCTGGCCTCGACATGCTCCAGGACCTGACCGGGCGGCGGACCTACGGGGTCCTGCCGTACGCGCACGGTCTGGGCATCGACGAGGAGGACGGGCTGCGGGTGTCGATGCGCGGCACGGTGCGCGAGTCCGCCGTGTCGGCGCCGTACGGGCAGGACGTGCTGCGGATCGCCGTGTGCGCCGTGCCGCTGATGTCGAACTTCACGGATGTGGACGCGCTGGCGGCCGAACCGGGCGTCGTGGTGCGGTTCGTGGACCGTGCGGAGGAGCTGGCGGACGCGGACCTGGTGATCGTGCCGGGGACCCGCGGCACGGTGCGCGCCCTGGAGTGGCTGCGGGAGCGCGGACTCGCCGCCGCGCTGGCCCGGCGGGCCGCCGAAGGCCGGCCGGTGCTGGGCATCTGCGGCGGTTTCCAGCTGCTCGGCGAGCACATCGACGACACGGTCGAATCGCGCGCCGGGTCCGTGGACGGCCTCGGACTGCTGCCCGTCCGGGTGCGGTTCGCCGTGGAGAAGACCCTGGCGCGGCCGGCCGGCGAGGCGCTCGGGGAGCGCGTCGACGGGTACGAGATCCACCACGGCGTCGCCGATGTGCTGGGCGGCTCCCCCTTCCTGGACGGCTGCCGCGCCGGTTCCGTGTGGGGCACCCACTGGCACGGTTCGCTGGAGAGCGACGGCTTCCGGCGGGCCTTCCTGCGCGAGGTCGCCGCTGTCGCCGGACGGCGCTTCGTACCGGCTCCCGACACCAGCTTCGGTGTGCTCCGCGAGGAGCAGCTGGACCGGCTGGGCGACCTCATCGAGGAACACGCGGACACCGACGGGCTGCTGGAGCTGATCGAGTCGGGCGCTCCGGCGGGACTCCCCTTCGTGCCGCCGGGAGCACCGCCGGGAGCACCACCGGGCGCGCCGCCGCGATCCGGACGCCGGCCCGTCACCGCACCCGAACCTGTCATCCGAGCATCCGAAGGAGTGATCCCGAAGTGACCACGCCCTACCCGTTCACCGCTGTCGTGGGCATGGACGACCTGCGTCTGGGGCTGCTGCTCAACGCGGTCAGCCCGGCAGTCGGCGGCGTCCTCGTGCGCGGTGAGAAGGGGACCGCGAAGAGCACGGCGGTGCGGGCCCTGTCCGCGCTGCTGCCCGCGGTCCCGGTGGTCCCGGGGTGCCGCTTCTCGTGCGACCCCGGCGCGCCCGACCCGGCGTGTCCCGACGGCCCGCACGCGTCCGCCGACGGCGTGTCACGCGACGCGCGCATGGTCGAACTGCCCGTCGGCGCCTCCGAGGACCGGCTGGTCGGCGCGCTGGACATCGAGCGCGCGCTGGCCGACGGCGTGAAGGCGTTCGAGCCGGGGCTGCTCGCCGACGCGCACCGCGGGATCCTCTACGTCGACGAAGTCAACCTGCTGCACGACCACTTGGTGGACCTGCTGCTCGACGCCGCCGCCATGGGCGCCTCGTACGTGGAGCGCGAGGGCGTCTCCGTACGGCACGCCGCGCGGTTCCTGCTCGTGGGCACGATGAACCCCGAAGAGGGCGAACTGCGGCCGCAGTTGCTGGACCGCTTCGGGCTGACCGTGGAGGTCGCCGCTTCGCGCGACCCGGACCAGCGGGTCGAGGTGGTGCGCAGGAGGCTCGCGTACGACGACGACCCCGCCGGGTTCGCCGCCCGCTGGGCCGACGAGGAGAGCGAGCTGCGGGCGCGCATCGTGGCCGCGCGGGCGCTGCTGCCCTCCGTGCGTCTCGGTGATCCCGCGCTGCGGCAGATCGCCGCGACCTGTGCCGCCTTCGAGGTGGACGGGATGCGCGCGGACATCGTGATGGCGCGCACCGCGACCGCGCTGGCCGCCTGGGCGGGGCGTTCGGACGTCACGGCCGACGACGTACGGCAGGCGGCGCTGCTCGCGCTGCCGCACCGCCGCAGGCGCAATCCGTTCGAC
>NZ_JAAGLN010000425.1 GCF_010548145.1 Streptomyces sp. SID10853
CCGCGGCCGGAGCGCGCGCACCAGCCCCGCGTCCGCCCGCCGCCGGGCCGCCGCGTCGGTCCACTCGAAGGGCTCGCGGGGTGCGGCTGGAGTCATGATCGGTCCCTTTTTGTAGGCAGTTCACAGACCCTAGCCGGGGCGATGCGGGGTCAGGGTGTGGCAATACACACACCCCAGGTCAGCGGTGTTGTTCGGTTCCTCCTTGGCCGGAGGTGGTGCCGTAGGCCAGGATCACCCCTATGGACCTGCTGAACACGCTGGTGGACAAGGGGCTGCGGCGCGAACTGCCGACCCGTGAAGAGGCGCTCGCCGTGCTGGCGACGACCGATGACGAACTGCTGGACGTGGTGGCGGCAGCCGGAAAGGTACGCCGTCAGTGGTTCGGGCGGCGGGTGAAGCTCAACTATCTCGTCAATCTCAAATCGGGCCTGTGTCCCGAGGACTGCTCGTACTGCTCGCAGCGGCTGGGCTCCAAGGCGGAGATCCTCAAGTACACCTGGCTGAAGCCGGACGAGGCGTCGAAGGCGGCCGCGGCCGGAGTGGCCGGCGGGGCGAAGCGGGTCTGTCTGGTCGCCAGCGGCCGTGGGCCCACGGACCGCGATGTCGACCGGGTGTCGGAGACGATCGAGGCGATCAAGGGGCAGAACGAGGACATCGAGGTGTGCGCCTGCCTCGGGCTGCTCAAGGACGGTCAGGCGGAGCGGCTGCGGGCGGCCGGGGCGGACGCGTACAACCACAACCTCAACACGTCGGAGGCCACCTACGCCGACATCTGCACCACCCACGACTTCGCCGACCGGGTGGAGACGGTCCAGCATGCCCAGGCCGCCGGTCTTTCGGCGTGCTCGGGGCTGATCGCGGGGATGGGTGAGAGCGACGCCGACCTGGTCGACGTGGTCTTCGCGCTGCGCGGCCTCGATCCCGACTCCGTGCCGGTGAACTTCCTGATCCCGATGGAGGGCACCCCGCTGGCCGGGGACTGGCATCTGACCCCGCAGCGTTGTCTGCGCATCCTGGCGATGGTGCGGTTCGTCTGCCCGGACGCCGAGGTACGTCTCGCGGGCGGACGCGAGGTACATCTGCGTTCCCTCCAGCCGCTCGCCCTGCACCTCGTCAACTCCATCTTCCTCGGCGACTATCTGACGAGCGAGGGCCAGGCGGGCCGGGCCGACCTGGACATGATCGCGGACGCCGGCTTCGTGGTGGAGGGCTCGGACACGACGACGCTGCCCGAACACCGCGAGGGCCTGGTTTCGGTACGCCGCAGGGGCGCGGGAACGGACCTCGCACCCAATGCCTGACTCGGCCGACCTGCTCGAACTCGACCGGCGCCATGTCTGGCACCCGTACGGACCGATGCCGGGCCGGCAGGAGCCGCTGCTCGTCGAGTCCGCTTCCGGGGTCCGGCTGCGGGTCGCCGGCGGGGGCGATCTCGTGGACGGCATGTCGTCCTGGTGGTCGGCGATCCACGGCTACAACCACCCGGTGCTGAACGAGGCCGCGCGCGGCCAGCTGGACCGGATGAGCCATGTGATGTTCGGCGGGCTCACCCATGAGCCCGCGGTCCGGCTCGCGGCGAAGCTGGTGGAGATCACGCCGGAGCCGCTCCAGCATGTGTTCCTTTCCGACTCCGGCTCGGTGTCGGTCGAGGTCGCCGTCAAGATGTGTCTGCAGTACTGGCGTTCCGTGGGCCGCCCCGAGAAGCAGCGGCTGCTGACCTGGCGGGGCGGCTACCACGGGGACACCTGGCAGCCCATGTCGGTGTGCGACCCCGAGGGCGGTATGCACGACCTGTGGTCGGGGGTGCTGCCCCGGCAGGTCTTCGCGGACGCCCCTCCGGCGGAGTACGAGCAGGGGTACGCCGACCGTCTCCATGAGCTGATCGGCCGTCATGCGCACGAGCTGGCGGCGGTGATCGTGGAGCCGGTGGTCCAGGGCGCGGGCGGGATGCGTTTCCACTCCCCCGCGTATCTGCGGGTGCTGCGCGAAGCGTGCGACGCGCACGGTGTGCTGCTGGTCTTCGACGAGATCGCCACCGGCTTCGGCCGTACGGGCAAACTCTTCGCCGCGGACCACGCCGGGGTCGCACCCGATGTGATGTGTGTGGGCAAGGCCCTGACCGGCGGCTATCTGACGATGGCGGCGACGCTCTGCACCTCGCGGGTGGCCGAGGGCATCGCGCGCGGCGAGGTGCCGGTGCTGGCCCACGGGCCGACGTTCATGGCCAATCCGCTGGCAGCGGCGGTGGCCTGTGCCTCGGTCGATCTGCTGCTCGGGCAGGACTGGGAGGCGGAGGTCAGACGTCTGGAGGCGGCTCTGCTGGACGGTCTGTCGGAGGCCGCCGGGCTGCCGGGCGTCCGGGATGTCCGGGTCCTGGGGGCGATCGGCGTGGTCCAGCTGGACCACGAGGTGGACATGGCGGCCGCGACCCGGGCGGCGGTGGGTGCGGGCGTGTGGCTGCGGCCGTTCCGCGATCTCGTGTACACCATGCCGCCGTACATCACGGGAGACCAGGACATCGCCAGGATCTGCCGTGCGGTGTGCGCGGTGGCACGGGAGGCATGACATGACGATTCTGGTGGTGACGGGAACCGGCACGGAGATCGGCAAGACGGTGGTGACCGCCGCGCTGGCGGCCGCCGCGCGGGGCAGGTCCGTCGCGGTGCTGAAGCCGGCGCAGACCGGGCTGCTGCCCGGCGAGCACGGCGACGTGGCCGAGGTGGCCCG
>NZ_JAAGLN010000426.1 GCF_010548145.1 Streptomyces sp. SID10853
TTGAGCCCCCACTGGCCCTTGAACAGGGCGCCCTCGTCCAGCCAGGACGCGTACTCCTTGAGCTGGATACCCTTGACCACCCGGGTGCCCCAGAACGGCGGCTCCGGCACCGGGTTGTCCGTGGCCACATCCGAACGCACCGAACCCTCCGGCTCGTCCACCTCCAGCACCGCCACCGTCTCCCGCTTCGGCACCCGACGCTGCTTCAGCTCGGGCAGGACCGCCCCGGGCACCCCACGCTTGACACCGATCAGGGCATCCATCAAGCGCAAGCCCTCGAACGCATCACGGGCGTAGCGGACTTCGCCCTCGTAGATCTCGTGCAGGTCCTGCTCGACATAGGCGCGGGTCAGGGCCGCGCCGCCCAGGATGACAGGGAAGTCGGCCGCCATCTCGCGCTGGTTGAGCTCCTGCAGGTTCTCCTTCATGATCACCGTGGACTTGACCAGGAGGCCCGACATACCGATGACGTCGGCCTTGTGCTCCTCGGCAGCTTCCAGGATCGCCGAGACCGGCTGCTTGATGCCCAGGTTCACGACGTTGTAGCCGTTGTTCGTCAGGATGATGTCCACGAGGTTCTTGCCGATGTCGTGAACATCGCCACGCACGGTGGCCAGGACGATGGTGCCCTTGCCGTCGTCGTCGGTCTTCTCCATATGCGGCTCCAGATGGGCCACCGCGCTCTTCATCACCTCGGCCGACTGCAACACGAACGGCAACTGCATCTGCCCCGAACCGAACAGCTCACCGACGACCTTCATACCCTCCAGGAGCGTGTCGTTGACGATCTCCAGCGCGGGGCGCGTCGTGAGCGCCTCGTCCAGATCGGCCTCCAGACCGTTCTTCTCCCCGTCGATGATCCGCCGCTGCAACCGCTCGTCCAGCGGAAGAGCCATGAGTTCCTCGGCCCGGCCGGCCTTCATGGACTTCATGTTGACGCCCTCGAAAAGCTCCATCAGCTTCTGCAACGGGTCGTAGCCCTCGCCACGGCGGTCATAGATCAGATCGAGGGCGACCTTGACCTGCTCCTCCTCCAGCCGCGCGATCGGCAGGATCTTCGACGCATGCACGATCGCCGAATCCAGCCCCGCCTTCACACACTCGTCCAGGAACACCGAGTTCAACACCACGCGGGCGGCCGGGTTCAGACCGAAGGAGATGTTGGACAGACCCAGCGTGGTCTGGACGTCGGGGTGGCGGCGCTTCAGCTCACGGATCGCCTCGATCGTGGCAACACCGTCACCACGGGACTCCTCCTGACCGGTGCAGATCGTGAACGTCAGCGTGTCGATGAGAATGTCCGACTCGCGCACACCCCAGTTACCGGTCAAGTCCTCGATCAGGCGCTCGGCGACAGCCACCTTGTGCTCGACCGTGCGGGCCTGGCCCTCCTCGTCGATGGTCAGCGCGATCAGCGCCGCACCGTGTTCCCTGGCGAGCTCGGTGACCTTCGCGAAGCGCGACTCGGGGCCGTCGCCGTCCTCGTAGTTCACCGAGTTCAGCACGGCCCGGCCGCCCAGCTTCTCCAACCCCGCCCGCAACACCGGCAGTTCAGTGGAGTCCAGAACAACCGGCAACGTGGACGCGGTCGCGAACCGGCCCGCCAGCTCCGCCATATCCGCCACCCCGTCACGGCCCACGTAGTCGACACACAGGTCGAGCATGTGCGCGCCCTCACGGATCTGGTCCCGGGCCATCTCCACACAGTCGTCCCAACGGGCCTCCAGCATCGCCTCACGGAACTTCTTCGACCCATTGGCATTCGTCCGCTCACCGATCGCCATATACGCCGTGTCCTGCCGGAACGGCACACTCTGATACAGCGACGCCGCACCCGGCTCAGGACGCGGCTCACGGACAGCCGGAGTCAGCACACGAGCCCGCTCCACCACCTGACGCAGATGCTCCGGCGTCGTGCCACAGCACCCACCGATCAAAGACAGCCCGTAGTCACTCACGAAGGTCTCCTGCGCATCCGCCAGCCCCTCAGGATCAAGCGGGAAGTGCGCACCGTCCTTGGTCAGGACCGGCAGACCGGCGTTCGGCATACACATCAGCGGCGTACGCGAGTGACGCGCCAGATACCGCAGATGCTCACTCATCTCCGCCGGGCCCGTCGAGCAGTTCAGCCCGATCAAGTCGATCCCCAACGGCTCCAGCGCCGTCAGCGCGGCACCGATCTCCGAGCCCAGCAGCATGACGCCCGTCGTCTCGAAAGCCAGCGAGCAGATCAGCGGCACACTCACCCCCAGAGCGTCCAGCGCCCGGCGCGCACCGATAAGGCTCGACTTGGTCTGCAGCAGATCCTGCGTGGTCTCCACGATCAGAGCGTCGGCGCCACCGGCCAGCAGCCCCTCGGCGTTCTGCTGGTAACCGTCCCGCAGAACGTCGTACGTGGTATGGCCCAGCGACGGCAGCTTCGTGCCCGGGCCGATCGAGCCCAGCACCCACCGCTGACGGCCGTCCCTGGCACCGAACTCGTCCGCGACCTCCCGGGCGATCCGCGCACCCGCCTCGGACAGCTCAACAATCCGGCCCGAGATCTCGTACTCGTTCGCCGCCGAATGATTCGCACCGAAAGTATTCGTCTCCACACAGTCCACACCGACCGCGAAGTACTCCTCATGGACGGAACGCACGATGTCCGGCCTGGTCACATTGAGGATCTCGTTGCAGCCCTCCAACTGCTGGAAATCCTCAAGAGTGGGATCCTGCGCCTGCAACATCGTGCCCATCGCACCATCGGCCACCACCACACGGGTGGCGAGTGCCTCACGGAG
>NZ_JAAGLN010000427.1 GCF_010548145.1 Streptomyces sp. SID10853
GCCACGGTGTCCCGCAGCGGGCCCGCCAGCTTCTCGGTGGCCGGGTCCCGGTGCCGGGCGAGCACCGCGTCGTACAGCGCGAGCAGTCCACCGCTGGTCCGCGCCGAGCGCAGCCGCAGCGCCGTCCCCGCGCGGGCGGCGGCCGCACCCTGTGTACGGTGGGCGGCGGACCGCTCCGAACAGCCGGTCAGGAGTGCGGCACCGGCAGCCGCCGTCGCGCCCAGCACACTCCTGCGTGTGGTCCCCGTGCCCAGCACGTGTTTCTCCCTCGGCCCGAAGTGATCACCGCAGGCGAGCGTACCCGCGGGTCAACACAGCGAGGACGGCAACACCCCTGCGGACCGGATACCCTTTGATCTGACACGCGACGATCAGAGACGCGGCGATCGGGAATCGCGACGATCCCACAACAGCACACGCGGCCGAGGAGTCACCCGGATGAGCACCACCCAGAGCGAGAGGCTGCGCGGGCTGCTGGAACCGCTCGTCGCCGCCAAGGACCTGGATCTGGAAGAGATCGAAGTCTCCCGGGCCGGCCGGCGTGGCGTACTGAGGATCACCGTGGACTCCGACGACGGCGTCGAGCTGGACACCTGCGCCGAGCTGAGCCGGGCCATCTCCGAGAAGCTCGACGAGAGCGACGTGATGGGCGACGGCGAGTACGTACTCGAAGTCAGCTCGCCGGGCGCCGACCGTCCGCTGACGGAGCACCGCCACTACGTACGAGCCACCGGCCGCCTGGCCAAGCTGACGCTGACCGGGGGCGACGAGGTGATCGCGCGCATCCTCGCGGTGGACGCCGACGGCCTCGACCTCGAAGTGCCGGGCGTGAAGGGGCGCAAGCCCACCGCCCGCCGGGTCGGCTTCGCGGAGATCGCCAAGGCGCGCGTGGAGCTGGAATTCAACCGCAAGGACAAGAAGGAAGAGGAGGCGTAGCCATGGACATCGACGTAAAGCTTCTGAAGGGCTTGGCGAAGGAGAAGGAGATCTCCTTCGACCTGCTGGTCGAGGCGATCGAGTCGGCCCTCCTCATCGCCTACCACCGCACGGAGGGAAGCCGCCGCCTCGCCCGCGTGCGCCTCGACCACGACAACGGTCATGTGACGGTCTGGGCGAAGGAGGACCCGGCCGACCTCGAAGAGGGCCAGGAGGCCCGGGAGTTCGACGACACCCCGTCCGACTTCGGCCGGATCGCCGCGACCACGGCCAAGCAGGTCATCCTGCAGCGGCTGCGGGACGCTGAGGACGACCTGACCTTCGGCGAGTACGCCGGACGCGAGGGCGACGTCGTCGCCGGGGTCGTCCAGCAGGGCAAGGACCCGCGGAACGTGCTGGTCGACATCGGCAAGCTGGAGGCCATCCTGCCGGTGCAGGAGCAGGTGCCGGGCGAGACCTACTCGCACGGGCTGCGGCTGCGCACCTATGTGGTCCGGGTGGCCAAGGGGGTCCGCGGCCCGTCCGTGACGCTCTCCCGCACCCACCCCAACCTGGTCAAGAAGCTCTTCGCGCTGGAGGTCCCGGAGATCGCGGACGGCTCGGTCGTCATCGAGGCCATCGCCCGCGAGGCCGGCCACCGCAGCAAGATCGCCGTCCGGTCGACCCGGTCGGGGCTCAACCCGAAGGGTGCCTGCATCGGCCCGATGGGCAGCCGGGTCCGCAATGTCATGGCCGAACTGCTCGGCGAGAAGATCGACATCGTGGACTGGTCGGACGACCCGGCCGAGATGGTGGCCAGCGCGCTCTCGCCCGCGCGGGTCAGCAAGGTCGAGATCGTCGACCTCGCCGCCCGCTCGGCGCGGGTCACGGTCCCCGACTACCAGCTCTCCCTGGCCATCGGCAAGGAAGGGCAGAACGCCCGTCTCGCCGCCCGGCTGACCGGCTGGCGTATCGACATCCGCCCGGACACCGAGCCGGACGACGGCCCGTCCGGCGGCCGGGACGACGAGAGCTGAGCCCGACGGTCCCGGCCGCCCGGCCGGGACCGTGTCCGCACGAGTGCGGAAAACTTCAGGACAACATCCGTTCGATTCCTGCCCCGATCGGGTGGGGTCGTTACGGGGAGGTAGACTTAAACGTGTCTGGCCGGACAGTCGACCGAGCGTGCCCTGAGCGAACCTGCGTGGGATGCCGGGAGCGGACGGCCAAGAGCGAACTGCTGCGCATCGTCGTGGTTGAGGGCAAATGCGCCCCTGATCCGCGCGGTACGCTGCCCGGCCGGGGTGCGTACGTGCACCCCGCCTCGGTCTGCCTCGACCTGGCGGTCCGCCGCCGGGCGTTCTCCAGGGCCTTCAAGGTCAGGGGGCCGCTCGACAGCGCGGAACTGAACCAGTATGTCGGGCAGGCAGCACCGTAATAAGTGAACGGCACGGGTCCCCGTGCGGTCAGGTACCTCGCGAGTTGGAAGTAGGTCGAGATTGCGATGAGCACTCGATGAGTACGCGATGAGTACGCCCATGAAGTAGCGACGGTCCGGCGGTAACCCGGACCTAAAAGGAGCGAAGTGGCTAAGGTCCGGGTATACGAACTCGCCAAGGAGTTCGGAGTTGAGAGCAAGGTCGTCATGGCCAAGCTCCAAGAACTCGGTGAATTCGTACGTTCGGCGTCCTCGACGATCGAGGCGCCGGTTGTACGCAAGTTGACCGACGCTTTGCAGGGGCCCGGCGGCAACGCCGGCAAGTCCGCTGCCAAGCCCGGCGCGCCCCGCAAGGCCGCGCCCTCTCCCGCACCCCGTGCGGGTTCCACGCCTGCGGCGCCGTCCCCGGCCGCCGCGGCCCGTC
>NZ_JAAGLN010000428.1 GCF_010548145.1 Streptomyces sp. SID10853
GCGCTTCCGATCTCCCGTGCAGCCGGGCGAGGCCCTCGCGCCGGTCGGCGATGGCGCGCGCGGCGTCCCTGAGCCTGCGCTCCTCGGCGGCCAGCTGCCGTTCCAGTTCGGCCCGGTGCGCCGAGGTGTCCTCCAGCGCGCGCTCGGCGGACTCCAGCGCGGCCTCCAGCTCCGCCTCCTGCTCCCGGATCCTGGCCGCCTCGCGCTCCATGTCCTCCGGGTCGCGGCCCCGCCGCTCCTCGTCCGGGGCCGCGGACGCGCTCTTCACCCGGGCGTCGGCGAGCGAGACCGTGCCCCGCACCCGCTCGGCCAGCTGCGACAGCTCGTACCAGGTCTGCTGGGCCCGCTGCAGGCGCGGGGCCAGCTGCCGCACCTCGTCCTCAAGCCCGGCCTCGCGCGACAGCGCCGCTCTGAGCGCCGCCTCCGCTGTCTCCCGGCGCTCCTTCAGCGCGGCCTCGTCGGCGATCTCGGTCCGCAGCGCCCGGCGCATCGTCACCAGGTCGTCGGCGAGCAGCCGCAGCCGTGCGTCCCTGAGATCGGCCTGGATGACGGCGGCCCGCCGGGCGACCGCGGCCTGCCGACCCAACGGCTTGAGCTGACGGCGCAGTTCGTCGGTGAGGTCCTGCACGCGTGCGAGGTTGGCCTGCATCGCGTCCAGCTTCCGCAGCGCCTTCTCCTTGCGCTTGCGGTGCTTCAGTACGCCGGCGGCCTCCTCGATGAAGGCCCGGCGGCCCATCGGATCCGCGTGCAGGACGGAGTCGAGCTGCCCCTGGCCGACGATGACGTGCATTTCGCGGCCGATACCTGAATCGGAGAGCAGTTCCTGGATGTCGAGCAGCCGGCAGGTGTCGCCGTTGATCTGGTACTCACTGCCGCCATTGCGGAACATGATCCGGGTAATGGTGACTTCCGCGTACTCGATGGGCAGCGCACCGTCGGAGTTGTCGATGGTGAGCGAGACCTCGGCGCGGCCCAGCGGCGGCCTGCCGGTCGTCCCGGCGAAGATGACGTCCTCCATCTTGCCGCCGCGCAGCGATTTGGCACCCTGCTCCCCCATCACCCAGGAGAGCGCGTCGACCACATTGGACTTACCCGATCCGTTGGGTCCCACGACACAGGTGATGCCGGGCTCGAACCGGAGGGTGGTGGCCGAGGCAAAGGATTTGAACCCGCGGAGGGTCATGGCCTTGAGGTGCACGCCGCCGGACTCTACCTTTCACTGCCGGTTTCGCCCATGAAGGTGCAGGGCACATCAGACGTTAAAGGAAACCGCACGGCAGTGCGTGAGCGGGGGAAAAGAGCGGGAAGAACCGGGGGGGGAAGAGCCAGGGGAAAGAGCGGACAGAAAGAAGGGACGCCGAAGCGTCCCTTGCATATCCTTGCGCATTGGATCTCAAGCGGCTTTACGGATCAGCCCGGCCCGTACCCTTGTGGGGTGTGGGTCAGGTGAGCGCAGGCTCCGCCTGGGGTACGTCCATGTCGATACCGTCGAGCAACGAGTCTCCGTGGTGCTGGACTGCGGCGGCCAGCGCGTCGTTCTCGGACTGGATCCGTACGAGCTCGGATTCGAGGTCCTGGACGCGCTGCTGGAGCCGTCGCATCTCGGAGAGAAGTCGCGGGTCGGAACCGCCGACGTAACCGAGAAGCGCCTTTGCCATGATGGATGGTCCTCCACACTGAGTGACCGACCGAAGAGTGGTGGGTCGTAGGGGGAATCGCACCCGCGGAACTCGGCAGCCTCTGTCTGTGCTGTTTTCTCTGCGTTTCTCGCTGCCGAGCAGCTGAGGTGCGCGGGGCTTCCAGAGTCTCACCAAAAAGTTTGACGGTCAACACGATCACACCCCGTATCGATGGGCAGACCCGGGGGCACACGCCGGACGGTGTCCGGGGCGGCTCTCCTGCGGGGCCCAGGGGGCGTGGAGATCATTCCTACTGCGGCAGCCTGGCACGGAGCGCGCTTCTTGGCAACCACCAGGCATTTTCTGCCTGGCGGATATGCCAGAGGCAGATCGGTGGACCCCTGCGGCCACCCCCTGGACGGGGCGCGTCAGCGGATCTCGAAGCTCTGGTAGATGCCGCGCGGAGTGTCCCAGATCTCAGTGACACCGTCGACGCGGCCGGGTGTGTCGGACGACCGCAGCCACTCCAGGAGAAGGTCGCACCTCTCGCGCGGCCCTTCGGCGACGACCTGCACCCTGCCGTCCTCCAGATTGAGGGCGAATCCGGTGAGCCCACCGATCCGCAGAGCGTTCGCCCTGGTGAACCAGCGGAACCCGACACCCTGGACCTTGCCGCGCACCCAGGCGGCCAGCCGTACATCTTCGTTCATGTCTGCACGCTAACCGGCCGATTGCCCCGGCAGCACTTCACCCCGACCCCCCATGGACTACAGTCCCGAGCCAATGAACTTCACCTGTACGGGTGAGTCAGGTCGACGCCGGCTCCGAGGCCGGCACAAGGAGGGCACCGCGCATGGGACGCCACAGCGGCAGGAGCCGGGGGGCCACGCCCGTACGCACCGGACTGCTGGGGGTGTCGGCGGCCGTCGCGGTGGGCGCCGTGGCGATGGCATCGGGGCTGCTGCCCGGCGGGGACACCTACACGGTGGGCGGCTCGGGCGGCGGCGACCAGGTCCGCGCCGACGGTGTGCCGGACCTCCAGACCCAGGGCGGATCGACCGCCACCCCCACACCGGCCGCGCGCGCGGCGCCGGCCGGTGCGGCCGCCGA
>NZ_JAAGLN010000429.1 GCF_010548145.1 Streptomyces sp. SID10853
AGGCCGACGGGCGCCGCCTGGTCCGTACCGGCGGCGTCGGCGCCCGTGCCGGCGCCGGTGCCTGCCTCCGCGCCGGAACGCGTGCCGGTGCCCGCGCCGTTGCCCGCACCCCACTCCGTACCGGGACCCCCGTCCGTACGGGAACCTGATCCCGTACCGGAACCGGCGTCCGTACCCGGGCCCCCGTCCGTACGGGAACCTGAGCCCGTACCGGAACCCGGGCCCGTACCGGAACCGGCTCCCGGCTCCGTCGGCCGGCCGAAGCGGCCCAGCTCCCGGGTGAATTCGGCGAGCCCCTCGCGTACCCCGGCAGGCCAGTCGCCGCGTGCGAAGTGGTCCTGGACCTGCTCAGCGACCCGCTGCAGCTGCTCCCGTGCGTAGTCCTGCGCCTCCCGGGCCTGGCGGCGGGCCTGCTGGGCGTCCTCGCGGGCGCGGCGCGACTCGTCCTTCGCCCGGCGTGCCTGCTCCTTCCACTCCTGCTTGGCGCGCTTGAAGTCCGCCTTGGCCTGGCGCCAGCCCTCCTTGTCGGTCCAGTTCCCCTCGAAGAAGTCGGAGGCTTCCGGGAATCCGGGGAACGCCTTCCCCGCACTGGCACCGGCACCGGGACCGGCTCCGGCCCCCGCCGTCCGGTCGCTGCCGCCCGCCGGGCCGGCCGTCGCCCCGCGGGCCTCCCTCGCCGCCTGGCGGATCTCGCGCCGCAGATCGTTCGCCGAGCCGCTGACGTCGGCCCGGATCTCCGCGGCGAGTTCGGAGACCGACTCGCGGATCTCCATCTCCAGGTCGGCCAGTTCGCCGCTGCGGCCCGCCAGTTCGGCGCGGCCGGCCTCGGTGATCGAGTACACCTTCCGGCCGCCCTCCGACGCGTGGGTGACAAGACCCTCGGCCTCCAGCTTCGCGAGGCGCGGATAGACGGTGCCCGCGCTCGGCGCGTACAGCCCCTGGAAGCGCTCCTCCAGGAGCCTGATCACCTCGTAGCCGTGGCGCGGGGCCTCGTCCAGCAGCTTCAGGAGGTAGAGCCGCAGTCGGCCGTGGGCGAAAACGGGGGCCATGTCAGAGCACCTTCTCGGCGATGTCGTCCTGTGCGGGCCTGCGCAGCAGGGCGATGGCCCCGCTCACGGTGGTCGCCCGGAGGCTGCCCGTGCCCGCGCCGAGGGTACCGGTGATCTTCTTGGCACCCCACTGGCCGCTGACCCGCAGATCCTCGAAGGCGTTCGACACGGCCCCGCTCGTGGTGTTCGCGCTGACCTGCGCGTCCGTCGGCTGGGCCAGCCGGATGGCGACCTCGCCCGAGACGGTGGTCAGGGCGATATCGGTCGGCTCGCCCGCCGCGTCGAGGTCGACGACCATGTCGCCGCTGACCGATTCCGCCCGTACGGACGAGCCGGTGCCCTCGATCACGGTGAGGTCCCCCGAGACCGAGTGGAAGCGCAGATTTCCGCTGACGGCCTGGGCCTCGACGTTCCCCGACACGGTCTCGGCGAGCACCGTGCCGGAGAGGCCCACCAGGGCCGTGTCACCGGTGACCCCGCGGACCTCCGTACGCCCCCGGACCCCGGAGACGACCGCGCCCGCGCCCACCACGCCGACCTCGACCCGCGCCGATGCGGGCACCGCGACCGAGACGACGGCCCTGCGGTGCCAGCCCCTGCGGTCGAGCCACTTCAGGAAACCCTTCCAGGGCAGGTCCTCGTAGGCCACCGTCAGCGTGCCGTCCCGCAGTGTCACCACCAGCGGAGGCCCCTCGATCTCGGAGACCTCCAGCCGGGCACCGCCCTGCTCGGTCAGCACGGCGTCGTCGGTGCCGACGACATTGACCGTGCCGTTCACGACGCGCACGTTCAGTGCCGTCACCGGTTCGTCGAAGGAGAGCTTCTGCGGCTCCGCCACTGACCTCTCGGACATGGGACTGACCTCCATGGGTCGGCTGATGGGTCGCGGGCCGAGTCGGCCGGCCGGTGGACCGTGACGCAACATATCGCGTCTTCTGAAGAACACGATATATCGCGGTTGGGTGAAGTCAAGCGCGCGGGTGGAACATCAGGATTTGTCCTAGCGTGGTGCCATGTCAGAGAACGCGACAGGTGCCCTGCTGCTCTGCCGGGCGGACCCGGCCGCCGTGCGAACCCGGGCCCAGGCGCTGGGGGAGCAGCTGCTCATCGCCCCGGCGGGCGCGGAGTGGAGTGTGCTGGTCCCCGAGGAGAAGCCCTGGCTGCACGGGGACGAGCCGGTCGACCGGGTGGCCGGCGGCTGGGTCACCACGCTCGCGGTCTCGTCCGACTGGCCGGTGCTCGCCCTCTGGTGGGACTGCGACAGGTCGGGGCTCACGCTGGCCTCCGGCTTCCGGCGGCCGGTCGGCTATGTGTGGCGCGCGGACGGCACTCCGGTCGGCGAGGACGGGGCGATGCGCACGTTCGGCGCACGGCTGCGGCTCGATCCCGTACTGGATCTCCAGGCGCTGACCGAGCTCACCCTCCCGGACCCGCTCGCCGACTCACGCTCCCGGCTGACCGGCCTCACCGCGGTCCTGGAGCGGGCCGGCCTCGCCCTGCCCACCGGCCTCACCCCCGGCGACCCCGCCGACCGGCTGCGCGAGGTGGCCAGGATCCACCCGGCCGCCGGGCGGATCGAGCCCACGGGCCTGCGGCAGGCCGTACGGGAGGAGCTGGCCGCATTCGAGGACGGCGCGCTCGGCCCCTGGCTGCGCGGCCCA
>NZ_JAAGLN010000042.1 GCF_010548145.1 Streptomyces sp. SID10853
GCCAGGCCGAGCAGCGGCAGTAACGCCCCCACGAGCGCACACCCGGCCGACCCCGCCCGCAGGACCCGCGCCGCCCGGCGTTTCCAGGCCCGGTCGGCCAGATACCAGCCCGCGGTCCGCAGGGCGGCCGCCTCCACCCACCGGTACACCTCGTCCAGTCGCTCGGCGGGTTCCCCCCAGTCGCCCGCAGGGAACGGCCCACCGGTCAGGTCCGCGCCCGGACCGGCGCGGGTGCGGCCCCGGCCCGGCCCTGGCCCGGGGCCCTGCCCCGTATCCGTGCCGGTGCCCCCATCCGTATCGGTGCCCCCATCCGTATCCGTGTCCGTGCACGTGTCGGGGCCGGCAGCGGGATCCGCCTGCCCGCCCCGTTTCCCGCCCGGCTCCGATCCCGGAGCGGAGGCCCCCGTACCCGCCCGGGGACCCGTGCCGGGTTCGCCCCCGGACCGTACGGCGTCCTCATCGGGCTGCGGCGTCTCCGGCTGGCCCACCAGGCTCTCCCCTCCGTCACGTACGAGCGAGTGCCTTCATACCGCCGAATGGTGGGCGTCAGTGCCGTTATGCCAGGGTTTACGACCGTAAGCGGGCTGTGATCAGGTAGAGGAGCCCCCGCGCTCTCACCCGAAAGAGTTGGTCCTCACGGTGGAGGGCGGGGCGCCCGGGGACCACGTAGGCTCGTTTTACCGGCCAAGACTCCCGGAAAGTCCTGGCGCAGTCGGAAACGTCGTCGAACAGCCTCGGAGTGACCCGTGATTCCCGGTGGTGGCCAGCCCAATATGCAGCAGCTGCTTCAGCAGGCCCAGAAGATGCAGCAGGATCTCGCACAGGCTCAGGAGGAACTGGCCAGGACCGAGGTCGACGGCCAGGCGGGCGGCGGTCTGGTCAAGGCCACCGTCACCGGCTCCGGTGAGCTGCGCGGCCTGGTGATCGACCCCAAGGCCGTCGACCCCGAGGACACGGAGACCCTCGCGGACCTGATCGTCGCCGCGGTCCACGCCGCGAACGAGAACGCGTCGGCGCTCCAGCAGCAGAAGCTCGGCCCGCTCGCCCAGGGGCTGGGCGGTATGCCGGGCCTGGGTATCTGACGCAGGTCTTCATCTGACGAAGGTCTTCACGCTCCCGAGGTTCTGCGGAAACCTCGCACGAACTACCGTTACGTTCCACAGCAGACCGAAAGAGGCGCTCCGTTGTACGAAGGCGTGGTTCAGGACCTCATCGACGAGTTGGGCAGGCTGCCCGGCGTCGGTCCCAAGAGCGCGCAGCGGATCGCCTTCCACATCCTCCAGGCCGAGCCCACCGACGTGCGCCGCCTGGCGCACTCGCTGCTCGAAGTGAAGGACAAGGTCCGGTTCTGCGCGGTGTGCGGCAATGTCGCGCAGGCCGAGCTGTGCGGGATCTGCCGGGACACCCGTCGCGACCAGACGGTGATCTGTGTCGTCGAGGAGCCGAAGGACGTCGTGGCGGTCGAACGGACCCGTGAGTTCCGCGGCCGATACCACGTGCTCGGCGGCGCCATCAGCCCCATCGAAGGCGTCGGCCCCGACGATCTGCGGATCAGGGAACTGCTGGCGAGGCTGGCGGACGGCGTCGTCACCGAGCTGATCCTGGCGACCGACCCGAACCTGGAGGGCGAGGCCACGGCGACGTACCTCGCCCGCATGATCAAACCCATGGGTTTGAAGGTCACACGGCTGGCGAGTGGTCTTCCTGTAGGGGGAGACCTGGAATACGCGGACGAGGTCACGCTCGGTCGTGCCTTTGAGGGGAGACGACTACTCGATGTCTGACGCAACGCTGAATCAGGTCACGGAAGACCCCAACGACTTCGACGTCCAGATCGCCGACCAGGTCGAGTCCTTCATCGTCGCCGTCACCGAGGTGGCCAAGGGCGACGAGCCCGACAGCGCGGTGCCCTTCCTGCTGCTGGAGATCTCCCAGCTCCTGTTGGCCGGGGGCCGTCTCGGCGCCCATGAGGACATCCTCCCGGCCGACCGGTACGAGCCGGACCTCGGCCCGGAGCCCGACGTCGACGATCTGCGGGAGCGCTTCGCGCGGCTCCTAGAGCCGATCGACGTGTACTCCGAGGTGTTCGACCCGTACGAGCCGCGCAAGGCCCCCGTCGCCTGCCGCATCAGCGACGACCTCGCGGACATCGTCACCGACCTCCGGCACGGCATGGCGCACTACCGCGCGGGCCGGACCACCGAGGCGATGTGGTGGTGGCAGTTCTCGTACTTCTCCAACTGGGGCTCCACCGCGTCGGCCGCGCTCCGCGCGCTCCAGTCCCTGGTCGCCCATGTCCGCCTCGACCAGCCGCTCCCGGCTCTCGACGGCCTGGACACGGACCAGGATCTGAGCGAGGAAGTGCTGGCCGAGGAGGCGGGCCGGGTCATGGCCGAGGAGATCGGGACTCCGCTGGGCCTCCCGTCGGTCTGAGCGGCGGAGCGCACTGACTCCCTGGGCGACAGCGGGGCTGACTTCTAGTCAGAAGCCGCCTCTGTCCGGACGTTCGCGCCCGCCCGGATGCGCTGCCGCTCGTCCTGCCGCGCATCCGCCGTCCCGGCGCCCCGCTTCGGCAGCGCGAGCGCGAGGAGGAGCGCGACCGCCGAGGCGCCGCAGGCGATGAGGAAGGCGGCCCGCATCCCCCTGTCGCTGTAGAAGTCGTAGCCGCCCTCAGCGACCGCGATATGCCCGTTCAGTACGGCAAAGGCGACAGCGGGCAGGACGGCGGCCAGGGCGCTCTGGAAGACCTGGACCATGCTCGACATCGACGCCTGGAGCCCGGGTGGCACCGCACCGATGACGAGGTTCGGCGCGGCGGCGTACGAGACCCCGAGGCCGAGGCCCTCGATCAGCGCCCACGCGATCAGGGGGCCCTGTGCGTCGTGCCGGAGCGCGGTGAGTGCGGTGCCCACGACCAGCAGCGCATGCCCGGTGATCATCAGGTTGCGCGGTGAGGTCCTGCGCATGGCCCGCCCCACGAGATACCCACCGGCCACGGCCCCGGCCGCGACCGGCACCTGGAACAGGGCGTACCCCTTGGCGTCGACACCGAAGCCGTACCCCAGGCCGAGTGCGAGCGGCGTCATGCACATCGTCGGCAGCAGGGCGTTGAACACACCGGTGTTCGCGGAGGCCAGACCGGCGGTGAGCGCGGTGAGAATCATCGGCCGGCGCCTGAAGAAGCGGATGTCGATCAGCGGGTCCCGGCCGCGCAGCGCCGAGACGATCCATACGGCGGCCAGCACCGCACCACCCACCAGCACCCCGAGGGTCCGTGCCGAGCCCCAGCCCCATTCGGCGCCGAAGCTGACACCGATCAGCAGACCCGCCAGACCCGCGCCGAGCAGCAGCGCGCCGAGGAGATCGAGCCGCGAGCGATGGCGTACGGGACTCTCGTCCGTGGCCAGCGCCAGCGGGGCGAGGAGCGCGGCAGGCACGAGGGCGAAGAACCAGAACACGCCGTGGAAGCCCCAGTTGCCCATCAGCCAGCCGGTGATCCAGGGGGCGGGGATGTTGATGAGGCCCATCCCGGCCGTCATCAGGGAGACCGCCATCGGCAGGATCCTGGACGGGTACACGTCGCGCATCAGGGAGTACCCGAGGAAGGTGCAGGGCACGAGCAGTCCCTGGAGTGCCCGGCCTGCGATGACGACTCCGAAGGTGGGCGCCAGCGCGGTCAGCAGTGCACCGAGCGTGGCCCCGGCGACGGCGAGCAGCAGGACCAGGCGCTTGCCGTACATGTCGGCGAGCTTCCCGGCGATCGGGCTGAGCACCGCGCCGACCAGCAGGAACGCGGTGAGCAGCCAGGCGCTCTGGTGGGTCGCGTAGTGCGCGCTGATCTCCGGCCGCGCGGTCGACGTCATCTGGTAGTTGGCGGCTATGAGCTCCTGGACGCCGACGATCGAGGCGAAGGAGAGAACGAGGCGCGGCGTCCAGCCGCCACTGGGTGTCGGGCCGTCGCCTGCTGTGGGAGGGCGTGCGGTGCCAGCTGTCGCCATGCGGACGGTTCCTCTCGACGTACGGCCTACCAAACAATCGTTTGTTTGGATCGAGGGGTAGCTAACCTCCTCGCGCCGGGCATGGTCAACGGGCGCGGCAGTGGAATCGGCAGCGGGAGTGGCGGCCGGAGCGGCGGCGGGGGCGGCGGCGGAAAGCATCACCGCCGGCTGGGCCGGACCGCCGGGACCGCTGTGTTCACGTGACGCCCCCAATCGGCCCCTGACGTCGGACGCGCTGCGTTCACCCGTCCAACTCGCCTTGTCATGCGGCCAGTCGGGGCGGTCCGTGCCGCCATCCCGGCGGTCGACGAGCTATTGACACGGTCTTGTCAGGAGCGGAACACTCCGAATCGGGAGAGCGCTCTCCCGGCTTCCGTTCCAGCGTTCCGCCGCTCCGCCGCTCGTCCGTTCGTCCGCTCGTCCGGATCCGTTCCCCGCCCTCGCATTCCCGTACTGACGCAGGAGGAGGTCTCCATGCCACGGAGGTCGAGAACCCTCACAGGACTACTGCTGTCCACCGCTCTGGCCCTCACAGCGGCCGGCATCGGCGGTGTCGTGATGACGACCGGCGCATCGGCGGACACACCCGCCGCCACCGCCGCACACACCAAGGCCGTCACCCCCGCCAAGGCCGTCACCCCCGGCATGGCCGGTATGCCCGGGATGGGGGTGTCCACCAAGGCGTCCGGCGACGACCCGGACGGCGACGGCTACATCATGGCCGACCCGCCGGTGACCGGTGTCACCCCGTCGACGTACGACCCGCCGCACCGGTACTTCCACGAGTTCCAGGCCAAGTGCGCCCCGAACCACACGGCGCCCGACGACCCGATCGTCTTCCCCGGGCAGCCGGGGAAGTCGCACGACCACACCTTCATGGGCAACACCGGCACCGACGCCAACACCACCACCGCCTCGCTCGACCAGGGCGGCACCACCTGCCTGGCGCCCGGCGACAAGTCGGCCTACTGGATGCCGAGTCTGTACAACGGGGACGAGAAGATCCTCCCCATCGGCCCGCAGACCATCTACTACAAGTCGGGGGTCACCGACTACACCAGCGTCCGCCCCTTCCCCAAGGGCCTCCGGTTCGTCGTGGGCAACCCCATGCAGAGCCTCGACGACTTCAAGAACCTCAAAGGCACGGTCGAGGGCTGGGAGTGCGGTACGCAGTACCACAACTTCGACTTCCCGGTGAGCTGCCCGTCCACCGAGGACACCCAGCTCAACATCCGTCTCCAGGCGCCCAGTTGCTGGGACGGAATCCACCTCGACACCCCTGACCACCAGAGTCATATGGCGTACCCGGTGGCGTCGGGCAACAACCAGAACACCTGCCCGGCCGACCATCCGGTGGCACTGCCGATGATCGAGTTCAAGATGGCGTGGCCGGTCAACGGCGATATGTCGAAGGTGCGGCTGGCCAGCGGGACCGGGCACTCGTTCCACTACGACTTCTTCAACGGCTGGGACGCGGCGACGCTCCAGGCCCTGGTCACACACTGCGTCAACGGCGGTCTGCAGTGCGACGCGCGCGGCTACGACGAGACCAACCCGTCGGCGGGCGCCGCACTCAACGACGACTACGAGCTGCCGTAGGACTTCACCGGCCGGTACGTCACCGGTCGGTACGTCACCGGTCGGTACGTCACCGGCCGGCACGTCAAGCGAGACGGACAGAAGGAGAGCGACATGCACTATCCCCCCACCCGTCACCCCACCTGTAACCCCACCCGTCATCCCACCCGTCATCCCATCCGGACGGCGAAGCGCGCCATGGCGCCGCTGGCCGCGACAGCGCTGCTCGCCGGGGCCCTGCTCGCCGTGCAGGCACCGGCGGCCCACGCGGCAGGCAGTGTCGTCAAGGTGACCGGTTCGCAGGGCGACTGGGCGCTGACCGTCGACGGTTCGCCGTACACGGTCAAAGGGCTGACCTGGGGCCCGTCGGTCGACGACGCGGCCAAGGACATGCCGGACGTGGCCTCGATGGGCGTCAACACCATCCGCACCTGGGGTACGGACGCGACGAGCAAGCCGCTGTTCGACGCGGCGGCGGCCAACGGCGTCAAGGTGATCGCCGGCTTCTGGCTCCAGCCGGGCGGCGGCCCGGGCAGCGGCGGCTGCGTCAACTACCTCACCGACACCACGTACAAGAACGACATGCTCGCCGAGTTCCCCAAGTGGGTCGACACCTACAAGGACAACCCCGGTGTGCTGATGTGGAACGTCGGCAACGAGTCGACGCTCGGCCTGCAGAACTGCTACAGCGGTGACGAGCTGGAGGCGCAGCGCAACGCGTACACCTCCTTCGTGAACGACATCGCGAAGAAGATCCACCAGGTGGACCCCGACCACCCGGTCACCTCCACGGACGCGTGGACCGGCGCCTGGCCCTACTACAAGAGGAACGCGCCCGATCTGGATCTGTACGCGGTCAACGCCTACGACGCGGTATGCAACGTCAAGTCGGACTGGGAGCAGGGCGGTTACGACAAGCCGTACATCGTCACCGAGACCGGCCCGGCCGGCGAGTGGGAGGTGCCGGACGACGCGAACGGTGTGCCCGACGAGCCGACCGACGTACAGAAGGCCGACGGCTACACCAAGGCGTGGGGCTGCGTCACCGGCCACAAGGGGGTCGCGCTGGGCGCCACGATGTTCCACTACGGCACCGAGGACGACTTCGGCGGTGTCTGGTTCAACCTGGTGCCTGACGGCCAGAAGCGGCTGTCGTACTACGCGGTCAAGAAGGCGTACGGGGGAGACACTTCGGGCGACAACACCCCGCCGGTCATCTCGGACATGACCGTCGGCGACGCCACGGCGGGCGTCCCGGCCGGCGGCCGGGTCACGGTGCGTGCCAAGGTCACCGACCCGGACGGTGACGCGACCACCTCGCAGCTCTTCTTCAGCAGCAACTACATCGACCAGGACAAGGCGCTGGTGCCGGCCGACACCACGGACAACGGCGACGGCACGTTCTCCGCGAAGGTCCCGGACAAGGTGGGGGTCTACAAGGTCTATGTGAAGTCCACGGACGGCCACGGCAACGTCGGTATCGAGACGAAGTCGCTGAAGGTCGTCCCGCCGAAGGTCGACGGGACGAATGTGTCCCAGGGCAAGGCGGCCACCGCGTCGTCCTTCCAGACCGACCCGACGGGCGGCTGCCCGTGCGGTGCGGCCAACGCGGTGGACGGCAGCTTCGACACCCGCTGGGCGAGCGACTGGAGCGACCCGCAGTGGCTCCAGGTCGACCTGGGCGCCTCCACCACCTTCACACACATCCAGCTGGCCTGGGACCCGGCGTACGCGAAGGCGTACGACATCCAGACGTCGGACGACGGCACCAACTGGACCACGGTCACGTCGGTGACCGACGGCAACGGCAACATCGACGACCTCGACGTGAACGGCACGGGCCGGTACGTCCGGATGCTGGGGACGGCGCGCGGCTCCGGATACGGCTACTCCCTCTACGAGTTCGGCGTCTACAGCTGAGAGGAGCACAGCCCTCATGATGGACACCCGCCTCACGCAGGCTCAGCCGTACACGCTCGGCCTGTTCCGTATCGTCATCGGGACGCTCTTCACCTGCCACGGAGTCGCTTCGCTCTTCGGGCTGCTCGGCGGCCACTCCCTGCCGGCGGGCAGCTGGCCCGGCTGGTACGCCGCCGTCATCCAACTGGGTGCGGGCGGGCTGGTGCTGCTGGGTCTTGGCACCAGGACGGCGGCGCTGCTCGGGTCGGGGTCGATGGCGTTCGCCTACTTCGACATCCACCAGCGGCGGGGCCTGCTGCCGATCGAGAACGGCGGCGAGGCCGCTGTCTTCTTCTGCTGGACGCTGCTGCTGATCGCCGTGTCGGGGCCGGGGGCCGTGGCTCTCGACCGGCTGATCAACGGGCGCCGTGCGGCGCGTGCGGCGCATGTGGCTGATGTGGACGATGCTGCCGGGCGGGCCGGGGGCGAGCAGCCTCGGCAGCCGGCGGCGTCCGGGCCCGATCAGGTGGTGGTGGCGCGTACGGCGTCGTAGTCGAGCCAGGGGTCCTGGAGGAACTCCCGCCAACGGGGGTCGTGTCCGGCGCGCTTCACCCGGAAGCAGACGGCGCGCCGGACCGCGTCGGATGTGTTGCCGCCGATGTGCCGCACCCCGTTCGGGCGTTGGCAACCTCCCACGACCGACACTCCGACGATCAGGTGAATGGATCCGGATGCGCCTGGTCGCTGCGTCTACTGGTGCGCGTTCCTGTTCCACCACCATTCCACTGGAGTGACATGCGCGCCCGTACCGCCCTCACCGCTGCAGCCCTTGCCGCCGCGGCCCTCGCCGGCGCCGCCGGTAACGCAGCCGCCATCGGCCACGACGGTGGCACCACGTCCCTGAGCGGCAACGGCGCCGAGCAGGCATTCGGCAACTCGAAGACCGACGGCGCCATGAGCCCGCAGCTGACCCTCGTCCAGGGGTCCCTGAACAAGCTGTGCGCCGGTGTGCCGGTCAAGGCGAACGTGGGCTCCCTCGTCGGTGTCGTACCGGTCGCGGTCCAGGACATCCCCGTCCTGTCGTCCCCGCAGAACCAGCAGTGCACCGAGAACTCCACCCAGGCCAAGGGCGACGAGCCCCTGTCCCACATCCTCGACAGCATCCCGGTGCTCTCCGGCAACGGCGTCGGCAACGGCTGACCACCTGCTCGGCGCTCCTCAGCGGCCCGCCCCACCACGGATCACCTTCGCCCGGAAAGCATCCTGAAGGAGATCACCTCACGGGGCGGGCCGTAGCCATGACCTCGTGGCGCTGTGTGCTGAAGCGGCGCCCGCACAGGGCACCGGCGGATGGCTGCCCCGTCACGCCGACTCCCGTACCACCAGCTCCGGTTCGAAGACGATCGAGGTGACGGGCCGGTCCGGGTGCTCGATGCGCTCCTGGAGCAGCCGTGCCATCTCGGCCGCCATCCGCTCCACCGGCTGCCGGACCGTGGTGAGCGGCGGGCGGCAGGCCACGGCCACCGAACTGTCGTCGAACCCGACCACGGCGACATCGTCCGGGACCCGCCTGCCGTGCTCCCGCAGGACCAGGCACGCGCCCTGAGCCATCAGGTCGTTGGCCGCGAACACCGCGTCCAGGTCCGGGTGTTCGTCGAGCAGCCGGCCCATCGCCTCGGCCCCGCTGTGCAGCGTGAAGCCGCCCTCGGCCACCGGTACGTCCGGGTGCCCGTGCCGCGCCATCGTCTCCCGGAAACCGGTCAGCCGCTGTTCGCCCGCGGTGATGTCCTGCGGGCCCGCGATGGTGACCGGGCGGCGGCAGCCGCGGGCGACCAGGTGGGCCGCGGCCAGCTCGGCACCTTCCCGGTGGGCGAGGTCCACGTAGCTGATGGGGACGGCTCCCGCGGGCCGCGCGAAGAGGACGGCGGGCAGCCCGGCCGCCGCGATCATGCCGGGCAGCGGGTCGTCGGCGTGGGTGGACACGATCAGCGCGCCGTCGGCGCTGCCCTGGCGCAGATAGCCGACGACCTGGTCACGGGCTTCGGGGGTCTCGGCGAACATCAGCACCGGATGCATGGAGCGCGGCCGGAGATACCCGACGACCCCGGCGGCCACCCGGCCGAAGAACGGATCGGCGAACACCCCGGAGGCGAAGGCGTTCTGCCCGGCCTCCGATGCGTCGCCCGCGCCGGAGACGACCAGCGCGATGGTCTCGGCCCGCCGTGTCACCAGGGCGCGCGCGGCCCGGTTCGGGGTGTACCCGGTCGCGGCCACGGCGTCGCGTACGGCCTGCTGGATCGCGGGGTCGACATTGCGGATGCCGTTGACGACGCGCGACACGGTCGCGCGGGAGACTCCCGCCGCGCGCGCCACGTCTTCCAGGGTGGGCATGGCGGCGGGCGCCTCGGGCTCTCTGCTCATGGACGCACTGTAGTGGGAACCCACGGAGAGCGCTCTCCCCCTCCTTTGCCCGCCTGTCCACCCACCTGTCCACCTGTCCACCTGTGCTCTTACGTATCGCGGGGGCGCCCCTACCTCATCGCCGGGTCGGTGCGGTGGTGCGACGTGCCGTCCATCGGGTGAATATCGGCCCGCCCTGAACTCATTGGGACCACGGCATCACTCGGATGCCCCGGTCTCCGGTGGCGGGGTGTCAGATTCCTGCTGATGGTGAGGGCGTCGCTACTGCGAATCGATGAGCCGACGGAGTGTCAGCCTTCGCAGTCGTGGCGAAAGGAACCATTTCAAATGCGCACTGCCCGCACCCTGCTCGCGTCAGCCGCCGTGACTGCCGCCCTCGCCTTCTCCGCCCCCGCCGCTTACGCCCTGACCACGACAGGTGCGCCGAACTCGGACAGCGGCGCGGCCGCAAGCAGCGACCGCCATGACACCTCGGGCGACAGCGACGGCGGCGGCCGTGGCGACCACGGTCATGACCACGGGCAGGGCGACCACGGCCACGGTCACGGCCACGGTGACCACGGCCACGGCGATCACGGTGACCACGGCCACCGTCCGCACGGCGGGATGCGGACCGGGGGTGGCGCTCTCGCCATGACCACGCTGGTCAACCCGGCGGTCACCACGGGCGACGACGGCGGTGACGCGTACGGGGACGACGGCCACGGGCAGGGCGGCCACGACCAGGGCGATCACGGTCACGGGCAGGGTGACCACGGCCAGGGTGACCACGGCCATGGGCAGGGTGACCACGGCCACGGGCAGGGCGACCACCACCACGGCCACGGGAACGGCCACCGCCCGCACGGCGGCATGCACACCGGCGGTGGCGCTCTCGCCATGAACACGGCGCTCACCACAGGTGACGACGGCGGCGCGGCGTCCGGCCTCGACCAGGACAGTTCCTGGAAGGACGGTTCGTCGGACGGCGGTTCCTGGAACGACGGTTCGTGGAACCACGACCAGGACGGCGGCCGTCACCACCGTCCGCACGGCGGCATGCACACCGGCGGTGGCGGCCTCGCGACCAATGGCGGGGTGGCCGCCGGGTCGGTGCTGCTCCTCGGCGGTGTCGGCGCGGGTGTCTATCTGATCCGCCGTCGCCGCACCACGTCGTCGGGCCTGTCGATGGCCTGACCGCCACACCGTTTGCAGTCGCACCGTTGACGAGGCCACCGCCCCCGGGGGCGGTGGCCGCAACGGTTGTGCGCCACATCAGCACCCGGAGCAGCACTCCGGCCCCGCACTCTCCCTCTCCCACCTTTTCCGCCGCCCCGCGCCCGAAAGGCATCCCCCGATGGCCGCTGAGAAGCTTCCCCAGCCGAAGCCTTCCGTCCCGTCCCCGAAGAGCGTGACCCCCCTCCACCGCGTCCTGCTGTGGCCCGCCGCGGCAGCGGCCGGAGGCGCCCTCCTGCTCTGCAACTCCTTCGGAATCGGGTTCGGAAACCCGGCGGGCGACGCCAAGGTGCAGTCGTCGGCCGCGGCAACGGCCTCCGCGGCCCCCCGTACGCCCACCCCCGCGGCCGCAGCCCCGCTGCCCAAGTCCGAGCCGACACGGCTGACGATTCCGGCGATCGCGGTCAACGCACCGTTCACACCGCTGGATCTCGGCACTGACGGCCGGCTCGACCCGCCGCCCGCGGACAACACCAACATGGTCGGCTGGTACCGGGGCGGCGCCACCCCGGGAGAGCGCGGGGCGGCGATCGTCGCCGGCCACGTCGACACGAAGACCGGCCCGGCGGTGTTCCTGCTGCTGCGGACCCTCAAGCCGGGCAGCGAGGCCGACATCGCCAGGAAGGACGGCACGACCGCCACCTTCAAGGTCGACTCCGTGGAGACGTTCAGCAAGGCCGACTTCCCCGACAAGCGCGTCTACGGAGACACCCCAGACGCCCAGCTCCGGCTGATCACCTGCGGTGGCGCGTACGACAGGGACGCCCAGGACTACGTGGACAACGTGGTCGTCTTCGCGCACCTCGACTCGTCCAAGGGCGCCTGAGGAAAGGCCCGTTGGGAGCGCGCTCCGTACCGCACTCCGTACCGCACTCCGTACCGCCCACCGCTCACGGCCCCGCTCGCGGCCGACTGTCACGCTCACGGCCCACCCGCTCACGGCCCCGCTCGCGGCCGACTGTCACGCTCACGGCCTGATCACCGTCAGCCTGAACGGGCCCTGGCCGTCCGCCGCGTGGGCCACCGCCTCGTTCGCGTCGGGCAGGGCGAAGTCCGTGACCGCGAAGTGGTTCAGGTCCAGGAGGCCGGAGCGGATCAGGGCGGTCAGACGGGGGCTCGCGTCCCGGGGGCAGAGCCACTGGCCCCGGACCGTGACGCAGTTGCGCATCAGCCACGGGTACGGCAGTCCGAGGTCCTCGCCGCCCTCCATTCCGACGCCGCCCATCAGGACGACCCTGCCGAACTCGCGGACCGTCATCGCCGCAGCCCTGACGGGTGTCGTGCCGGCGCCGGGCGGCAACAGGTCGAGTACGCAGTCGATCGGGCCCGGGGCGGCGCGCTTCATCCGTTCGCGGTCCTCGGCCTCGTCCCCGGTGAGCCGGACCGGGAGGAGCCGGGGGCCGAAGCGCCGGGCCAGTTCCGCCAGGGCCTTCTCGTTGCGGCCCGGCGCGATCACACAGCCCGCCCCCATGGCCAGCGCCACGGCGACCGCCGCGCTGCCGAAGTTGCCGGTGGCACCGCTCACCAGCAGGGTCTCGCCCGCACGCAGCTCCGCCGCGAGGAGACCTCCGTACGGCACGAGAAGCACGTGCAGGGCGCACCACAGCCCCGCGTCCGCCGCGTCGATCGGGCCGATGGGGGCGGCGTTCTCCGTCGGGACGCGGATCTGCTCGGCGAAGGGGCCGTCGTGGAAGTACCGCTGCAGTCGCAGGCCGCCGTCGCCGCGGGCGCTCAGGCCCTGCAGTGTGATGTCGGGGGTCTGTGCGTCGTCGCGCGAGCGGATGACGGGATCGCAGGAGACCCAGTCGCCCACGGAGAGGGCGGTGGCGTCCGGGCCCATGGCGCGGACCCGGCCGATCGCCCCGGCCCCCGGCACCACCGGCAGGTCGAGCAGATAGCCCCGCTTGCCGCTGAACACCTCGGCGGTGTACGGGAGTACGCCGGCTGCCACGACGTCGACGAGTACCTCGCCCGTCCCCAGTACCGGGTCGGGGAGCGTCTCCACGCTCAGGGGTGATCCGAATGCTTTCAAGACTGCGGCCTTCATGGTCCTGGTCCTTCTGCTGTGCGAGTGGGGGCTTGTGCGGGTGCGGGCTTTTGGCCTGTGCCGCCGACAGCCTCACAAGCCCGCAGAACCGGATCCAGGACCGGCGTGATCCTAGGATTGGTGAATCCCTGGCTGTCCCCCTGCTGCTTTCCGGCGAGGGGCCGGGCCGGCCGGAGGAGAGAAAAGGGTGTGTCAATGACGCGAGCCACGGGAGCGGCGGGAGCCGCTGGAGCGGTGGGAGCCACGGGAGCGGCGGGCGTGGCCCCCGGCGGGCTCGGTGACTTCCTGCGGTCACGGCGCGAGCGGCTGAGCCCGGAGACGGTGGGTCTCCCGGGCGGGCGGCGGCGCAGAACACCCGGGCTGCGGCGCGAGGAGGTGGCCGAACTCGCGGACATCGGCGTCGACTGGTACATCCGGCTCGAACAGGGGCGTGCTGTCTGTCCCTCGGCCGGCACCGTCGAAGCGCTGGCCCGTGCGCTCCGTCTCGACCCGGCCGAACACGCCCATCTGCGCGCGCTGGCCGCGCCGTCGGGCTGGCGCGGCTTCGTGCGGGAGACCGTGCCCGACGCCATCCGGCGGCTGGTCGAGAGCCTCGGTCAGCCCGCGTACGTCACGGGCCGCCGGTGGGACGTACTGGCCTGGAACGACGCCGCGGCCGACACCGTCGCCGATTTCGGCCGGCTCCCCGACGCGGACCGCAACGTGCTGGTCCATCTGCTGACCGACCCCGGCGCCCGGCGCCTCTTCGGGGCCTCATGGCCTGACGAGGCGCGGCGCGTGGTGGGCCAGTTCCGGGCGGCGCACGACCTGTGGGCCGGTGATCCGGCCTTCGCGGGTCTCGCGGAGCGCCTCCGGCGGGACAGTCCGGAGTTCGCGGGCTGGTGGGACGCGCACGACATCCGTACCGGCGGTGAGGCCGGACGGAAGGAGCTGCACCACCCGCGGCGGGGCCTGCTCCGCTTCGAGTACGCGACCTTCCAGGCCAACGACGACCCCGCGCTGCGCCTGACGGTCTACACACCGGTGTGACCCGCACGGGTGTGACCCGCCCCACGTTCCGAGTGTCCCGGTTGATCGCGGGCAGGCATTCTCACCGAGCGGCCGTGCCACTGGCGGTGATCAGTGAGTGAGCGGGACATCTCACGATCTGATACATACGAGGTGTCGTGCGGCCGCTCGTTAGACTGAGCCGACCGCAAAATGACTGGATCGAGGAGCGCACGTGGGCCTTGTCGTGCAGAAGTACGGAGGCTCCTCCGTAGCCGATGCCGAAGGCATCAAGCGGGTTGCCAAGCGAATCGTCGACGCCAAGAAGAGCGGCAACCAGGTGGTTGTCGTGGTGTCAGCGATGGGCGACACGACGGACGAGTTGATCGATCTTGCCGGGCAGGTGTCGCCGATTCCTGCCGGGCGGGAGTTCGACATGCTGCTGACCGCCGGAGAGCGGATCTCCATGGCCCTGCTGGCCATGGCGATCAAAAACCTGGGCCACGACGCCCAGTCGTTCACGGGCAGCCAGGCCGGTGTCATCACCGACTCGGTCCACAACAAAGCGCGGATCATCGATGTCACACCGGGGCGGATCCGCACCGCGCTCGACGAGGGCAACGTGGCGATCGTCGCCGGTTTCCAGGGTGTGTCGCAGGACAAGAAGGACATCACCACCCTCGGCCGCGGCGGTTCGGACACGACCGCCGTCGCGCTCGCGGCGGCACTCGACGCCGAGGTCTGTGAGATCTACACGGACGTGGACGGTGTCTTCACCGCCGACCCCAGGGTCGTCAAGAAGGCCCGGAAGATCGACCGGATCTCCTTCGAGGACATGCTGGAGCTCGCCAGCTCCGGCTCCAAGGTGCTGCTGCACCGCTGCGTCGAGTACGCACGCCGCTACAACATCCCGATCCATGTCCGGTCCTCGTTCTCGGGCCTCCAGGGCACATGGGTCAGCAACGAAGCACGCGTCGAAGCACAAGAAGCACAAGGGGACCCGACAGTGGAGCAGGCCATCATCTCCGGTGTCGCGCACGACACCTCCGAGGCGAAGATCACGGTCGTCGGCGTGCCCGACAAGCCGGGTGAGGCCGCCGCGATCTTCCGCGCCATCGCGGACAGCCAGGTCAACATCGACATGGTCGTGCAGAACGTCTCCGCCGCGTCGACCGGTCTGACCGACATCTCCTTCACGCTCCCCAAGGACGAGGGCCGCAAGGCCGTCGACGCCCTGGAGAAGTCGAAGCCGGTCGTCGGCTTCGAATCGCTGCGCTACGACGACCAGATCGCCAAGATCTCCCTCGTCGGCGCGGGCATGAAGACCAACCCGGGCGTCACCGCGACCTTCTTCGAGGCGCTCTCGGACGCCGGCGTGAACATCGAGCTGATCTCGACGTCCGAGATCCGCATCTCGGTGGTCACCCGTTCTGATGAGGTCAACGAGGCCGTGCGCGCCGTGCACAGCGCCTTCGGGCTCGACAGCGACTCCGACGAGGCAGTCGTCTATGGGGGCACCGGGCGATGACCGGCACCGGCCTCCGGGCAGGAGGCCGTAAGCCGGCGCTCGCGGTCGTGGGAGCGACCGGGGCCGTCGGCACGGTGCTGCTCCAGATGCTGTCGCAGCACGCCGACATCTGGGGCGACATCAGACTCATCGCCTCCCCGCGCAGGACCGGCCGCAAGCTGGTCGTGCGCGGGGAGGAGTGCGAAGTGCTCCCCCTCACCGAGGAAGCCTTCGAGGGCGTCCAGGTCGCGCTCTTCGTCGTCCCCGACGACGTCGCGCGCGAGTGGGCGCCCGTCGCCGCGTCCAAGGGCGTGGTGGTCGTGGACAGCTCAGGCGCCTTCCGGATGGACGCCGATGTGCCGCTGGTGGTGCCCGAGGTCAATCCGCACGCCGTACGGCTCAGGCCGCGCGGCATCGTCGCGTCCCCGCACTGCACCACGCTCGCGATGATCGTCGCGGTGGGCGCGCTGCACGCCGAGTTCGGGCTGCGTGAGCTGGTCGTCTCGACGTACCAGGCGGTGAGCGGCGAGGGGAACCCCGGGGTGGCGGCGCTGCGCAGCCAGACCGAGCTCATCGCCGGTACGGAGCTGGGGACGCACCCCGGCGACGTACGCCGTGCCGTGGGCGACGACACCGGGCCCTTCGCGGCGCCCATCGCGCTCAACGTGGTGCCCTGGGCCGGTTCGCCGGCCGCCGACGGCTGGTCGTCCGAGGAGCTGATGCTCCGCGCCGAGACCCGCAAGATCCTGGACCGGCCCGCGCTTCCCGTGGTGGCGACGTGTGTCCGGGTCCCGGTCGTCACCACGCACTCCCTCTCGGTGCACGCGCGCTTCGAGAACGAGCTGACGCTCGGCCGGGCACACGAGATCCTGGCGACCGCGCCCGGTGTGGTGCTCTTCGACGACCCCGACGCGGGGGACTTCCCGACCCCGGCCGACGCGGTGGGCACGGATCCGGCCTGGGTGGGCCGCGTACGGCGGTCGCTGGACGATCCACAGGCGCTCGAACTGTTCGTCTGCGCCGACAACCTCCGCAAGGGGGCCGCGCTCAACGCCGCGCAGATCGCGGAGGCCGTCGCGGCCGAGCTGCAGCTGCCGGACGCCTGAGGGACGGTCTCCCGTACCTGGTTGTTTGTAGGATCTGTGAGTGGCCTGTGAGCAAGACGTGCGTCTGGACCACTTGAACTGAGGGTTGTGGCTGTTACACGATTCAGTTCCCCGTACGTCTGCAACCGCGGCCGGAGCGGGCGCGTCTTTGGGGTGGCCTCGACCTGCGCAAGATGCCATGGAAAAAGGGGCATTGGGGGAGATCGGGTACGCATGAGGGCATTGGCCGCATCGTCAAAGGCGATGCCATACGCGTACAACCCTGGCGGGGGGAAGCGTGTCCAACTGGCGTGGCAGAGGTTCTCGATATTGCGGCGGTGTCCGGACGGGGCGGAGTGGTCCGTCCGCTCCGGCGACCGCGCGTGTCCGGCGGGATGCCGGTGATCGCCCCCTTGCCGACGCGGCCGAGCGCTGTTCCGTCCCAGAGCGGCGAGGGCGCTGACGACGCCATGGCCGCCGGCACCACCGTCGATCACCTCACCGAGACCTACCGCGCCCACTACCGGTCGCTGCTGGGCCTCGCGGCGCTCCTCCTCGACGACACCGCCTCCTGCGAGGACGTGGTCCAGGAGGCGTTCATCCGCGTCCACTCGGCGCGCAAACGGGTCAGGGACCCCGAGAAGACCCTCGCGTATCTGCGCCAGACCGTGGTGAACCTGTCCAGGTCCGCGCTGCGCAGGCGCATCCTCGGGCTGAAGCTCCTCTCGAAGCCGATGCCGGACATGGCGAGCGCCGAGGAAGGGGCGTACGACCTGCTGGAGCGCGACGCGCTCAAGAAGGCGATGCGCAACCTCCAGCGCCGCCAGCGCGAGGTCCTGGTGCTCCGTTACTTCGGTGACATGACGGAGGCGCAGGTGGCCGACGCGCTGGGCATATCGCTCGGTTCGGTGAAGGCGTACGGTTCGCGTGGCATCGCGGCACTGCGGGTGGCCATGGAGGCATCGGCATGAGCGAGAAACGGGACGGGTCCGACGAGTGGGACATGCCCGCCGAGTGGCGCACGCGGCACGGCGGGCCCACCCGGGCCGGGGAAGACCAGGCAGGGAACGGAATGCAGAACGACGGTTCCGACAACGCTGTCGACGGCCTCGACGAGGACGAACGCGAACTGCGCAGGATGATGCACGGCGCCGTGCGCGGGCTCACCCCGTCCGACGACGCGCTCGACCACCTGCGCAGGGCCGTGCCCGCGCGCCGGGCCAGGAAGCGGCAGATCGTCGTCGGTACGGCCGCGGCCGCGCTGCTCGTCGGGACCGCGATCCCGGCGTTCATCCATGTCGCGGGCGCGGGTGACGGGGACAGGAGCAACTCGGCGGTCGCGGGCCGGGGCCACCGGCCGCCCGGCGGCACGGGCGCCGCGGTGCCCGACGGCGGCAAGAAGAAGAACGACAAGCCGGCCGGTGACGGTGGTTCCGACGGCGGCGACGGGAAGAAGCACACCCCGAAGGGCGCCGGGAGCGGCACCCACGGCGGTTCGGACGGCGGATCCGGCGGGGCGTCCAGCAAGGCGCTCGACTCGCTGCCGGCCTGCGCGGCCCAGCAGCTCGGGGTCACATCGGCGGACACCGGCACACCGAACGCGGACGGCACGGTCTACGGAACGTTCCGGGTCTCCAACGTCTCGCACAGCCAGTGCGCCGTCAGCGACGCGGGCACCGTCAACTTCCAGGCGCTGGGCGCCGCCGACGCCGCCCGTATCACCGTGGTCGACCACACGGCGGGCGACGCGGCGTCCGGTCTGCCCGACCCCTCGCAGGACGCGACCGGTCTGGTGCTCCGCCCGTCCCAGGCGTACGAGGTGAAGTTCGCCTGGGTCCCGGCCGAGACCTGCCCCACAGGCGGCGGTGCCACCCCCGACCCGACCCCGTCGGGCGGGTCCGGCGGCACCGGCGGATCGGGGGGCTCGGAGGGAACGGGCGGCGACGGCAACCCGCCGGTGAACGGCGGCGCCGACGCCACCCCCCAGCTCGGCAGCGGCGACGGCACGTCGGACGGCAGTGTGGCCGTGGTGCACGAGGCGGAGCCCGGCGTACCGGCCGCGCAGGCGACCATCGCCAACGCGTGCGCGGGGACGATCTACCGGACCGGACTGCTGTCGGCGCCGTAGCCGGCGGGCCGGGCAGCAGCCTCATCCGTGCCGCTGCCACCAGCGGCGGGCTCCCCGTCGACCACGGTGACCGGCTCCGGGTCGGGCACGATCCCCAGCTCCAGGTCCCTGAGGGCCTCGGCCTCGCGCCTGGCCAGCCGGAACCACATGAAGACCACGAAGCCCGCGAAGACGAACCACTCGCCGGTGTAGCCGAGGTTCTGGAAGGACTTCAGGTCGAGCCCGCTGTTCGGCGGGGCCGCCGCCGGGACGGCCTTGAGGCCCGCGGAGGCTTGCGGCAGCGTGATCCACGCGTCGTACACGGGGTACGGGACGACGTTCACCAGGGAGGCCGCGCTGATGATGCCGATCTGGTCGGCCGGCAGCCCGCCGCCGGTGTAGGCGCCGTCGGTCCCGCTGTTCTCGGACGCCTGGAGCGACCCGGTGACCTCGACGGCGCCCTTCGGCGGCGCGGGAGCCTTCGCGCCGTGCGGCAGCCAGCCGCGCACCACGGGGAGCGCCTTGCCACCGTCGGTGCGGAGCAGGGTCAGGACGTACGACCCCTCCTTGCCGTCCACGACCCGGTCCGGCACCAGGAACTGCCTGCCGTACTTACCGGTCGCACTGGCCTGCCGCCCGGACGTGTCGAGGTTCACGGGCAGCAGGGAGTCGAGCGGCGCCGAAGCCTGGCGGGCCGGGTCGGGCCGGTGCTCGTCTGTCCGGTGGGTGGCCACCCGGTCCTCGAACCTGCTCAGCTGCCACGAACCCATGAAGATGCAGAACGGGATGGCGAGCAGGGCGAAGACGGTGATCCCCAGCCAGCGGGGTGTCAGCAGGAACCGGTACACATCTCTTACGTTACGGGGCGCGGTCCGGGAGCAATGCCCCGGACCCCGCCCCGTGGGCTCCGCCCCGTACGGCCTGCTACTTCTTCACATGCCGCCGCGCGAAGTCCAGCTCCAGGCGGACCTGCTTGATCCGCTCCTCCACCACCAGTGAGCCGTGGCCCGCGTCGTACCGGTACACCTCGTGGACCGCCCCGCGCTTCGCGAGCCGCTCCACGTAGTTCTCGACCTGCCGGATCGGGCAGCGCGGGTCGTTCACGCCCGCCGAGATGTAGACCGGCGCCCGTACCGCGTCCACATAGGTCAGCGGCGACGAAGCGGCGAACCGCTCGGGCACCGTCTCCGGGGTGCCGCCGAGGAGCGTCCTGTCCATCGCCTTCAGCCCCTCCATCTCGTCGTGGTACGCCGTGACGTAGTCCGCGACCGGCACCGCGGCCAGCCCGGCCGCCCACGTGTCCGGCTGGGTGCCGAGCCCGAGCAGCGTCAGATAGCCGCCCCAGGAGCCGCCCGCCAGGATCAGCCGGGCCGGGTCCGCGATCCCCGACGAGACCGCCCACTCCCGGACCGCGCCGATGTCCTCCAGCTCGATCAGCCCGACCCGGTGCTTGAGCGCGTCCGTCCAGGCCCGCCCGTAGCCGGTCGAGCCGCGGTAGTTGACCCGGACGACCGCGTAACCGTGGTCGACCCAGGCCGCCGGGCCCGAGGCGAAGGCGTCGCTGTCGTGCCAGGTCGGCCCGCCGTGGATCTCGAAGAGCGTGGGGAACGGGCCGTCCCCCGCGGGCTGCTGCACCAGCGCGTGGATCCGGCCGCCCGGCCCCTCCACCCACACGTCCCGCACCGGCACGGACTCCGGCGCCTTCATCCCCGGCGGGTCGAGCACGACGGCGCCCGACGTGGAGCGCACGACCGGCGGCAGCGCGGCCGATGACCAGAGGTACTCGACGGTGCCGTCCGGCCGCGCGGTCGCCCCGGACACCGAACCCGCCGGGGTCTCGACCCGGTCCAGCTGTCCGGTGGCCGTCTCGTACCGCCACATCTCGCTGCGCGCCTCGAAGCTGTGCACGATCAGCAGCGCTGACCCGTCCGGATACCACTCGGCGCTGACATCGCCGGGCAGCTCGATCGCGGGCGAACTCTCGACGCCGGTCGCGACGTCCCACACCATCGGCTCCCAGCGGCCCCGCCGCTGGTGCCCGACGAGCAGCCGGGTGTCCCCGGCGACCGGCGCGAACCCGAGCACCTGCAGCCCCAGCTCCTCGGTGCCGCCCTTGGTGTCGTCCAGCTCGGCGACCGTGGACCCGTCGGTACGGACCACCCGCAGCGCGGAGTGCATGGCGTCACCGTGCTCGGTGTGCTCCAGCGCGATCAGCGTCCCGTCGTACGAGAGGTCACCGACCCCGGCGGACTCCCGGTGCCGGTAGATCTCGACGGGCCGGGCGCCCGGCCGTACGACATGGACGGTCGACCCGTCCTCGTCCGTCGACCGGCCGACCACGGCGGTACCGTCCCGGCCGATCCCCAGACCGGCCGGGTAGGACGGCTCAAGGCCGGGGGCGGCGGGTTCGTCGGGCCCGCCGCCGTAGGGCTGGCGCATCCAGACACCGAACTCGTCCCCGTCGGTGTCGTCGAACCACCAGATCCACTCACCGCCGGGCGACAGCGCCCCGTCGGTCGTCCCGTTCGGCCGGTCGGTGACCTGCCGCTGTTCGCCGGTCTTCCGGTCCCAGGCGTAGATCTCGTACGTGCCGGTCGCGTTCGACACGAACAGGCTGCGGTCGGGGGCGTCCTCCGCCCAGTCGGGCAGCGAGACGCGAGGTGCGCGGAACCGCTTCTCCCAGTCGGGCATGGCTGCTGCGTCAGTCGTCATGCCCCCTATTTCAACAGAACGGATACGCCCCGCGCGTTCCGGTCGGATCCGCTTCAACCCGCCACAGCACGGCCGATCAACGTCCCGATGTGGTCCGGCTCGGGGGCCTCCAGAATCCGCGCCTCCGCCCTCGGGAAACCGGCCCCGAGCAAGAGGCTCTCCCACTTCCGGGGGGTGTAGCTGTAGCGGTAGGTGAACTGTGCCCGGCCCGCGAATCCCCCCTTGTACATGCCCTGCGGGCCGTAGGCCCCGGGGATGGCAGGCGGGTGCGAGAAGACCAGACTCCCGCCCGGTCTGAGCGCCTTGACCACAAGCGGCAGGAGCTTGGCCGGGTCGGTGAACCAGACCGCGCCGAAGATCGAGTACACCGCGTCGTACTGCTCCACGCCGTCACGCAGGAAGTCGAGCACTTCCGCGCAGTGGAACGACACCCGGCCTCCCCACCGTTCGCGTACGGCATCCACCATGACGGGCGACATGTCCACTCCCGTCGCCTTCACTCCCTGTTCTGCGAGGTAGGCAAGAGTCCGCCCGGTGCCGCACCCGATCTCGAGTACGGTGCTCGGGTTTTCGAGAAGCTCCACACCGGGGCCGTGCCCGGCGTACTGCGTCCAGTTCATGACGGGAGCACCGATCTCCCTGGTGACGCTGGTCGCGTACGTGTCCCAGAGATCGCGTTCGTCATCGTGGTTATGGCGGGCCGGCACGGTGGCTCTCTTCGTAAGGGGTGCGCCCCGCTCCGGGCAGTGGTGGGCCGGAGCGGGGCACGTGGGATGCGGCTGTTCAGTGGGAGTCGGGGACCTTGTTGTCACACGGGGAGCACTCTGCCCCGTCGATTGCCCACAGTTCCTCATCGGGCGCGAAGCCGAGGGATCGGATGAACTCCTCGGTGCGCAGGCACAGGCCGTCCCGCCGCCGCTCGATGAAGGGAGCGTGGTGCTTGTACCTGCCTCCGAACCCCCTGTCCCGCGCCCCCTCGTGGGGCAGCTCCACGACGGTACGGAGCAGGCGTCACCACCGTCTATGCGGTCACGCCAATATTGGCGTTGTCGCATAAAGAAGCCCCTCGGGAGGGACCCGGGGAGCGGGGGCAGCGGGCGAGAAGGGCGAAGGGCGACAGGTACCCGGCGGGACTGGACAGGCGTTCTTCTCCCAGGTGGGCATGGACTTCTCGTCGTCACTCATGCGCCCCATTGTGGCCGTCCGGCGGTGCGGGGAGGCGGCCGTGAAGGCCGCTCACGTCAGGGCGAAGTACCGCAGCCAGATGTATCCGGCCGACAGGGCCAGCGTGGCCGCCGTGACGACGAGGCCGTAGCGGGTGAACTGCCAGAAGGAGATGGGGGTGCCGTTGCGTTCGGCGATGCCCAGGACCACCACGTTCGCGCTGGCGCCGATCGCCGTCGCGTTGCCGCCGAGGTCCGCGCCGAGCGTCAGCGCCCACCACATCACATGGTCGCTGCCGCCGCCGACGCTGTGCACCAGGCCGGCGGTGATCGGGGCCATCGTCGCGACGTACGGGATGTTGTCGACCACCCCGGACAGCGCCCCGGACGCACCGAGCAGCAGCATCGAGCCGCCGAGTTCCCGGCCGCCCACCGCGTGCGACAGCGCCGTCGACACCTCGCCGACGACGCCTGTGCCGATGAGCGCGCCGATCATCACGAAGAGGCCGGCGAAGAAGGCCAGCGTCGGCCACTCGACCTCGGCGAGCACCTCGCCGGTGCGGACCGTGGAGACGGCGACGAGCAGCCCGGCGCCGAGGAGCGCGACCACGCTCGGGGCGTAGTGCAGCACCGGATGGAGGATGAACCCGACGATGACCAGGGCCAGTACGGCCAGGCCCTGGGCCAGCAGCCGCCGGTCACGGAGCGCGTCCCGGGCGTCCAGCTCCAGCACCCGGGCCGCGCGCTCCGCGTCGTAGGTGAAGGCACCGCGGAACAGGAACCGGCACACCGCGATCAGTACGGCCGTCAACAGCACGGCCAGCGGCGCGAGATGCACCAGGAAGTCGTTGAAGGTCAGGCCCGCCCGGCCGGCGACGATGATGTTGGGCGGGTCGCCGACGAGGGTGGCGAGGCCGCCGATGTTGGACGCGAAGACCTCGGTGATCAGGAACGGCGCGACGGCCAGCCCGAGCCGGTCGCAGACCAGCAGGGTGACCGGGGCGATCAGTAGGACCGTGGTCACGTTGTCCAGCAGCGCGGAGGCCAGCGCGGTCATCACGACCAGCATGGCCAGCACCCGGAACGGTCTGCCCCCGGCCCGCTTCACCGACCAGATCGCCAGATACTCGAAGACGCCGGTCCTGCGCAGCACACCGACGATCACCATCATGCCGAGCAGCAGGAAGATGACGTTCCAGTCGATGCCGGTGTCCTGTGAGAAGAAGGCCGCACCGTCGTCGGTCGCGCCGAGCGCCAGCATGAGGCCGGCGCCGCCGAGCGCGGCGGCCACCCGGTGGATCTTCTCGCTGATGATCAGGGCGTAGGTGCCGGCGAAGACGGCGACGGCCGCCCAGGCATGCCAGTCGCTCACAGGATGTCCAACCGATCGGGTCCTCCGGCCTGGCGGGCCCGGAAGCCGGGGCACGGCGGCCCGGAGGGGGTACGCGGGGCCGGTCGGCCGGCGCCACCCGAGGACGGTACGGCTGCCCGGCCCGCCGCCGACAGGCCGTCGCCGCGCAGCACCCGGTGCCCGAACTCTGCCGGAACCGGGCATTGAGCAGCAGGTGGGGGCAGGTGGGGGCGGCCGGATCCTGGCCGGATCGCGGTCGGATCCTGGCCGGATCGCGGTCGGATCCCGGTCAGATCTCCTGGGCGGGCCAGTTGAGCAGCCGGGCGCCGATGACCGCGGTCTGCAGGGTGTAACGGTGCGCGGGATCGGCCGGGTTGGCGCCGGTCAGCTGATGGATCCGCTCCAGCCGGTAAGTGAGCGCCCGCACGCTCAGCGACATCCGGCGGGCCGCCTCGGCGGCCACACACCCGGATTCGAAGTAGTGGCCGAGCGTCGAGACCAGCGGCTGTGCGCCGCCCCTGGCCCGCTGGAGCGGACCGAGCGCGCTGTGGACGAGATCGACGAGCGCCTCACGGTCACGGGTGAGCACCGGGTAGACGAGCAGGTCGGCCGCGCGCAGCAGCGGCCCCTCCAGGTCCATCCTGGCCGCGAGTTCCAGGGCGTTGAGCGCCTCCTCGTAGCTGTGCACGATGCCGCCCGAGCCCGGGTGGGGGCGGCCGATCGCGACCTGCACGCCGTCGTCGGCCGTGGCCGCGTACGCCTGCTTGGCGAAGTACGTCAGGATGTCGTCCTGGTCGCCGGGGGCGATACAGATCAGCCGGGCGTCCTTCGTGGTCAGCAGGATGCTGCGGTTGCCGAAGCGGGTGAAGAGGGCCAGCTCCACACTGCGGGTGGCGGCTGCACCCTCGTCGTACGCGCCGGCGCACTGCGCGACCGCGACCGCGTGGGTACGCGACAGCCGCAGCCCGAACCGTTCGGCGCGCTCGGCCAGCCGCCCCAGGTCGCTGCCGCCGTACAGCAGATCGTCGATGAACTCCCGCCGTACGGCCTCCTCCTGGCGTACGGCCATCCGCTGGGCCCGCTCGTACCCCTCGGCGAACGCGTCGACGGCCAGCTCGACGGCGGCGAGCACACCGCCGGCCGCGCTGCCGCTCACCACGGTGGCCCCGGTGGGCCAGGCCGCGCGGGTGGCGGCGAGGTGCGCGGCGACCAGGGACCGCAGCGAGTGGCCGTCCTCCGCCGCCTGCTCACCGAAGGCGCGGCGCGCGTCGAGCTCGGGCCGGGTGGGCCGGCGTCCGGTCGCCAGCACATCGGCCAGCATGCGGGCGTACCCCTCCAGATACGTCTCGGGGTGCCCCCCGGTGCTCTCACCGGGGTGCTTCTCGGGTATGTCGGGCCCTGTCACACGCTCTCCTGCTTCTCCTGCTTCTCGTGCTTCTTCGGCGGTGCTTCCGGCCCGCACAGCGGCAAGAGTGACAGACCGCGACGGGTGCCGGGGTCATGGGTGCGGCCCTGGCACCCGGGGGCGGCGAACATTGCCGGGTTACGGCAATGCGGTGAGGGGCGCAGTCCCGTCAGAATGGGCATTGCGGAAACGGGGGAGAGCACTCCAGTGCCGGAGTACGGAAACGTACGCCCGGCGCCGGAGTGCTCTGCACGGGGGCTGTTCCGCATGGGGGAATCGGGGGAGGGGGGCTGCGCGATGGATGAATTCACGGGCGCCGCGCTGGGATTTCCGGCGGTTCTCTTCGGTGCGGCGCTGCTGGTGGTCATCGCCTTCTGGCTGCTCGTACTGGTGGGGGCGGCCGAGCACGACGCCTTCCATCTGCACCTCGGCACGGGGGACACGGGCACGGCCGCTGCGGGGGGCAGCGGCGTGCCCGTCACCGTGCCGGTGTCGCTCTTCACTCTCCTCGCCTGGTTCGCGAGTCTCGCGGGCTCGGTGCTGGTGCGCAGGGCCGAGCCGCCGGGCGGCGTACGGACCGCGCTCGACGCCGCCGTGCTGGTCGCCGCGCTGCTGATCGCCTGGACCGTGACGCGTTTCGCGGTCCGCCGGCTGCGCGCCCTGCTGCCCGCTCAACCACCGCCGTCCCGGCTGGACTTCGTCGGACTCGTCTGCACCGTCCGTACCGGCTCCGTCACCGCCGACTTCGGGCAGGCCGAGGTCGCGTCCGACGACGGCTCGACCGCTGTCGTCCAGGTCAGGGTCCAGGGCGACGACAGCCTGCTCGGGCTCCGATCCGGGGACACCGCGCTGCTGTACGCGTACGACGAACCGGGCGAGTTCTTCTGGATCGCGCCGTTCGACGCGGCGCTCGATCCACGCAGCACGGGCTGAGCCCTCACCTTCCGGCGCGCTCCGCGCCCTCAAAGCCACCGTTCAAGACACCCTTCGAGGAATGTTCATGGATGCCATTTCCCTGGGCATCGGCGTGCTCGTCGCCGTTGTCCTGCTCATAGCCGTCGCACTCGTCCTGGTGCTCAGCAGGCTGTTCCGCAAGGTGGAGCAGGGCCGTGCACTGATCATCTCCAAGACGAAGAAGGTCGACGTCACCTTCACCGGTGCCGTGGTGCTGCCCGTGCTGCACAAGGCCGAGTACATGGACATCTCGGTGAAGATCATCGAGATCAGGCGGACCGGGCGCGAGGGCCTGATCTGCCAGGACAACATCCGGGCCGACATCCACATCTCGTTCTTCGTACGGGTCAACAAGACCGTCGAGGACGTCGCCAAGGTCGCCCAGGCGATCGGCACCCAGCGGGCCAGCGACAAGGCGGCCATCCAGGAGTTCTTCGCCGCCAAGTTCTCCGAGGCGCTGAAGACCGTGGGCAAGCAGCTGGACTTCGTGGACCTGTACACGAAGCGCGAGGAGTTCCGGGACCGGATCATCCGGGTCATCGGCACCGACCTCAACGGCTACCACCTGGACGACGCGGCCATCGACTTCCTTGAGCAGACCCCGATGGCGCAGCTCGACGGCGCCAACATCCTGGACGCGCAGGGCATCCGCAAGATCACCGAACTGACGGCGGTCGAGCATGTCCGTACCAACGAGTTCCAGCGCACCGAGCAGAAGGAGATGACCCGGCAGAACGTCGACGCCCGCGAGACCATCCTGGAGCTGGAGCGCCGGCAGGCCGAGGCGGAGATCAAGCAGCGGCGCGAGGTCGACACCCTGCGGGCCCGTGAGGAGGCGGTGACGGCCAAGGTGCAGGAGGAGGAACGCCTGGGCGCCCAGACCGCGTTCCTGCGGACCGAGGAGCAGCTCGGGGTGCAGCGCGAGAACCAGGCGCGCGAGATCGCCGTGGCGCAGAAGAACCGTGAGCGGGTCATCGCCGTCGAGAACGAGCGGATCGAGAAGGACCGGCTGCTCGAAGTCATCGGCCGTGAGCGCGAGACACAGCTGTCGATGATCTCCCGGGACAAGGAGGTCGAGGCCGAGCGCCGCGAGGTGGCCGATGTGATCCGGGAGCGGATCGCGGTGGACCGTACGGTCGCCGAGCAGGAGGAGTCGATCAAGAAGCTGCGGATGGTCGAGGAGGCCGAACGCACCCGGCAGGCCGTCATCATCGCGGCCGAGGCGGAGGCCCAGGAGAAGCTGGTCAAGGACATCAAGGCGGCCGAGGCCGCCGAGACCGCGGCCACGCACCACGCGGCCGAGCAGCTGACCCTGGCCGAGGCCCGTCTGAAGTCCGCCGACCTCGACGCCCGCGCCAAGCTGCGCCTCGCCGAGGCGATCCAGGCCGAGGCGGCCGCCCCGGGACTGGCCGACGTGCAGGTACGCGACAAGGAGGCCGACGTCATCGAGAAGGCGGGCCGCGCCGAGGCGGAGGCCACCGAGGCCCGGCTGAAGGCCGAGGCGTCGGGCGCCCGGCTCAAGGCACTGGCGACGGCGGAGGGCACCAGCGCCCAGGCCACCGCGGACGCCGCGATGATCGGCGAGAAGCTGAAGGCGGAGGCCGCGGGCCTCACCGAGAAGGCGGCGGCGATGGCCGCGCTGGACGACGCGTCGCGCGGGCACGAGGAGTACCGGCTGCGGCTCGAGGCCGAGAAGGAGATCAGGCTGGCCGGGATCGACGTCCAGCGCCAGGTCGCCGAGGCGCAGGCCACGGTCATCGCCACCGGCCTGGAGAACGCCGACATCAGCGTCGTCGGCGGCGAGTCGGTCTTCTTCGACCGCCTGGTGTCGTCGATCTCGCTGGGCAAGGGCATCGACGGCTTCGTGGAGAGCTCGAAGACGGCCCAGGCACTCGCCAAGCCGTGGCTGGACGGCTCGGCCAGCTTTCCGGAGGACCTGACGAAGATGGTCGGGTCGGTGTCGAGCGGCGATGTGCAGAATCTGACGGTGTCGGCGCTGCTGATGAAGCTGATGAAGTCGGGGGGCGCGGAGGCCGGCCTGGTCCAGCAACTCCTGGACCAGGCGGACCGGTTGGGCCTGTCGGAGGTGCCGGTCGCTGCGGTCGCCGCGCTGAACGGTGCGGCAAAGGTCTGAACGGCGCGGCGGTCCCGGCCGGGCTGGATTTTGCCGGGCACCGTTTGAAGAGTGCGGCTCAGCCCCTCCGGCGAAGGACGCATACCCAGCCCCTCCGGCGATTGAGGAGCGGGGTCCGGGGCGGAGCCCCGGTTACGGGAAGTGGGGGTCCCCCCGGCCGAAGGCTGGGGGAGGGGAACAGGCCCGCCGCAGGCGTCACCCACCCGCACCGGAGCACCCCACCCGCACCGGAGCACCCCACCCGCACCCCACCCCCACCCCACCCCCACCCCGCCGGGGCCCAACACCCCGCCCCACCCAGAAAGCAGCCGATGACCACCCCCTCCGTAGACGCCGGCACCTACGAGGTGCTCAGGGACCGACTGACCGCCCAGGCCGCCGACCTGGCCCGCAGGGCCACCGCCCTCAACACCCGCAGGACCGAGATCTTCGGCTCGACCGAGCTGGCCCTCACCGGCACGGAACACCTCCGTACCGACAGCAACTGCGTCCCCCGTGACACCGTCGCCATCGGCGACCGTCTCCTCATCGGCTCCAACATCCCGCCGGGGCAGAAGCAGACATCCGAGCCCGCGGACGTCTTCGCCCTGCACGACACCGCACCCAACCTCGACCGCCTCCCCGACACCGCCGTACCAGGGCTCCTCGACGACCCCGCGTTCACCAGGGAGTTCGCGGAGCTCTACCGCTACTACCGCGACGCCCGCCTCCTCCAGCTCCGCCACACCGACGGCAAACTGCTCGCCGTCTTCCGTACCGGCGAGACCGCCGACGACATCCGCGTGCTGCGCTGGACACTCACCGCCGACGGCACCGCCGCGTATCTGGACGCCCGCGGCGACCGCGACCATGTCCTGCCGCCGTCCCACGACTTCGAGTGGACCCCCGCCACCCGCCAGGACCAGGTGCTCGGCCGCCACCCGCACATCGCCCTGCCCGGCGACGTGTACGTGACGACGGTCGGCGGCTCCCTCACCGTCAAGGACGAGGACAACACCGAGACGGCCGACGGCATCTGGTCCGAGCCGGTCGACGAGCCGCTCCAGTCACTCGCCGACGCCGAGGTCGAGTACGCGCGGGCCGGCGCCCTGCTCCTGCTGCGCATACGCCCGTACAAGGAGGAACACCGGCGCCATCTGGTCTTCAACACGGTCACCCGCACCGTCGTCCGCCTCGACGGCATCGGGCAGGCGTGCCGCAGCCTCCCCGGGGACCAGGGCATCATCTTCCCGGGCGGATACTGCCTGGCCACCGGCGCGTACAAGACCTTCGACCTCGACACCACGGGGCTTGAGTTCGAGCGGCTGCTCCGCTCCCCGAACGGCGAGGACGTCCTGTACGTCTTCCACGCCCGCGCCGAGGGCCGCACGCTGCTCCTGCCGTACAACCTGATCCGCAAGGAGACCGGGACCCCGCTCGTCTGCCGGGGGTACGCGCTCTTCGACGACGGCACCCTCATCGTCCTGCGCGGCGACTCGGACGAGCCCGCCCGTGTCCACCCGCTCCAGCGCTGGCGCTCGCCGTACGTGTCCGACACCTACGCCGACGCGGCCCTGCCCGTCGAAGGGCCTTCCCCAAGCTCTCAATCCCGTTCGAGCAGGGGAGACCCCATTGGCCGCATCGGCAACGCCGACCTGGTGCGCGGGATCTCCGACTGCCTGTCGCTGGCCCGCGCCGTCACCGAGAACACCGCGCCCACCACCGGCGTCTACGAAACCCTGCTGGCCTCCTGCATACGGGCCGCCGACACCCACCACTGGCTGGCCGACGAGGGAACGGGCGGCCTGCTGGAACCGCTCGACGGGCTGCGGACCACGGCCGGGCAGGTGCTCGCCGAGTTCGAGACCGTCCGGACGCTCACCCGGCAGGCCGCCGACGCGCTGGAAGCGGCCGAGGCGGAGATCACCGCACTGGTGCGCCGGACCAGGGGAGAGGCGCCCGGCTCGGCCGCCGAGTGGGTCACCCGGCTGACCGAGCTGCGCCGCGCCCACGGACACGTCCTGACGCTCAAGGAGCAGCGGTACGCGGACCCCGTGCGCATCGACGCGCTCGCCGCTGAAGTCGAGGCGGACATCGCCGCGTTCGCGCAGCGCGCCGTCGCGCAGCTCCGGCGCGACGACGCCTTCGCCGGATACCACGCCGAGACCGGCCGGCTCACCGCTGACGCGGAGGCGATCGCGACGGTGGCCGCGGCGGCGCCGGTCGCCGGACGCCTGGACGAGCTGGCCGACGGCCTGCGTACCGTCACCGATGTGGTCACCGGACTCGACATCGGCGACGCCACGGTCCGCACCTCGGTACTGGAGCGGATCGCCGAGGTCGTCGGCGCCGTCAACCGTGCGCGCGCGACGCTCGAAGCCCGCCGCAGGGAGCTGCTCGACCACGAGGGGCGCGCCGAGTTCGCCGCCGAGCGCGCCCTGCTGGGCCAGTCGGTGACCGCGGCCCTGGCCGCGGCCGGCACCCCGGAGACCTGCGACGACCAGCTCGCCGCGCTGCTGCTCCGGGTGGAGGACCTGGAGTCGCGGTTCGACGGGTCGGACGACTTCCTCGCCCAGCTGGGTGCCGTGCGGACCGAGGTGTACGAGGCGTTCTCGGCGCGCAAGCAGACCCTCCAGGACGAGCGGGCCCGCCGCGCGGAGCGGCTCGGCGCCTCGGCGTCCCGTGTCCTGGAGACCATCGCCCGCCGGGCGGCGTCGCTCGGCTCGGCGGACGCCATCAGCACGTTCTTCGCCTCCGACCCGCTGGTCGCCAAGGTCGGCCGTACCGCCGATGAGCTGCGCGAACTGGGCGACCGCGTCAGGGCGGAAGAGCTGGCGGGCCGGATCGCGGCCGCCCGCCAGGAAGCCGTCAGGGCGCTGCGCGACCGCACCGATCTCTACGCGGACGGCGGCGGCACCATCCGGCTCGGCCGGCACCGCTTCGCCGTCAACTCCCAGCCGCTCGACCTGACCCTGATCCCGTACGACGGGCCGGGGACCGGCGGCGATGGCGGTGGCGGCGGCGACAACAGCGCAGGTCTGGCCTTCGCGCTCACCGGCACCGACTACCGCTCCCCGGTCACCGACCCCGCGTTCGCCGCCTGCCGCCCGTACTGGGGCCGCACCCTGCCCTCCGAGTCACCCGCGCTCTACCGGGCCGAGTATCTGGCGGCCCGGCTGCTCGCCGAGCACGGCGCCGACGCCCTCACCGCGGCCGATCTCCCGTCGCTGGTACGGCAGTCGGCCGAGGCCGCGTACGACGAGGGGTACGAACGCGGCGTCCACGACCACGACGCCGCACTGATCACCGGCGCGCTGCTGCGGCTGCACTCCGGCGCGGGACTGCTGCGCTTCCCGGCCGAGGCCCGCGCCGCGGCCCAGCTGTTCTGGGCGCACCGCACGACCGACCCGGCACGGCGGGCCTGGACCCGCAGGGCCGCTTCGATGGCCCGCGCCCGCGACACCTTCGGCCTTGCCCCGGCCATCGCGGACTGGCAGGCCGAGCTGGCGGGCGTGATCGGCGGACCGCACGCGCCGGCCGCGGCTGAGTACCTCTTCGAGGAGCTCACCAGCGGCCCCGACGGCTTCGTCACCCATGCGCCGGCCCGCACCCTGCTCGACAAGTTCCGCCGCGCCGTGGGCACTTCGGCGTACGACGACGACCTCGCCGCGCTCGGCGACGACGACCCGGCGGCCCGCCGCCAGCTGGTGGAGAACTGGCTGGGCGCCTACACCCGCTCCGGCGGCCAGGACGACCCCGGGGAACTCGCCGAAGCGGTCGCCGTCGAGCTCTGCCCGGATCTGCCGCGCTACGAGTCGGCCGCGCCGCTGGCCGAGACGGTGGAAGGGCTGCTCGGCACCCATCCGCGCGTCGAGCGCCGCAGGCTGACCGTCCGTATCGACCAACTCATTCCGGCGGCAGCCGAGTTCCACCGGACCGATGTACCCGCCTTCCGCGACTACCAGCGGCAGCGCACCGCCCTGGTCGCCGCCGAACGCGCGCGGCTGCGGCTGGACGACTACCGCCCGCGGGTCATGTCGTCGTTCGTACGCAACCGGCTCATCGACGAGGTCTATCTCCCGCTGATCGGCGACAACCTCGCCAAACAGCTCGGCACCGCCGGGGACACGAAGCGCACCGACAGCAACGGTCTGCTGCTGCTGATCTCGCCGCCCGGCTACGGCAAGACCATGCTCATGGAGTACGTGGCCGACCGGCTCGGCCTGGTCCTGGTCAAGGTCGACGGCCCGGCGCTCGGCCACCGGGTCACCTCGTTCGACCCGGCGCAGGCACCGGACGCCACCGCACGCCAGGAGATCGAGAAGATCAACTTCGCGCTGGCGGCGGGCAACAACACCCTGCTCTACCTGGACGACATCCAGCACACCTCGCCCGAACTGCTCCAGAAGTTCATCCCGCTCTGCGACGCCCAGCGCCGCATCGAGGGGGTCAGGGACGGGGCCGCGCGCAGCTACGACCTGCGGGGCAAACGGTTCGCGGTCTGTATGGCGGGCAACCCGTACACCGAGTCGGGGCAGCGCTTCCGGATCCCCGACATGCTGGCCAACCGGGCCGACGTCTGGAACCTCGGCGATGTGCTCACCGGCAAGGAGGACGTCTTCGCGCTGAGCTTCGTGGAGAACGCGCTCACCTCGAACCCGGTGCTCGCCCCGCTCGCGGGCCGGGACCGCGACGACCTGGCCCTGCTCGTACGGCTGGCGGCGGACGACCCGACCGCACGCCGCGACCGGCTCCGGCACCCGTACGCGCCCGGCGAACTGGACCGGGTCGTCGCGGTGCTGCGCCATCTGCTGGCGGCCCGCTCCACGGTGCTCGCGGTCAACGCCGCGTACATCGCGTCGGCGGGCCAGTCCGACGCGGCCCGTACGGAGCCGCCGTTCCAGCTCCAGGGCTCGTACCGCAACATGAACAAGATCGCGGCGCGGATCGACCCGGTGATGAACGACGCCGAACTGGCCGCGGTGATCGACGACCACTACCGGGGCGAGGCGCAGACGCTGACCAGCGGCGCCGAGTCCAACCTGCTGAAACTGGCCGAACTGCGCGGCACCCTGACGCCGGACCAGGCGGCCCGCTGGGCGGAGGTCAAGGCCGCCGATGTCCGCGCCAGGACGCTGGGGGGCGGCCCGGACGACGACCCGATGCCTCGCGCGGTGGCCGCGCTGGGACTGCTGGCGGACCGGATCGCGGAGGTAGAGACGGCGATCAGCCGGGCGGCGGGCACCGGGGCGGTGGACACAAGGGCGGCGGGCACCGGGGCGGTGGAGACAGGGGCGGTGGATACCGGGGCCGCGGGCACCCGGTAGCCGGCGCCCGGGCCGCGGGCCCCCGGTAGTCGAGGCGTTTGCGCAGCCCACCGCGCGTACGCCCGTTCCCCGCGGCGTCTCTTCGGGTGAACAAGCGATGCGGGACCCATCTCAGCGGGCAGGCATAGCGAAGGACCACACAAGAGGGCTCGGACGTATCCGGCCCTGGAGTGCTCCTACGGAAGGGTTTGTGTCCATCATGTCTCGAATCGTGCGGATGACCGTGCTGTCTGCCATCGCCGCCGCCACCGTCCTCGGGGGCGCGTCGGTCGCCTCCGCTGACAGCGGGGCGGAGGGTGCCGCCATCGGCTCGCCCGGCGTGCTCTCCGGCAACCTCGTCCAGGTGCCGATCGACGTCCCGGTCAACGCCTGCGGCAACAGCGTCAACGTCATCGGCCTGCTCAACCCGGCCTTCGGCAATACCTGCGGCAACGGTGGCCGCGACCACGGCCGCGACCACCAGCACGGTGGCTGGAACCACGGCCGCGACCACGGCCGTAACCACGGCGGCTGGGACCAGGGCCGTAACCACGGCTGGAACTGACACCTCCGGAGCGCCAGTAGCGCTCCAGCGGTGAACCAGTGAGCACCGTGCCCCGGACGGCCGCTTCCGCGGTTCCCTCCGGGGCACGGTGCTGTTCGCTGCCCGCTACCGGTTCATGACTGGCTGACCTCGGCCGAGAACCAGTCCACGCTCATCCCCGCACCGGAGCTGATGTCGGCCCCCGGGGAGGTGCAGCCGCAGACCTTGTCCGGGTACGAGCCGCCGATCGCCACATCGAAGATCGCGAAGAATCCGTGGTCGACGGCGGCCTTCCAGGTCGCGTCCGAGACCTCGTTCTGGTCGACCACGAAGGTCTGGACGCCGTCGAGGGAGAACCGCAGCTGCTCGGCCGACGGATTCGTACGGTCCACGATCACCGAGTACGTGTGGTAGCCCGACTGGCAGCCCGTGCACGTCTGCAACCCGCTGCTGATCCCGTCCGGGTCGTGGCACTCACCCGCCCACTGGCCGCAGTGGAAGGTGGTCGAGTGCTGGCTGAGCGCGTTGACGTCCTCCATGATGTCCAGCTCGCCGATGCTGGGCCAGTTGGTGGCCCCGGTCGGCCTGGCGTCCGCGCCCATCGCCCAGAAGGCGGGCCAGTAGCCGAGTCCGCTCGCCGGGTCGGGCTGCTTCAGGGAGGCGCTGAGCTGCAGCTGTCCGCCGGCCGGTGCGGCGAAGTCGGTGCGCTGGGTCTCCACCCGGCCGGACGTCCAGTGCCCGGACGCGTCGCGCACCGGCTTGATCACCAGATGGCCCGAGCCGTCCTGGTAGACGTTGTCGGTCGAGTCGGTGGATGTCTCGATCTCGCCCGTGCCCCAGTTGGCCGCGCCGCCGGGGTAGCCGGTGCCCTTGTCGTAGAGCCAGTCGGCGGTGTTCAGGCCCGAGCCGGCCGCACCGTCGAAATCGTCCTTGAACACCGTGGTCCAGTCGGCGGCGGTACGGGCCCCGGCCGCCGGTTCGCTCGCGGCGGCGGAGCCGGAGAGCGCGGCGGGACCCGCGAGACCGGCGAGCCCGGCCAGGGTCAGGGAGAACGCGGTGAGCACGGAGAAAGCGATCCTGTTCATGGGGGCTGCTTTCGTGGGGGTGTTCGTGGGGGGAGTTGCTGAGAGCGCTCTCAGCCTCTTGCGAACGACTGTCGGGCACTGCGGCTGACCCCGTCAAGGGGTGCGCCGCGTTCACTCCCTGAAGCCAACTGGGGGGTAAATCGAGCCAGTTGGCCTACGGCGTTTCGCTGGGGCCGCCGGAAGCGGCGCTACGGGGCCCGATTCGGCGGAGTGTGTATAAACCATTGACGATGCGGGCGATCTCTGTGCCCATGTACATGTCACTTCCTGCATGTCTTTCGTCACTCGTTCATCCATGGCATGCGTGCATCCATGACAGCGATGCATCCACGACAGCGACTCGGGAGGGCACATGAACGTCAACCGGAGATCGGTACTGAAGCTGGCCGGAGCGGGCACGGTGGCGGCGGGCGTCACCACGGTGGCGTCGGCCACCGGCGCGGCGGCCGCCGTACGGGGCGGTGTCACCGCGGGGCCGGTGCCCGCGGCTGCGCCCGCCACGAAGCCCGGCGTGTCCGCGGCCGCGGACAAGGCCGCCGCCCGGGCCGCCGCACTCGTGGCGAAGATGACCCTGGACGAGAAGATCGCCCTGCTGCACGGCGGGACCGGCGGCACCGGTTACGCCGGCGCGGTCCCCGCCAACACCCGGCTCGACATCCCCGCCCTCTACCTCGGCGACGGGCCGGGCGGTGTGGGCAACGGCTCCACGGGCGTGACCCAGTGGCCCGACTGCAAGACCCTGGCGGCGACCTGGGACCCGGGGACGGCGCGGGAGTACGGTGCCGCCTACGGCGCCGAACAGGCGGGCAAGGGACACAACATCGCCCTGGCCCCCTGCATCAACATCCTGCGAGTCCCTTACTGGGGGCGGTCGTTCGAGACCTTCACCGAGGACCCGTACCTCAACGCGGAGCTGGCCGCCCATGTCGTCGAAGGCATCCAGACCCACCCGGTGATCGCCACCGTCAAGCACTTCGCGGCCAACAACCAGGAGACCCTGCGCGGCTCGATCGACGTCGTGGTCTCCCAGCGGGCCCTGCACGAGATCTACTACCCGGGCTTCCGCGCCGCCGTCCAGCGCGGCGGCGCCGGCGCCGTGATGACGTCGTACAACAAGGTCAACGGCGCCTGGTCGCACGAGAACCGGACCGCGGTGCAGGACACCCTGCGCGACGCGTGGGGCTTCGACGGCCTGGTGATGTCCGACTGGGGCGGCACCCACAGCACCGTGCTCACCGCCCGCGCGGGCTCCGACATGGAGATGCCGGGCTCCACCTACCTCGGCGGCAAGCTCAAGGACGCGGTCACGGCGGGCACGGTGAGCGCCGCCACCGTGGACACCATGGCGGTCCACGTCCTCACCGCGATGTACAGGACCGGGCTCTTCGACCACCGGCTGCCGGACCCGGCGACCGTCCTCTCCACGGTGGTCAGCAGCGACGCGCACCTCCGGCTGGCCCGCAGCATCAGCGTCCGGGGCAGTGTGCTGCTCAAGAACGAGCGGGTGCTGCCGTTCGCCCGGCCCGCCTCCCTCGCGGTCATCGGCGACGCGGCCGACGCCGGGGCCCTGACGCACGGCGGCGGTTCGGGAGCCGTCACGGCGAATGGCGCCGTCGTCACCCCGCTCGCCGGCATCAGGGCGCGGGCCGGGGACATCCCGGTGACGTACACCAAGGGCCTCGCGGGGGCCGCCGACGCGGCGCGGGCCGCGGACGTGGCCGTCGTCGTGGCGGGCGACTACACCGGCGAGGGCACCGACCGCACCACACTCGCCCTGCCGGACGGCCAGGACGAGCTGATCGCGGCGGTGACGGCGGCGAACCCCCGTACCGTCGTCGTCCTGAACACCTCGGGTTCGGTCCTCATGCCGTGGCTCGACGGCGCCGCGGCCGTCATCGCCAACTGGTACGGCGGACAGGAACAGGGCAACGCCCTGGCCGCGATGCTCTTCGGCGACGAGGAGCCGGGCGGCCGGCTGCCGGAGACCTTCCCGGCATCCGAGCAGCAGGGCCCGGCGAAGACCACCGTGCAGTACCCGGGCGACGGGACGCACGTCTACTACGACGAGGGGCTCGCGGTCGGCTACCGCTGGTACCGGAGCTCGGGCGAGAAGCCGCTGTTCCCCTTCGGCCACGGCCTCTCGTACACCACGTTCCGGCTGTCGGGCCTGAGCCTGGAGCGGTCGGGGGACGGCTACCGCGCGAGTGTCGGCGTCCGCAACACCGGCCGCCGCACCGGCAGCGAGGTGGTCCAGCTGTATCTGACGGCGCCCGCGGCGGCCGGCGAGCCGGCCGGGCAGCTGAAGGCGTTCGAGAAGGTCACCCTGAAACCGGGCGAGAGCCGGACGGTACGGCTCGCCCTGCCCCGCGAGGCTTTCGCGGTGTGGCAGACCACCGAGACCGGCTGGACGGTGCTGCCGGGCACCTACACGGTGGCGGTCGGCCGGTCGTCGGCGGACCTGCCGCTGGAGACGAAGGTACGGATCGGCTGAGGCCGCGTCCCCGGACAGCCCCTGAGCCCATACGCTGGTGCCCGTCGGAGGGTGGGCCGACGGACGACGAGGGTCCGGGCGGTCACCGGCGGGCAGCGGAACAGCGAAGGAACGGGGCGTGCGGTGGCGGCGGGGGACGGGAACGGCGGGGAGCTGGTCGGCCGGGTGCTCGGCGGGCGGTACCGGGTGACGGCGCCGATCGGGCGCGGCGGTATGGGGGTCGTGGCGCGGGCGGTGGACCAGCTGCTCAACCGTGAGGTCGCGGTCAAGATCCTGCGCGCCTACACCGACGCGTCCGGGGCCGAACTGGCCGATCTGCGGGCCCGGATGCACCGCGAGGCGCAGGCCGCGGCCCGCATCCGGCACCCCTCGGTGGTGACCGTGCACGATGTGACCGAGGAGCAGGGGCTGCCGGTCATCGTGATGGAGCTGGTCGACGGGCCGTCCCTGGACGACGTACTGACGGAGCGCGGCACCGTCGAACCGCGGGAGGCGGCGGAGATCGGCGCCCGCCTCATGGACGCGCTCGACGCGGCACACCGGGTGGGCGTCCTGCACCGGGACGTCAAGCCGGGCAACGTCCTGCTGGAGCGCGGCGGCCGGGTGGTGCTCACCGACTTCGGCATCGCCAGCATGGAGGCGTCGGGGGCGCCGGGCGAGGACGCCAGGGAGCGGCTGACCCGCAGCGGCGAACTGGTCGGCTCCCTCGACTATCTGCCGCCGGAGCGCGCCCGGGGCATGGAGCCGGGGCCCGCTTCTGACATCTGGGCGCTGGGGATGACGCTGTACGCGGCGGTGGAGGGCGCGTCGCCGTTCCGCCGTACGTCGGCGTGGTCGACGCTGGCCGCGATCGTCACCGAGCCGCTGCCTGAACCGCGGCTGGCCGGGCCGCTCACCCCGGTGCTCCGGGCGCTGATGGCGAAGGAACCGGCCGACCGGCCCACCGCGGACCAGGCACGCCGGATGCTGGAGGCGGTCGCGGCGGGCGGGACATCCCCGGCCGCGCCCGGGAACACACCGGGCCCCGGCCAGGGCCGGGCGGCCCCGCCCAAGGCGTATCCCCCACTCTCCTTCGGCCCGGCGCCGCAGGACTCTCCGTCGGACGGGCCGGAGCAGCCATCCGGTGACACCCCGCTGCCGTACGGTCCGCGGCAGCAGCCGGTCGGTGACACACCTCCGCTGTACGGTCCGCGGCAGCCCCCGGGCGGTGACACCTCACTGCCGTACGGTTCGCAGCAGCCGCCCGGCGGGGATACGCCTCCGCCGTACGGCAGTTACGGCCCGGCGCCCGCACCGCCCGCACCGGCAGCCCCGCGCTTCCCGCAGCCGGACCAGCAGAGCGGCGGGGAGTTCCGTACCGGCGGGGAGATCCGTACCCACGACGCGGCCACGGCCGGTGGCCACCGCACCGCGCCCGCCCGTGCCCGGCGTCGCAGCCGTACGGTCATCGCCGCGGCGGCCGCCGTGGTGCTCGTGGGAGGCGGCACTGCGTACGCCGTGCTTGCGCACCAGGGCGGCGGCGACAACGAGACCCGGGCGTCGCACTCCACGGCGCCCGTCTCGCCCGGGAACACGCTGCCCAGCGCGGACG
>NZ_JAAGLN010000430.1 GCF_010548145.1 Streptomyces sp. SID10853
CGCGCGGCACGATCAGCGTGGTGCCGGGTGCGAGGCGGGCCAGCGACGGCAGATGCAGATGGTCGGCGTGCAGATGCGATACGAGGACGGCGCGGGCGGCCGCCGCTCTGGGCGGCGGCACCGCGCCGCGGCGGCGCCTGAGGTGGGCCAGCCTGCGGGTGAACAGCGGGTCGGTCAGCACCCGGACCCCGGAGTCCTCGACCGTACATGTGGCATGTCCCCACCAGGTCACATCGACCGGCACCTGCCGCCTCCTCACGTCTGGCCGCCTCGGGCCGCGGGCGGCCCGGTGCGGCCCGCTCCCGGGACAGCGTGTCACGTCTGTCCCGGGAGCACGGTGGGTAGCGATCAGGCGAAACGGGAGGAGGCTCCGTGACCCAGTACTCGGAGCAGTGTCCGCGCTGCGGAGGTGTCCTCGCCGTCACGCAGGACGGCTGGAAGATCTGCCACTCCTGCGGGTACTCGTCCCCGCCGTGACCCGTGTCACGCAGGACGCGGCGGTGCTCCGCCCGCCCGCGGCCGCGGGCCGGGCGCCGTCCGGTCCTGTGAAAAGCTGGCCGGCGGGCCCACCCGGGGTCCCGCAGGACGTGAGGTGGAAAAGGCGTGGCGGCAGGGCGATGGCGCAGGGCGGGGAGCGCTCTGTTCCGGGTGATCGTGGTGTGGGCCGTGTCCACACTGACCATGCTGGCGCTCGCCGGGATCCTGCCGGACTTCCAGCTGGAGTCGGTCAACGGCGACAGCGCCACCACCGTGGCCATCACCGCGGGGTGGGGCGCCGCCGCCTTCGGCCTGCTCAGCGCGCTGGTGTGGCCCCTGGTCGTACGCGCGCTGCTGCTGGTCCCCGCCCTCGTCCTCGGCCTGCTGGTGTTCTTCCTCAACGGCTCGCTGCTGCTGGTCGCCCTGGACCTGATCCCGAACGGCCGGGGCGCGTCCAACCCCGAGACCGCTGTCGTGGTGGCCGCCGTGATGTCCGCAGTCGCCTCCGCGACCTCCACCGCGCTGGCGGTGCGTGACGACGAGGCGTACCGCCGCAGGCTCTCGCGCCTCGCCTCCCGCAGACGGCGCAGACGCGGCGAGGACACCGGGCGCGGCGGACCGCACGGCACGGTCTTCCTCCAGCTCGACGGGGTGGGCCACGCGGCGCTGCTGCGCGCGGTGCACGACGGGCTGATGCCCACGGTCGCCGGGTGGATCGCCTCCACCCACCGGCTCGCCGCCTGGCGCACCGACTGGTCCAGCCAGACCGGCGCCAGCCAGCTGGGCATTCTGCACGGCTCCAACCACGACATCCCCGCCTTCCGCTGGTACGAGAAGGAGACCGGCGACGTGATGGTCTGCAACCGGCCGGCCAGCGCGGCCGAGCTGCAGCGCCGGGCGGCCGCCCGCACCGGCCACAGCGGCCTGCTCAGCGTGGACGGCGCCAGCCGCGGGAACCTCTTCAGCGGCGGCGCGGACGAGCTGGCCCTGGTCCTCTCGGTCGCCGCACGCCGGGACCGCGACCACCGCTCCCGGGCCGGCTACTTCGCGTACTTCTCCGACCCGGCCAACGCCGTCCGTACCGCCATCTCGTTCTTCGCCGAGGTCGGCCGGGAGATCGGCCAGTCGACACGGGCCCGCGCCCGGCAGGAGGAGCCGCGCATCAAGCGCGGCGGCCTCTACCCGTTCATCAGGGCCTTCGCGACCGTCGTGGAGCGCGATGTGGTGGTGTCCGCGGTGATAGGCGACATGTTCGCCGGGCGCACCGCGGTCTACGCCGACCTGGTGGCGTACGACGAGGTGGCGCACCACAGCGGTCCGCACAGCAGGGACGCGGCGAAGGTACTGGCGCGGCTCGACCGTTCGCTGGCCCTGATCGCGAAGGCCGAGGAGCACGCGCCGCGCCCGTACCGCGTCGTGCTGCTCTCCGACCACGGGCAGAGCCCGGGGCAGACCTTCGAGGGTGCCTACGGGCTGACCCTCAAGGATCTGGTGCGGGCGGGCTGCGGGCTGCCGGTGCCGCGCCGGGCGCAGCGGACGAGGAGCGGCTCGGAGGCGCGGGCGGCGGTCCGTGTGGTGCTGCACCGCCCGGTGCCGCCCGGCGACGAGACCCCGCCCGACCCCGGCTCCGACCCGGTGGTGCTGGCCTCAGGGAACCTCGGGCTGATCTCCTTCCCCGACGTGCCGGGGCGGATGACGCGCGAACAGCTGGACCGCCGCCACCCTGCGCTGCTGCCCACCCTGGCCAACCACCCGGGCATCGGCTTCCTGCTCCTTGCGAGCGAGGAGCACGGCTCGGTGGTGCTCGGGGCGGACGGCGCCGAGGTGCCCGTCGCCCTGCTGGCCGACGGCGAGGGCCCGCTCGCGGGCTTCGGGCCCGGCGCCGCGGACGCCGTACGCAGGACGGACGCGTTCCCGCATGTCGCCGATGTCATGGTCAATTCGATGTACGACCCGGAGACCGGCTCCGTGCACGCCTTCGAGGGGCAGATCGGTTCGCACGGCGGCCTCGGCGGTGAGCAGTCGGCGCCCTTCCTGCTGGCGCCGCTCGACCTCTCGGCGCCGGTGGACGAGGGCCAGGAGCTGGTGGGCGCCGAGCGGGTGCACGGCGTCCTGCGGCGCTGGCTGTCCGAGTGCGAGGGGCCGCAGGTGCCGCTCGACGGCGCCCCGGTGATCCCGGCCGCCCCGGTGCCGGACGGCGCCA
>NZ_JAAGLN010000431.1 GCF_010548145.1 Streptomyces sp. SID10853
GCCGTCGAGCCAGCGCTCGTCCCGGCCTTCGAGCGGCGCGTTCGCCAGGGCTGCGGCCACCAGCTGGCTGCCCTCGTCCTGGACCCCCGCCCGCCCGTCGCGCACCGCCTCGATCGCGCCGGGCTCGCCGCCCTCGGCGAGCCGCACGGCGTACGGCGACCAGCGTCCGGGCAGCGCCGAGTCCTCACCGACGGTCTCGGTCAGCTCGTCGGTGGTGGAGCGGCCCGGCCTCGCGACCAGGGTGACCTCGGGGCGTTCGTTGTCGGCTTCGAGGAGGTCCTCGATCCCGGCGCGGCCGCCGCCGAGCGAGTCCCACAGCGCGGAGACGATCCAGCGGGGGTGCGAGTGCACCACGGCCAGATGGGCCTCGGCATCCTCGTCGTACGGCGGGGCGACCCGTTCCAGCCAGCCGTCGAGGTCGTCGGCCGCGACCTTGCGCAGCACCGCGTTGACGAACTTCGCCCGCCCGTCGCCGAGCACGACCCGGGCCAGTTCCACGCTCGCGGAGACGGCCGCGTGGGTGGGGATACGGGTGCCGAGCAGCTGGTGCGCGCCGAGTGCCAGCACATCGAGCACCGGCGGGTCGACCTGCCGCAGCGGACGGTCGATGCAGGCCGAGATGACCGCGTCGTACGTGCCCTGCCTGCGCAGCGTCCCGTACACCAGCTCGGTGGCGAGCGCCGCGTCCCGCCCGTCGAAGTCCGGGTTCTCGCGGGCCTTCTTGAGCAGCGGCGGCAGGACGAGGTTGGCGTACGCGTCCCGGTCGTCGACCGCCCGCAGCACTTCGAAGGCGAGCAGCCGCACCGGGTCCTTCTGCGGGCGGCGGTAGGGCTTCGACTGCTGATTCGGCTGCTGCCGTCTCGACTGCTGCGCGGGACGCCGGCGAGGCTGGTCGGTCACGTGAAAGGTGCTCCGCTGGTGGTGAGGGTGCTGGTGGTGAGGGTGACGAACCCTCCCAGCGTACGTCCGCCCCGGCGGGCCGTTCGCCCGGCCGCTACTCGCCGAGCAGTTCGCCCGCCTCGATCCGCACCCCGCGCGCCCAGTCGGCCGCGCGCATCGGCTTCTTGCCCTGGGGCTGGACCCAGTGCAGCTCCACGGCGTGCGAGCCGGTGCCCACGTGCACGCTGTTCTTCGCGACGGCCAGCTCGGCGGGGGCCAGGTCGGTGCGGTCGGTGACCGGGGCCAGCGAGACCAGTTTCAGCCGCTCGTCCCGGAAGACGGTCCAGGCGCCGGGTGCGGGCGTGCAGCCGCGCACCAGCCGGTCCACCCGCATCGCGGGCGCCGACCAGTCGACCCTGGCGTTCTCGACGGAGATCTTCGGGGCGAGCGAGACCCCTTCGGCCGGCTGGGGCACCGCGTGCAGGGTGCCGTCCTCGATCCCGTCCATCGTCGCCACCAGCAGGCCCGACCCGGCGAAGGCGAGCCGGGTGAGCAGATCGCCGCTGGTGTCGGTGGGGCGCACCTCCTCGGTGAGCACCCCGTAGACCGGGCCCGAGTCGAGCCCCTCCTCGATGAGGAAGGTGGAAGCGCCGGTCACTTCGTCGCCCGCGATGATCGAGTGCTGCACGGGCGCCGCACCACGCCAGGCGGGCAGCAGCGAGAAGTGCAGATTGACCCAGCCGCGGACCGGCACGTCGAGGGCGGTCTTGGGCAGCAGCGCCCCGTACGCCACGACCGGGCAGCAGTCCGGGCCGATCTCCCGCAGCCGGGCCAGGAAGTCCTCGTCCCGCGGCCTGGCCGGTTTCAGCACCTCGATGCCGGCCTCCTCGGCGCGCTGCGCGACGGGGCTCGCCACCAGCCGGCGGCCGCGCCCGGCGGGAGCGTCGGGGCGGGTCACCACGGCGGCCACCTCGTGCCGGCCGGATTCGATGAGGGCGTCCAGGGCGGGTACGGCGACCTCGGGGGTGCCTGCGAAGACGAGTTTCACTGGATGCCTCTCGGACCGACTGCGCACGACTACGAGCAGCGCACCAGTCTACGGGCCCGTTCCGAGGGGGCGTACGCACCGCCGCGCGCCCCTCGCATATGCCCATACGCCCCCGCAGCGTGACCACAACAGCAGGTGGAGCGTTGGTCAAGAGAGATTGACCGCAACGAAGTGGGCCGTATACGCGGCCCGATCCTTTTCAACGCCGGTTCGAGAGGCTTGTTCATGGCCGACCACGCAACCCACGACGCCCAAGCGCGGGCCAGCCTGCACCTGTTGGTCAGAGACATCGAGCGGGTCCGCCGTCAGGTGGACGCACTGCGCACCCTCACCGCTCAGCTGGGCAATGTCTACCGCCCGCGCCGCTCCGGCCCTTCCACGGGCTTCGTCGTCTACGGCAGGGCTCCCGCCCCGACCGTCCGCCTGGCCCAGGAACTCCGGGACAGCGTCGAGACCCTGGTGACGGCCGCGGTGGACTTCGACCGATCGCTGGGCTTCTCGTGGGACGCGGTGGGCTCGGCGCTCGGGGTCACCAAGCAGGCGGTGCACCGCAGATACGGCACCCGGCGCGCGGCGGCGGCCGCGGCGGCGGCTGTCTGATCAGACCCGATCAGACCCGGTCAGGACGTTCCGGCCCGGTCAGGACGTTCCGGCCAGGTCGGCCGGGGCGGCCGGATCGCCCGGGTCGGCGGGATCCGC
>NZ_JAAGLN010000432.1 GCF_010548145.1 Streptomyces sp. SID10853
GCCGGGGTACGGCCCGGCCCCCAGCGGCGGGGGCAGTGGCGGCAGGAAGTGCGGTGCGAGTGCCTCCCGTGCGGGGACACCGGCGGCGGGCGGTGCGGCGGGCTGCTCCCGTGCGGAGTGGGCGGCGCTGCGCCGGGCCAGCTCGTCGAGGAGTTCGCGCTCGCCCCTGCCGCGCATCAGGAGCAGGACGAACGGGTCGGCGTCGAGGAGCCGGGCCGTCTCGTAGCAGAGGGCGGCTGCGTGCTTGCAGGGGCGGCCGGTGTCCGGGCAGGTGCAGGACGGAACGAGGTCGCCCGGCGCCGGAAGCAGGGCGACACCGGCCTCGGCGGCGGCATGGACCAGCGAGTGGGGCATGTCCTTGTCGAGCAGCGCGGCGATATGACCCGGCTGGGCGGCGGCCGCCGCCAGGAAGTGGTCCCAGTCGGCGTCGGAGAGCGTACGCAGCCGCAGCTCCGCCCGGTAGGGGCGCGGACGGCTCCCGTGCACATAGGCGAGGATGCGGCCCGGCGCCACGTTCACAGCGGCCACATGGCCACCGTCCGCATAGCTCCTGCCCCGTTCGAGGCGTCCGGCGTCGAGCGACAGCGCTTCCAGGGCGGCCACCCAGGCGTTCCCCCACCAGCTGCTCATGCGGACCTCCGCAGGGACACCAGGTCGGCCAGTTCCGCGTCGCCCAGCTCGGTGAGGGCGCTCTCACCGGAGCCGAGCACCGCGTCGGCCAGTGCGCGCTTGGCTGTCAGCATCTCGGCGATCCGGTCCTCGACGGTGCCTTCGGTGATCAGCCGGTGGACCTGTACGGGCTGGGTCTGGCCGATGCGGTACGCGCGGTCCGTCGCCTGTTCCTCGACGGCCGGGTTCCACCAGCGGTCGTAGTGGATGACATGGCCGGCTCTGGTGAGGTTCAGCCCGGTGCCGGCCGCCTTGAGGGAGAGCAGGAAGACGGGGCACTCGCCGGCCTGGAAGCGGTCCACCATCTCCTCGCGCCTGGCCACCGGTGTCCCGCCGTGCAGGAGCTGGGAGGGGATGCCGCGCGCGGTGAGGTGTTCGGAGAGCAGCCGGGCCATCGCCACGTACTGGGTGAAGACCAGGACGGCGCCGCCCGAGCCGCCCTCCGCGAGGATGGTGTCGAGGAGTTCGTCGAGGAGGGCGAGCTTCCCCGAGCGTCCGGCGAGGCGGGAGGGGCCTTCCTTCAGATACTGCGCCGGGTGGTTGCAGATCTGCTTGAGCGCGGTGAGCAGCTTCATGATCTGGGCGCGCCGGCCGAGCCCCTCACCGGCTTCGATGACGGCCATCGACTCGTGGACGACCGCCTGGTAGAGCGACGCCTGTTCCCTGGTGAGCGGGACGGGGTGATCGGTCTCCGTCTTGGGCGGCAGCTCGGGGGCGATGCCGGGGTCGGACTTCCTGCGGCGCAGGAGGAACGGCCTGACGAGCCCGGCCAGCCGCTCGACCGCGCCGTCCTCCTCGCCGTTCTCGACGATCCTCGCGTGGCGGGCGCGGAACGTCTTCAGCGGCCCGAGGAGCCCGGGGGTCGTCCAGTCGAGGAGCGCCCACAGCTCGGAGAGGTTGTTCTCCACGGGTGTGCCGGTGAGCGCGACCCGCGCCGGGGCGGGGATGGTGCGCAGGGCCTTCGCGGTCGCCGCGTGGGGATTCTTGATGTGCTGTGCTTCGTCGGCCACGACCATGCCCCAGGGGTGCCCGGCCAGTTCGGCTGCGCTGGTGCGCATCGTCCCGTACGTGGTGAGGACGAAGCCGCCGTCGGTACCGGTCAGTGAGCGGTCGGTGCCGTGGAAGCGGCGGACGGGCACGCCGGGGGCGAAGCGGGTGATCTCGCGCTGCCAGTTGCCGAGCAGTGAGGCGGGGCAGACCACCAGCGTGGGCTCGCGGCGTGCGCGGTGCAGATGGAGGGCGATGAGCGTGATCGTCTTGCCGAGTCCCATGTCGTCGGCGAGGCAGCCGCCGAGTCCGAGCGAGGTCATCAGATTGAGCCAGCCGAGACCGCGCAGCTGGTAGTCCCGCAGGGTGGCGTCCAGCCCCGGGGGCTGCGGCAGCGGCGCGGTGTCGGACGTGAGCCTGGAGCGCAGGGCGGCGAGCGCGCCGACCGGGACCGCTTCGACCGTCTCGCCGTCCACGTCGGCGCTGCCGGTCAGGGCCACCGACAGGGCGTCGACCGGTGAGAGGAGCCCCAGCTCCCGCTTCCGTGCCTTCCGTACGAGGGCCGGGTCGACGACGACCCACTGGTCCCGCAGGCGCACGATCGGGCGGTGGGCCTCGGCCAGGACGTCCATCTCCGCCTCCGTCAGCCGGTCGTCGCCGACGGCCAGCTGCCAGCTGAACGAGAAGAGCTGTTCCGCGTCGAAGAACGGAGTGCCGTCGGTGGCCGATCCCGGCGCGGGTCTGACGACCGCGGCCGCGGACAGCGACCGGACCAGCTCCCGCGGCCAGTGCACGGCCACGCCCGCCGCGGCGAGCCGGGGGGCCGCCGGGCCGAGCAGCTCGTACAACTCGTCCTCGGACAGCGGCAGTACGTCGGGCACGGGCCGCTCCAGGAGCCCGGCGAGCGGGGGCCAGACGCGCGCGGCGCGGCGCAGAGCCAGCACGGCGTCGATCCGGACCCGCGG
>NZ_JAAGLN010000433.1 GCF_010548145.1 Streptomyces sp. SID10853
CGGGCTGGGTGTCCACGGGGGGTTCCGGGGTGGGGTGTTCGGGGGCGGGGTGTTCCGGGGCGGGTGCCGCTTCGGCTGTGGCGTCCGCGTCGGCGGTCTGCTCCGGCACCGGCGCTGCTTCCGGCTGCGCGTCGACGGGGAACGGCTGGGCTTCGGGGACCGGTACGGCCCCGGCGGTGGCCTCTGCTTCGGGAGCAGGGGCGGGAGCCGTGGGGGCTTCGGTTGTGTTCTCCGCGGGGAGTCCGGCGGCGGGCGCCGCGGCCTCGGCGGGTGCTGCGCTCTGCGCGACAGCGGAGGCGGGGTGGGCGACCGGCCCGTCGGCGACGGCTCCGGGGAGCGCATCGGCCGTTACGTGGGCCTCGGCCGGTACGTCCGGTCCTGCCTGTGCTGCGGGGTCGGGCTGCGACTCGGCCGCGGGCAACTGCTGCTCCCCGGCTCCGCCGTGCCGGGGTGCGGGCACCTGGGCCACGGACGGGGCGTGGGGATGCTGCTCCCCGGCCTCTATGGGCACGGCCTCGGCGGCGGTGGCGGCCAGGGGCGCGCTCTGCGGCTCCACGGCCTCCGTACCCTCTTCACCCACTGCTTCCGCTTCCGTCTCGGCGGCGACCGGCTCCGGCTGCTCCTGCGCCACCGGCTCCTGGACAGGTACGGCGACGGCCTCCGGCGAGGGTTCCGCCACCGGTTCCGGTACGGCCTCAGCCGCCGGACCGTGCGGCTGGGCTGCGGCCTGGTCCGCGACCGGCTCCGCCGCTGCCGGGGATTCCGCCTCCGCAACGGCAACCGGGGGCTGTGCCGGCGCCTGTGCCTGTGCGGCAGCCGGCTCGGCCACGGCTTCCGGCTGTGGGCCTGCGGTGTCCGGTGCGGTCATGACGCCGACCGGGGTCGGGGCCAGATGCGGCGCGGACGGCAGCGAGCCCTCGACCGGGACGAACCGGCCCATCGAGTCCTGCGGGGCGGCGGCACCCTGCGGGCCGCCCGTGGCCTGCTCCGCCACCGGGGCCGGAGCGGCCGGGGCCTGCGCCGCGGCCTGCTCGGGGGGAGCGACCGTTTCTGCCGCACCGCCCTGAGCCACCAAGAACTCCTGGGGCTCGGACTGAGGAAGCGGGTCCTGCGGGAACTGGTCCTGCGGAAGCTGCTCCTGCGGCAGCTGAGGCTGCGCAGCGTGACCGGTCTGCGCGGGCGTGCCGGGCTGCGGCGTCCACGGAGCGGCCTGCGGCGGGATCTCCCCCAGCTGCGGTCCTGGCAGTGCCTCCGCATCGTCACGCGGGAAGTCCAGATATTCGGGGCCGAGCGTCGGCGGTCCGCCGTCGGGCACCGGGGCGGGCTGCGGCTGTGCGGTGGTCGGGCCGCGGTCGGCCAGCGACCGCACCACCCCACCGGTGGCGTCGGGCACCGGCGGGCCCATGTGCAGCGGCCTGCGCGGCGGCGTCGGCCGGTCAGCGGCCTGGGCGCGCACGGCTCCCACGTCCACCGAGCCCGAGTCGCGTCCGCCGGTCTCGTGCGCACCCGGTTCGGGCAGCTGAGCGGCGGTCTGGGGCTGGAACTGCTGCCCCTGGAGCTGCCCCTGGGTCTGCTGCTGTGGCTCACTCCACGCGCCCTGCGCGCCGGGCATCAGCAGCAGATCGTCGTCCTCGGCGGGACTCTCGGAGGGGTCGAGGAAGGTGTAGGCACCGGGGGCGGGGACGCCCTGCTGCTCCACCATGCCTGCGTTCCCCGGCTGTCCCTCGCCCGGGACCTGGCCGGTGTCGGTCATGCGTACCCCTTGCCCATCCATAGTGCTCCTTCAGCCCTTTACCGGGTCGCCCGTACTGAGACAACGAGCGGGCACGCCGTGCGGTACGAATGGCCTGCGGACACTCAGTATTGTCACGGCCGTTCGACGCCGTGCAGGGGTTCCTGCCACGGTCCGCTGTGGGCTGCGCCACGTTGCGCGTCCCCCGGTGCCGCCGTACCACACCGGACCCAAAACGGTTCCCTTTTCCGGACATTGGCGAACGAACCGCCGAACCCCCAGCTGCGGTACAACAGTCGGCCAGCCTACCCCGCGCCGTCCCGGAGCAGGGTCAGGGGCCACTCTCCGGACGGCGCCCCGACACCAGGAAGACGACCGAGCGCTCACGCTCGGCCCAGGTGCGTGTGTCGAGGTCGACCGACTGCAGCAGCGCGCATTCCACCACGTACCCGCCGTCCGCCAGAGCCGCTCCGAGCGCCTCGGCCTCGTCGCGGGTGGCCGCGTGGGTGACGATGCGGCCGGGCCTGCGGTCGGCGCAGCCGGTGACAACTGCCACTCCCCCGCCGCCGATCCGGACCACGTCGGGCTCCGGCAGCCGCTCGAGTACCTGGGGTGCCTGCCCGTGGACGACCTGGAGCTGCACCCCGAAACGGTGCGCGGCCGCGTCCGTACGGACACAGCTCCCGTGGTCGGCGTCGACGGCGATGACGGCGGCGCCGAACCGGGCCGCCTCGACGGCCAGTGCCCCGCTGCCCGAGCCGATGTCCCAGACCAGGTCGCCGGTGCGCGGGCCGAGTCTGGCCAGTTGGGCGGCGCGCAGCCCGGCGTGCTCGCCCTCGCTGAGCCCCTCGCCGTACTCGGCGGGCGGCAGT
>NZ_JAAGLN010000434.1 GCF_010548145.1 Streptomyces sp. SID10853
CGGGGCGGCAGACGCGCCTGCCTCAGTCCCAGGCAGGCACCCGCCTCAGCGGGCAGACGCGCGCCGCCTCGGTGCCCAGGCAGGCACCCGCCTCAGCGGCAGCGGCCGGGCGCCGCCGGGGCTCACCGCCCGAGAGCGTCCCGTACGGCTTCCTCCGTGCGCGCCACCACCGCCGTGCCGTCGTCGGCCGTGATGATGGGCCGCTGGATCAGCTTCGGATGCCCGGCCAGCGCGGTGATCCACCGGTCCCGCGCCTCCGCGTCACGCGGCCACTCCTTCAGCCCGAGCGCCTTCGCGTCCGGCTCCTGGGTCCGGGTGATGTCCCACGGTTCGAGCCCGAGCCGGCCGAGCACCGCCCGGATCTCGTCCTCGTCCGGCACGTCGTCCAGGTAGCGGCGGACGGTGTACGAAGCACCTTCCGCGTCCAGCAGGTCCACCGCGCTGCGGCACTTCGAGCAGGCGGGATTGATCCAGATCTCCATGGGGCCCAAGGTACGCGAGGGGCTGTCGGAACCCCCGCCGACCAGGGGCTTCTGTCAGTGCCCGGCAGTAAAATGGGGGCAGTTCGCGTGGGTCCGTGAGGGCCCTGTCACCAGCGCCTGGAGGTCGCCGATGGCCGTAGCCGTGTTCCCGACGCAGTCCTTGGTCAAGAAGCCACTGCCCGCAGGAAAGCCACGCGATTGGTACGTCTCGCACAACCGCAGGCTGAAGGCGATGCGCCTGGCCATCGCCCTGCTCGACACCGGTGTCTACCGTCCGGATCAGGCACCGAACCGGAAGATACGCTCCACAGCGGCCCTCGCCGGCATCCACCCGCCGTCCGACGCCACCTGCCGGATGGTCCGTTTCCTGATCCGCGACGGCCGCTGAACACCCCGTCCCACCAGCTCGCTCACGCACGGTCCGGCCGGTGGCCGCGGACAGCCGTTCCGCCCACCGGCCGAGCAAGCCCACCGGCCGAACAAGCCCACCGGCCGAACAACCCGTCACCCGCTCTCTTCCCCGCGGACGGAGAAGGCGCCCGCGGCAGCCGCCAGGACTGCCGCATCCGCCGCCCGTGCCGGGAGTTGCGGATCCTGACCGGCACGCAGGAGCACCAGCTCGTGGTAGAGCGGTGCGGTGGCCGCGATCAGCAGGCTTCGCGCGTCCGTGTGCTGTGCGGGGAGTTCACCGCGCCCGACGGCACGCGCGACGAGGACCTCGCACTGGGCGTACCGGTCCGCCCACAACTGCGTCTGGGCCCGCGCGGCCTGTTCGGAGTGGAACGAGGCGGCCATCAGGGCGACGGCGAACGACGGCCGTACGACCAGGGATTCCTGGATCTCCTGGTTGAGGGCCGTCAGATCGCCGCGCAGTGAGCCGGTGTCCGGTGGCTGCCAGTCGATCTCGCCCGCGGCTTCGATGGCATCGACGAGCAGGCCGCCGACATCGCGCCAGCGCCGGTAGACCGTGGCGCGGTGCACTCCGGCCCGCGTCGCGACACCCTCCACCGTCAGTCCCTCGTGACCACGTTCAGCGAGTTCGGCGCGTACGGCATCGAGAACCTGGGCGCGGACGCGGGCGGTGCGACCGCCCGGGCGGCGGTCCGACGTCGTGTCCAGTGGGTCTGTCATCGGCGGCCGGTATCCGGTTGATCAAGGCGGCAGGGGTGTGCCAGCATCTTAACGCGACAGTCGTCGCTCCAGGTTCACCGGAGAGGAAACCCCTCCACGATGCCGCCCGTTCCCGCCGACCCCACCGTGCTGCACCCGATGCCCGGGCACCCGCGTGTGGTTCTGCTCAAGCCGCTGCTGAAGTCGCCGCTGATCGAGGCCGGTGACTTCTCCTACTACGACGATCCGGACGACCCGACCGCGTTCGAGACGCGCAACGTCCTGTATCACTACGGTCCCGAGCGGCTTGTCATCGGCAAGTACTGTGCGCTGGGGACGGGCACCCGGTTCATCATGAACGGCGCCAACCACCGTATGGACGGTCCTTCGACCTTCCCGTTCCCCACCATGGGGGGCTCCTGGGCGGAGCACTTCGACCTGATCACCGACCTGCCCGGCCGGGGAGACACGGTCGTCGGCAACGACGTGTGGTTCGGCCACGGCGCCACGGTCATGCCCGGTGTGCGCATCGGTCACGGCGCGATCATCGCCGCCGGCGCCGTGGTCACCGGCGACGTCCCCGACTACGGCATCGTCGGCGGCAACCCCGCCCGGTTGATCCGCACCCGCTACGACGCCGCGGACATCGCCCGGCTCCTCGCCGTGGCGTGGTGGGACTGGCCCGTGCGGCACATCACCAGGCAGGTACGGACGATCATGTCCGGGTCCGTCACCGACCTGGAGGAGGCCGCCGCGCAGACCGGCCGGCCCTGACGCCGCGCCCCCGCCGCCTCGCCCGCGCCCGTTCCGCACCTGTCCCGCGTTCCGTGCGGTCCGCAGCGATCGAGTGCAGCACGAACCCGGTCGAGCCTCTCCACCCGCCGCCGGCCCCGGTCAGGCATCTGGTCGTCGCGGCGCCGGCGCCAGGCCGAGATCATCGCCCAGTTCCGAGGCGGTCTTCCGAGGGGCGCCGCCACGACCTGCCGGCTGTCCCGG
>NZ_JAAGLN010000435.1 GCF_010548145.1 Streptomyces sp. SID10853
GAGCCGGGCGGCCGCTGCTGCGGCCGCGCCGACGCCGATCAGAGTGGTGACGGCCGTTGCCGTCGCGGTTGCCGGGCGCACTCCTCCAGTGTCGGTGGGGTCGGGCCCGGCTGCCAGCCGACCGGAGCAAACGTGGGCGGACGCCTCCAGGGGCTGTCCCGGTCGGTCTTGTCGCGCCGGGGCCAGCAAAAGGTCGGCCGGACAGAACACCTAGCTGTTCTGTCCGTATCCCCGGAGCTTCTCGGTGGCGGCGGCCAGCTGTTCCGGCGAGAGCAGGGACGGTGTGCGGCCGGGCACGGCGGACGCGGTGAGCCAGAGCCGGCACATCCACTCCAGCTGGGCGGTGCGGTCGTACGCCTGGTCGAGCGAGCTGCCGTAGGTGACGGTGCCGTGGTTCTGGAGGAGGCAGCCCTGGCGGTCCGTGAGGGCGGTGAGCATGTTCGCCGCCAGCTCGTCGCTCCCGTAGAGTGCGTACGGGGCGACCCGCACCTGCCCGCCCAGCGCGCCGGCCATGTAGTGGACGGCGGGCAGCTCGGGGACGAGGAGGGAGACCGCCGTCGCGTGCACCGCGTGGGTATGGACCACGGCGGTGGCGGTGGTGGCGCGGTGGACGGCGAGGTGCAGCGGCAGTTCGCTGGTCGGCTTCAGCTCGCCGAGCACCTGGTGGCCGTCCAGGTCGACGGCGACCGTGTCGTCCGGGCCGAGCTTCTCGTACGGCACTCCGCTCGGCGTGACCAGGATCAGCTCGCCGCAGCGGACCGAGACATTGCCCGATGTGCCGACGACCAGTCCCTCGGACGCGGTCCTGCGGGCGGTGGCGACGAGATCGTGCCAGGCCCTCGCGAGCGGACCGGTCCCCTCGACGCTCAGCTCATGGGTCTCGTCGGACGACGCCACTGCCTCTCCCCCATCACATCTGTCCCGCCCGGCCCGGGGCCGCCTCCGGGCATCCGGTGCCCGGTCCACGCGATGATGCCAGGCCCCCGGGCGCCCCGGTACGCCGCGGCGGCCGCGGCCGCGCGGGAAGCGCGCCCCGCGGGAGGCGGAACGGGCGCGTCCGGGCAGGGTCACCACAGCGCCCGGCCCAGTTCATCTTCCGTTCACCCGGGTTGCCTACGTTCATCTCGTCAATGACCTCGAACGATTGCCCAGGTAAATGGAACACTTGACCCTGCTCCTTGGGATCGTGATCATTACCGCTCTCGTGTTCGACTTCACGAACGGTTTCCACGACACGGCCAACGCGATGGCGACGACCATCTCGACCGGCGCTCTCAAACCGAAGACCGCGGTGGCCATGTCCGCCGCGCTCAACCTTGTCGGGGCGTTCCTGTCCGTCGAGGTCGCCAGGACGATCTCCGGCGGGATCATCAATGAACAGGGCATCACCACCGAAGTGATCTTCGCGGCACTCGTCGGTGCCATCCTCTGGAACCTGCTGACCTGGCTGCTCGGCCTGCCGTCCAGTTCCTCCCACGCACTCTTCGGCGGGCTCATCGGAGCCACGCTGATGTCGGTCGGCTCGTCCGGTGTCAACGGCGACGTGGTCGTCACCAAGGTCCTGCTCCCCGCGGTCGCCGCACCGGTCGTCGCGGGTCTCGCCGCGCTGCTGGCGACCAGGCTGACGTACCGGATCGGCCGCCGTACGGACGAGAAGTCCACCGCCAAGGGCTACCGGGCCGGCCAGATCGCCTCCGCCGGTCTGGTCTCACTGGCCCACGGCACCAACGACGCGCAGAAGACCATGGGCGTCATCACCCTCGCCCTGGTCACGGGCAAGGTCATCGCGCCCGGCTCGAACCCGCCCCTGTGGGTCATCGTCTCCGCCGGCACCGCCATCGCACTCGGCACCTACCTGGGCGGCTGGCGCATCATCAAGACCATGGGCAAGGGGCTCACCGAGCTCAGGCCGCAGCAGGGCTTCGCCGCCCAGACCGGTGCCGCGACCGTGATCCTGGCCTCCTCGCACCTCGGCTTCTCGCTCTCCACCACCCAGGTCTGCTCGGGCTCCGTGATGGGCGCCGGCCTCGGCCGCAAGGGCGGGGTGGTCCGCTGGTCGACCGCGACCCGGATGGCCGTCGCCTGGTGTCTGACGCTGCCCGCCGCCGCGCTCGTCGGCGCGGGCGCCGAGTTCCTGACCGGCCGCGGTCCCTGGGGTATCGGGGCCGTGGCCGTTCTGCTGGTCGCGGGCTCCGGTGTCATCTGGTCGCTGTCCCGCCGCACACCGGTCGACCGGCACAGCGTCACCCCCGACGAACCCGCCGGCGCGGACGAGCCCGCCGGGGTCGTCACCACCGCCATCGCGGCCGTCACCCCGCCGCCCGCCGGAGCGGCGGTCCCCGACGGTCTGCGGACCACCATCCCCGCACCGGGCGGCCCCGCACCCGAGCCGACCCGGCCCGCCACGGTCTGAAGGAGAAGGACACCGCACCATGGACATCGACTGGGCAGCTCTCGGCACCGTCTTCGGCGTCAGCCTGGTGGCGACCGTCGGTCTTGTGGGCCTGTTCACGCTCGGCGTGGTGGGCCTGGCACGCAAGCCCGCGCCGGAAGCAGGCACCGCCACC
>NZ_JAAGLN010000436.1 GCF_010548145.1 Streptomyces sp. SID10853
CGCGAGGCCCTGCCGAGGGCGGCCGCGCCCGTTCCGGCGCGCCCGGTGCCGGCGGATGCGGCCGGGTCTGGACGCGCGCGGCACTGAGCCGTAACGTCGGCGGAACCTCGTAACTATCACTGCTAGTTTCATCCGTTGTCCGTCGTTGTCCGTGCGAGCCGCCGGAGGCACCCTCATGTCCGCACCGTCCAAGCTGCCGCCCTTCGACCCCGCCGACCCCATCGGCCTGGACGACCTGCTCGGCGACGAGGATCTCGCGATCCGCGGCACCGTCCGTGCCTGGGCCGCCGACCGGGTCCTGCCGCACATCGCGCAGTGGTACGAGAAGGGCGAGCTGCCCGGCATCCGTGAGCTGGCCCGCGAACTGGGCTCCATCGGCGCGCTCGGCATGTCCCTGCAGGGGTACGGCTGCGCGGGCGCCACCGCCGTCCAGTACGGACTGGCCTGCCTGGAGCTGGAGGCGGCCGACTCCGGCATCCGCTCACTGGTCTCCGTACAGGGGTCCCTCGCGATGTACGCGATCCACCGCTTCGGCTCTGAGGAGCAGAGGCAGCGGTGGCTGCCCGGCATGGCGGCCGGTGAGATCATCGGCTGCTTCGGGCTCACCGAGCCCGACCACGGCTCGGACCCGGCGGGGATGCTGACGTACGCCAAGCGCAGCGGCACCGACTGGGTGCTGACCGGCCGCAAGATGTGGATCACCAACGGCTCGGTTGCGGGTGTCGCCGTGGTGTGGGCGCAGACGGACGAGGGTGTCCGCGGTTTCGTCGTCCCCACCGGGACGGCCGGGTTCTCGGCCCCGGAGATCAAGCACAAGTGGTCGCTGCGCGCCTCGGTCACCAGTGAGCTCGTCCTCGACGAGGTCCGGCTGCCGGCCGACGCGGTACTGCCAGGAGTCACCGGGCTCAAGGGCCCGCTCAGCTGTCTGAGCCACGCCAGGTACGGGATCGTCTGGGGCGCGATGGGCGCCGCCCGCGCCAGTTTCGAGGCCGCGCTCGACTACTCCAGGACGCGAGAGCAGTTCGGCAGGCCGATCGGCGGCTTCCAGCTCACCCAGGCCAAGCTCGCCGACATGGCGGTCGAACTGCACAAGGGCATCCTGCTCGCGCACCACATCGGGCGCCGGATGGACGCCGGCAGGCTCCGTCCGGAACAGGTCAGCTTCGGGAAGCTCAACAACGTGCGGGAGGCGATCGAGATCTGCCGCACCTCGCGGACGATCCTCGGCGCCAACGGGATCTCCCTGGAGTACCCGGTGATGCGGCACGCCACCAACCTGGAGTCGGTGCTGACCTACGAGGGCACCGTCGAGATGCACCAGCTGGTGCTGGGCAAGGCGCTCACCGGTCTCGACGCGTTCCGGTAGAGCGGGCGGGGCCGGCCTGACCGGTGGATCCCGGCCGCGCCGGGCCGGGCCGGCCGCGCCGGGCTCCGGGAACGCCCCCGGAGCGCCGCCGGGTCCGGCCCCGGCTCAGCTCTGGTTGAAGAACCCGCCGTCGCTCGGCCGGCCGGCGGCCTCCCCGCTCACGATCTTCGTGTCGGACGGGGTCAGCAGGAAGACCCGGTTGGCCACCCGGTCGATCGAGCCGCGCAGACCGAAGATCAGCCCGGCGGCGAAGTCCACCACGCGCTTGGCGTCGGCGGGCTCCATGGACGTGAGGTTGACGATCACCGGGACACCGTCCCGGAACATCTCGCCGATGCTGCGGGCGTCCCGGAAGCTGTCGGGCGTGATCGTCGCGATCCGGCGGCTCTTCGCCTGTGCCGCTTCGGAGGCGACCCTGACCCTGGGGTCGGTCACCCATGCCTCGGCCGAGGCCGGGGCCTGCTCGGCGCCCTCCGTGTAATCGTCGTCGTAGTAGCGGTCGTCGTCGTTGTCCTCGACGAGCCCCAGCCAGGCGCTCGCCTTGCGTACCGATCCCATGGACGCCTCCTTTCGCCGCGGTCCTTCTGCGTTCCGCCCCCCTATCGTCGTCCATGATGTGGATCGTGCGCCAAGTGGATAGACGGCGCGCAGGGCATTCGTGACGGTACTGGTGCAGAAGTTGTGGCGGTTCGTCAGGTTTCTTCCTACGTACGACTGCTGACAGAATGAAAATAGGAACTCTCCAGCCGTATGGGTGACGGAGGGGTCGTACGGGTGAATGGGCCGCTCGATACGATGCCGGAGGCGCCGGAAGACACCGTCCGGCACCGGTGACGAGGCTCGGGGGAGCACTGTGTTCGGAATCGTCAGGCCCTGCGCGCACCGCCTCTCCGACGGGCTGCGGGCGCAGTGGACGGCGCATCTGTGCGGCCTCTGTCTGGCGCTGCGCGGCGATCACGGCCAGTTCGCGCGGATCGCCACCAACTACGACGGCCTGATCGTCTCGGTGTTGACGGAGGCTCAGACGGAGCGCTCCAGTGGCCGGTGGCGCACCGCCGGTCCCTGTCCGCTGCGCGGGATGCGCACCGCGCCCGTCGCGCGCGGCGAGGGCGCCCGGCTCGCCGCGACCGTCTCGCTGGTGCTGGCCTCCGCGAAGATGCGCGACCATGTCGCCGACCGGG
>NZ_JAAGLN010000437.1 GCF_010548145.1 Streptomyces sp. SID10853
TGGCCACGGACAACCCGGTGCCGGAGCCGCCGTTCTGGGGCACCCGGGTGGTCAAGGGTATCCAGCTCAAGGAGTACGCGTCCTGGCTGGACGAGGGCGCCCTGTTCAAGGGCCAGTGGGGGCTCAAAGGTGACACAGCCGAGAACGAGGGCCGACCGCGGCTGCGGATGTGGATGGACCGGCTCCGGACCGCAAACCTCGTCGAAGCAGCCGTCGTCCACGGCTACTTCCCCTGTGTCTCCAAGGGCGACGACCTGATCATCCTGGACGAGGACGGCCGAGAACGGACCCGGTTCACCTTCCCGCGCCAGCCGTATGGCCGACGCCTGTGCCTCGCCGACTTCTTCCGCCCGGAGGAGTCCGGCGAGAGGGACGTCATCGGCCTTCAGGTCGTCACCGTCGGCTCGAAGATCGGCGAGACGACCGCCGAGCTGTTCGCGGCCAACTCCTACCGCGACTACCTCGAACTGCACGGCCTGTCCGTCCAGTTGGCCGAAGCCCTCGCCGAGTACTGGCACGCCCGGGTCCGCACCCAGCTGCAAATCGCGGCCGATGACCCGGCCACCCTCGATGGCATGCTGCGCACCGGCTACCAGGGTTGCCGGTACTCCCTGGGCTACCCGGCCTGTCCGAACCTGGAGGACCGCGCCAAGATCGCCGGCCTGCTCCGGCCGGAGCAGATCGGGGTCCACCTCTCGGAGGAGTTCCAGCTCCACCCCGAGCAGTCCACCGACGCGATCGTCGTCCACCACCCCGAGGCGAGCTATTTCAACGCGGGCCGGGCATGTGGCGGCCGATGACGTACACCGCGGCACCGACGTTCTCCTTCGAGTTCTTCCCGCCCAAGACCGCCAAGGGCGAGCAGACCTTATGGAGTGCCGTCCGCCGTATCGAACCGCTCGCCCCCGACTTCGTGTCCGTGACCTACGGGGCGGGCGGCTCCTCACGCGACCGCACCATCGAAGTCACCAAACGCCTGGTGTCCCAGACGACGCTGCGGCCGGTCGCCCACCTGACCGCGGTCGGCCACTCGGTGGCCGAACTGCGGCACATCATCGGCCAGTACGCGGACGCCGGAGTGCGGGACGTCCTGGTACTGCGCGGCGATCCGCCCAGCGCCCCCAAAGGACCGTGGCGGCCGCATCCGGACGGCTTCACGTACGCCTGCCAACTGGTCGAACTCGTGCGTTCCCTGGGGGATTTCACCGTCGGCGTGGCTGCCTTCCCGGAGAAGCACCCGCGCTCGCCCGACTGGGACAGCGACATCCGGCACTTCGTGGCCAAGTGCCGTGCGGGCGCGGACTACGCGATCACCCAGATGTTCTTCGACGTCGAGGACTATCTGCGGCTGCGCGACAGGGTGGCCGCCGCGGGCTGCGACGTGCCGGTCATCCCGGAGATCATGCCCGCCACCGACGTCCGTCAGATCCGGCGCTTCGCCGAGCTCTCCGACGCGGCCTTCCCCGAGGCCCTGGCTCATCGACTCGAAGCGGCACGCGAGCGGCCCGACGACGCCTATCGCATCGGGGTCGAGTACGCCACCGCCATGGCGGACCGGCTCCTCGGCGAAGGCGCCCCCGGACTGCACTACATCACCCTGAACAAGTCCATGGCGGCCCTGGACATCCACCGCAACGTACTGAGCTCAAGGAGCCTTCATGTCAGCTGAGTTCTCCGATTTCAAGGTCGCGGATCTTTCCCTGGCCGCCTTCGGGCGCAAGGAGATCACGCTCGCCGAGCACGAGATGCCCGGTCTGATGTCGATCCGCAAGGAGTACGCCGCGGCGCAGCCGCTGGCCGGCGCCCGAGTGACCGGTTCGCTGCACATGACGGTGCAGACGGCTGTACTGATCGAGACCCTGGTCGCGCTGGGCGCCGAGGTGCGCTGGGTGTCGTGCAACATCTTCTCCACCCAGGACCATGCGGCAGCCGCGATCGCCGCCGCCGGGATCCCGGTGTTCGCGTGGAAGGGCGAGAGCCTGGAGGAGTACTGGTGGTGCACGGAGCAGGCACTGACCTGGCCAGGGCAGACCGGCCCGAACATGATCCTGGACGACGGCGGTGACGCCACCCTCCTGGTCCACCAGGGTGTCGCGTACCAGAAGTCCGGGACGCTTCCCGAGGCATCGAGCGACGAACTCGCCGTCATACGTGCCCTGGTGAAGAACAGCACCCTCGACTGGGCGGCTCTCGCGTCCGGGATCCGCGGGGTCACCGAGGAGACGACGACGGGTGTGCACCGTCTGTACGAGATGCACCGTGACGGGACCCTGCTGTTCCCGGCGATCAACGTCAATGACGCGGTCACGAAGTCGAAGTTCGACAACAAGTACGGCTGCCGTCATTCGCTGATCGACGGCATCAACCGTGCCACTGACGTCCTGATCGGCGGGAAGGTTGCTGTCGTCTGCGGTTACGGGGATGTGGGCAAGG
>NZ_JAAGLN010000438.1 GCF_010548145.1 Streptomyces sp. SID10853
CAGCGGGGCTGCGGCCGCCCGGGTGTGCTGCGCGGGTGCGGCCGGTACCGCCGTCGGTGCCGGGGCGGCCGCCCGCGGAGTGCGGGTGATCAGCTCGTGCGGCAGGAGCACCAGGACACCGGTGCCGCCGCGCGCCGATGGGCGGAACGACACGGTCAGACCGTGCTTGCGGGCCAGCCGCCCGACGACCGCGAGGCCGAGCCTGGTCCCGGACAGGCCGGCCAGGTCGGTCTGCTGGGTGGTCTCCGATGTGACGGCCCGTTCGGCGCGGCGCAGCTGGACGTCGCCCATCACCAGACCGCTGTCCTCGATGGTGACGATCACGCCGGCCGGGACCTCTTCGACGTACACATGGACTTCGGCGGTGGGCGGTGAGAAGTTCGCCGCGTTGTCCAGGAGTTCGGCGAGCGCGTGCATGATGCCCTCGGCCGCGTGGCCGGCGATGGCGATCTCGCTGGTCGAGTGGAGGCGTACCCGCTGGTATCCGGCGATCCGGCCCATCGCGCCGCGCAGGATCGACTCCATGACGATCGGCTTCGCCCAGCGGCGGCCGGAGCGGGCGCCTGCCAGGACGGCGATGGAGTCGGCCAGCCGGCCCGCCTGGGCGGTGCGGTGGTCGAGGTGCAGCAGGTCGCCGAGTACGTCCTCGTCGGTGTGCCGGTGCTCCATCTCGCGCAGGTCGGCGAGCATGCCGGTGGCCAGGGCCTGCATCCGGCCGGCGGCGTTGGCGGCCGACGACAGGGCGGCGGAGCGCTCGGATTCGGCGCGGCTGATCCGGGCGGCCAGCTCGGCCGACTTCGCGTTGTACTCGGCGGTGAGCCCGGCTGCGGTGGCCTCACGCTGCGCGGTCAGCTCGGCGGTCTTCGCCTCGTGGGCGGCGGTGAGCTGGGCGGTCCTGGTCTCGTACTCGGCGGTGAGACGGGCGGCACGCGCGCCGAACTGGGAGTTCTCCCCGCTCAGTTGATCGATCCGGGCACGGAGGGTCCGCGACGTTCTGGTGGCGTAGGTCACCGCGTGGACGGCGGTGGCGACAGCGGCACTGAACAGCAGGGCTGCCCCGGCCGAGCACCAGGCGAGTGGGGTGCGTATGGAGGCGGGGGCTGCGGCCACCGCCCATACGCACAGCAGGCCCGAAGCGATCACGGAGATCAGCAGAGCCAGCGCGGTCGGGCGGAGCGGGGGGCGCTCTGTCATCTGGCGGAGTCCTCATGGACGGATAGGTCAGAAGGGGTGAGAGTGGAGTAAAGCGGTCATGACGGTCATGCGTGGACTAAAGGCATACGAGTATTCCTGCGTAACACCTGTCAACTATAGGAGGGTTGGTGATCGGTTTGGGAAGTTGCTGGTGTGGAAATTGTTGACTCTGGAACACATTGTGCACAGGGGCATGCTGGAACCATGGGCGAGCACCAGGACGGGCAGACACACGGTCAGCAGGACGGTCGGAGCGACGGCCTGAGGGGCCGTCCGGCCGACGGCACGGCCAGGAGCGAGGCCGGCGCCAGGACCGGCGGGACCGGCAGCAGGCTCAGCGATGGGGCCGGCGACGGGAAGGGCGACAGGGCCGGCGGCGACCTGGAGCACGCGCTGCGCCGGTCGGTGCGCGGAGACGTCGAATTCGGGGTCACCGCCCGCTCCCTGATGACCATGGACGCCTCCAACTACCGCCGCGTCCCGCTCGGTGTCGTCGCCCCGCGCGACGCCGACGACGTGGCGGCCGCACTCGACGCATGCCGCGCCCACGGGGTGCCCGTGGTGCCGCGCGGCGGCGGTACGTCCATCGCGGGCCAGGCCACCGGCACCGGCGTCGTCCTCGACTTCACCCGGCACATGCGCGCGATCGTCTCGCTGGACGCCGGGGCCGGGACCGCCGTGGTCCAGCCCGGGGTGGTACTCGACGACCTGCGGGCGGCGGCCGGCGCGTACGGCCTGACCTTCGGCCCCGACCCGTCCACGCACGGCCGCTGCACGCTCGGCGGGATGATCGGCAACAACTCCTGCGGCTCACACTCGGTCGCCTGGGGCACCACGGCCGACAACGTCCTCCGGCTGACCACGGCCGCCTACCAGGGCGGCACCCACCGCATCGGCCAGGGCTGGGAAGGCGCACCGCCCGGCCTGCGCGAGCTGGTCGACACCCACCTGGCGCTGCTGCGCACCGGCTACCCGGCCGGTCTGCCGCGCCGGATCTCCGGTTACGCGATCGACGCCCTGCTCCCCGAGAACGGCCCCGACCTGGCCCGCGCCTTCTGCGGCAGCGAGGGGACGCTCGGCGTGCTGACCGAGGCGACCGTACGGCTGGTGGACGCGCCCCGCGCCCGGGCGCTCGCCGTCCTCGGCTACGCCCACGAGGGCGACGCGGCCGACGCCGCGGCCGGGCTGCTCCC
>NZ_JAAGLN010000439.1 GCF_010548145.1 Streptomyces sp. SID10853
AGTCTGTGCGCCCTCCGCGCGGCGCGGCGGCGCTGCGTGCTGTTCGGTCGCCGGAGCGGCGATGCGCCCCGTGGGCCGGTCCACCTCCTGGGCGCGGCGCTGCGCCGGGGTCCGGCCCTCCGAGAGCCCCTGCGCCTCCCGGGCGGCGATCTCCTTGAGCCGCATGGACAGTTGGAGAGTGGAAGGACGGTCCTCGGGATCCTTCGCGAGGCAGGCCCGCACCAGCGGCGCCAGGGCGTCGTGCACGTCGTACAGATGCGGCTCCTCGTGCACCACCCGGTACAGCATCACCTCGGAACTGCCGTGCCCGAAAGGTGAGTCGGCCGTCGCCGCGTACGCCAGCGTGGCGCCCAGCGCGAAGACGTCCGTCGCCGGGGTGACGGTGGCGCCGCGCACCTGCTCCGGCGCGAGGAACCCGGGGGACCCGACCGCCGTTCCGACATGGGTGAGTGTGCTCGCCCCGGTCGCCCAGGCGATCCCGAAGTCGATGATCCGGGGGCCCTTCGGCGAGAGCAGGATGTTCGACGGCTTCAGATCCCGGTGGACGACACCGGCCTCGTGGACCGCCACGAGCCCCTCGGAGAGGGCCGCGCCGATGGACGCCACCTCGGCCGCGGACAGCGGCCCTTCGTCGGCCACCTTGTCGTGCAGCGACGGCCCGGGGACGTACTGGGTCGCGAACCACGGACGGTCGGCCTCCAGATCGGCGGCGACCAGCCGGGCCGTACACCCGCCCCTGATCCGCCGCGCGGCCGACACCTCACGGGCGAACCGCGACCGGAACTCCTGGTCCTCGGCCAGATCCGGCCGGATCACCTTGAGCGCCACCCGCTGCCCCCGCCGGTCGGAGCCGAGGTAGACGACACCCATGCCGCCCGCGCCGAGCCGCCGGTGAAGCCTGAACGAGCCGACGACACGCGGATCCTCGCGCCGGAGCCGCATCATCGTCATGTCCATCCCCGCTGCCCGGTCCGTCTGACGAGGCACAGCTTACGTACCCGCGGGCCGGTGTGCTCATAGGCCGCGCCCTCTCGCCCGTATCGATTGCCCGCCCCGGCCCCTCGTGGTGAAGCCCGGTCAGCTCGGGGCGTATCCGGCCGCCTTGGCCGGGGCGTTCTCCCAAAGGTCCTCCGCAGGAAGGATATTGAGCCACCGCCAGGCGGCCGGCCGGTACGGGGGACGGGTACACCGGACGCCGCCCGCACCCGCCTCTCCGGGGCCGCTGGGGGAGGGCCGCGGGCGGTCACGGCACCGTCGGGGGAGGCCGCGGAAGTGAGTGAAGTCACCCGCCGCCGCACCCCTGAGCCCTGCTGGAGAGCCCTGCGGCGGCCGGGTCCCGGGGAGGAGCCCCTCGGGGAAGACCCGCAGGCGTACTGCCCGGTTCTCCACCCAGGGGAGTAGACCGGGGCGCGGAGGCTCATCCTCCTGGAGGCCCGGTATTCGGTACGCGGGCATGACGACCCGGATCCTTCCCGCCCCTAGATTTGAGGTCAAGCGGCGGGTGCAGCACTCGTCCCCCGAGGTCAGCACTCGCCGCTTGTCGAACCGACAGGAGAGGGACCCGGGACCATGGCCGACACCGCAGCGCGGACAGTTCTCCGCACGCAGGGACGCAGGGCGTACACCGCGCTCGGCGTCCGCAGCTCCGGTACCCGCCACCCGCTGGTGGCGACCGCCATGGTCCTTCCCCTCGCCGCACTGCTGATGTTCGTCTTCGGAGGCTGGCAGGCAGTGGTCACACAGGCGTCGTCCGTGGGCGTGATGCTGGGGCGCTGAGCGGCGCCCCGGGTCCGGGAGAGCGGTCCGGGCCAGGGACATCCGGCCAACAACCCCGTGGGGACGGGGGTGCGGCGGACGGCAGCGTTTGTCCGGTCAGCTGGGGAGCTGACCGGACATCGCGCTGTCCGGGGCCAGGCGCTTCCGCAGCGGGCGCCACGGTGGCCCTGGCAGGGCGTACCGGTCCGCCGCGGCTCCCTCGCCGGGCGTTCCGATGCGCGACGGTGGTTTTGGCCGGGCGTACCGATCTGCCGCGGCTCCTTCGCCGGGCGTTCCGATGCGTGACGGTGGTTTTGGCCGGGCGTACCAACCTGCCGCAGCTCCCTCGCCAGGCGTTCCGATGCGCCACGGTGGTTTTGGCTGGGCGTACTCATCTGCCGCGGTGGCCTTGGGCGGCGTACCGATGTGCTGCGGCTCCTTGCCGGGCGTTCCGATGCGCCACGGTGGTTTTGGCCGGGCGGGGCGGTTTCTGCCGGCGTGCCGGTCCACCACGGCGGGCCTGCATCGACCGGCCGGGCCCGCCGGGGCGGGCCGCCGCCGGCGCACCGCGTAGGCTCCCGGCGCACACCGGACCA
>NZ_JAAGLN010000043.1 GCF_010548145.1 Streptomyces sp. SID10853
TGTGGCTCACCAGCGCCTCCAGCGGGTCGAGCCCGGCGGCGAGCAGCACGGCGAGATGGCCGTCGCCCCGGTGCTCGCGCAGCAGCGTCGCCGCGTGCCAGAAGGCGAGGTGGGGCCGGTCGGGGACCGGCAGATCGGCGTGGGCGGAGTACAGCGGCCTGGCGTGCCGGGTGCAGGCTTCGGCCGCGCGCAGCGCGAGCCCGGCCGCTTCGGCCATGGCGTCCGATGCGACCGCCTCTTCGCCGAGGAGCCGCCTCAGCGTGGCGTCGGCGGCGCGCAGCCGGGCGTCGAGCACCTTCTGCGGTGCGGCCGTCTCCCATACGGCGGGGACGTGCCGGGCGATCAGCTCGGGGTTGAAGTTGTAGAAGGTGGCGGCGATGGTGCCGGGGCCGACGGCCCCCATCGCCGCACCGCGCCCGGCGAAGTAGGCCGCGGCCGCGTCGTCGATCCCGATACCGGCGAGCTGCTCGGTGAAGTCGGGGGAGAAGTAGAGCGTCGAGTGGAGCGGGTTGACGGAGTGGTGGCAGCGACGGCCGGCGCGCGGCTGGAGGGAGGTCATGACCCGAAGGTTACCGACTGGTCGGTACGTGAGGAAGGGCGGGCGGAACGGCGGGGGAGCGGAGGGTATGGACGGGGCCGTTTCACCCTCCGGTGGTGCCCATCGGGGCGGCCCCGGGGCGCGGTGCCCAGGTGAAGCGGGGCTCCCGCCGCTCCAGGAAGGCCGCCACCCCCTCCGCCGGGTCGCCGGAGTCCCGAGCCGCCGCCCGCCAGTACGCGGCCCGGTCGTCCCGGCCCGCGGTGAACTCCTTGGCCGCGGCCTGCGTCAGCTGCGAGCGCGAGACCAGCACCCGGCCGAACTCCGCCACCCGCGGCCCGAGCGTGTTCACGGGCGCCACCTCGTCCAGCAGCCCGGCCCGCAGGGCGTGGTCCGTACCGATCAACTCGGCCGAGAACAGCAGGTACTTCGCGGTCGCCGGGCCCACCAGGGACACCAGCCGCGCCGTGGAAGCCGCCGGGTAGACGATCCCGAGCTTCGCCGGGGTCACCCCGAACAGCGCCCCCTCTTCGGCAAACCGCAGATCGCAGGCGGCTGCCAGCTGGCAGCCGCCGCCCACGCAGTATCCGCGTACGGCGGCGAGCGTCGGCTTGGGGAAGGCGGCGAGCGCTTCCTCGGCCCGGACCGCGAGCCGCTGGGGGTCCTCACGGGGATCCGGATCCCGGAGTGTCGATATGTCGGCGCCGGCACAGAAGGTGTTCCCGGCGCCGGTCAGGACCAGGATCCGGACAGCCGTGTCCTCCGCCAGCCCGTCGAGCAGGTCCGGCAGGGCCCGCCACATGGCCGCCGTCATGGCGTTGCGCTTGGCGGGGTTGCTGATCACGACGGTGGCGACCCCGTCGGCGACGCTGTGCTGCAGCTGCGGCTCCATGGGCCGGATGCTATCCGCAGCACCCGGACCCGCGATCACCAAGGCGCCATCACCGGCGCCGAAGCGGACAGAAGTGGTCGCGTCTCTGGCAGGAGCAGACGTATTCCATCGAATAGCGACGATTGGTGCTGACTTCTGTTCAGCTGCCCGGCGCGGACCAGCTCATTCCCAACACTCGATGCGTGGTCATCAGCGAGCGCGAGGGCGGGAGCCGGGATATGGAGAGCCGCGGGAGCAGTAGCCCGCCCGACCCGGCGGTCGCCGGCTCCCTGCCCTACGAAGGTGTCTGGCGGTTCACCGCCCCGGCGGTCGACATGTCCGTGCCGCAGGCCCGGCACGCCGTACGGGACCTCCTGACGCGGCAGCGGGTCCCGGTCGGCGGCGACACCGTCCAGGGCCTGCTGCTGATCGTCTCCGAGCTCGTCACCAACGCCGTACGCCATGCCGCGCTGCTCTCCCCCGAGGTGGCCGTCGAGGTCGCCGTCGGGGCCTCCTGGATCCGGGTGTCGGTGGAGGACAACCACCCCTACCGGCCGAAGGCGCTGGACGCGGACCAGGGGCAGACCGGCGGACGCGGGCTGATGCTCGTACGGGAGATCACCGCCGAGGCCGGCGGGACCTGCGGTGTCGAGCAGACGGCGAGCGGCGGCAAGGTCGTCTGGTCCGCGCTGCCGCTCGCCCCCGTCGTCACCAGCCCCCGCTCGGCCCCGTCAGCTCTCTGACCGCGGGGCGCGCGGCGTCGAGCACCGTCATGAACCACGCGGAGAACGGTGCCGACGCGTGCCGCTCGGCGAGTTCGTCGGCGGTCACGAACGCCGTGTCGTCCACCTCGTCGGGGTCGGGCCGCAGTTCCGCCTGGGCGAGTCCGACGAACAGATGGTTGAACTCCTGCTCCACCAGGCCCGAATCGGGGTCCGGGTGGTTGTAACGCACCGTGCCCGCCTCGGCGAGCAGCGCCGGCGAGATCCCCAACTCCTCGTAGGTGCGCCTGGCCGCCGCGGCGAAGGGGGATTCACCCGGATAAGGGTGCCCGCAGCAGGTGTTGGACCACACGCCGGGGGAGTGGTACTTGCCGAGTGCCCGACGCTGGATCAGCAGCCGCCCCGCTCCGTCGAAGAGGAAGACCGAGAAAGCCCGGTGCAGCTGACCGGGGGCCTGGTGTGCGGCGAGCTTCTCCGCCGTCCCGATGGTCCTGCCGCTCTCATCGACCAGTTCGAGCATGATCGCTTCTGCTGCGCCGTTCGACATAACCATCCTTCGCATCGGGCGTCACCGGCTCCTCAGTCTGCCGTACAAAAGCGGCTTGTCCGCACTTCGGAGCGCGGGACGTGTCGGTGCCCCCGCCACACTGCGTGGCGGGGGCACCGACCGGAATATCAGAATTCGCCGTCCGCCGGGAAACCGGCCCCGTGCATCGGGCGCAGCACATAGGCTGCGTAGCCGTATTCTCCGCCGTGCTCGCGGTACATGGCGAGTTCCTCGCGGCTGCCCGCCAGCGCCTGCTCCATGGCGGGCCCTTCGGGCAGCTGGGCGGCCACCCGCTCCGCGAACGGGCCGTAGTACTCGTCCCAGTCGCTCGCGGGCTGCTCGTACATCCCGAGGACGCGGTAACCCGCGGCCTCGGCGGCCAGCGCGGCCTCACCCGCGGTGCGCAGCGGTGAGCCCGCCGTCTCCCAGAAGGCCCGGCACTCGGCGGAGGGCTCGTCGGTGGTCCACACGCACTCGGTGACCACCAGGGCGCCGCCGGGCGCGAGAAGCCGCCGCCAGCTGCGCAGGGCGTGGTCGGCGCCGATGATGTACGCGGCCCCCTCGGCCCAGACAAGATCGAACATTCCGTCGGAGAGGGGGAGTTCGGCCATGTCCGCCACGAGCGTGCGGATCGATCCGCTCAGCCCGCGGTCCGCCGCGCTCCGGCGGAGCTCCGCCAGGAACGGCTCGTGCAGATCGACGGCGGTGACGTCGGCGCCCGCTTCGGCGGCGAGCAGGAGCGAGGCACGGCCGGGGCCGCAGCCCAGATCGAGTACGCGCGGCCGCTCGGGCAGCGGGCCCGTGAACGAGAGCAGGGTGCGGGTGGTCGCGTCGGAACCGGGGCTCTGGCGCGGCAGACCGTGGTGCAGGGCGAAGAAGGCTTCAGTGACAGAGGTCTCTGACAACGTGGTGATCCTTGGACGAGGAGCTGTTGGGGTGGGGTCGGGCGCTGTGCGGGGCAGCGTTCACGGCGACGGTCATCAACCTCAGCTCCTTCCAAGGACGGCCCCCGAGGCTAACACCCGGCGCCCGCCGCCTCCGTGGCCCGACCGGTCCCTCGCTGCTTTCCCCGCCCGCTGCTCTCCCGGACTGTCGCCTCCCCTCCCGCTCAGTGACAGAGCTTCGCCTCGTGCTCCGCGTGGCCGCCCGGCTCCAGCTGGAAGGTGCAGTGCGCGACATCGAAGTGGGTGCCCAGACAGCCCTGCAGGTCGTGCAGCATCTTCTCGTGCCCGATCGCGTCCAGTACGTCCGGGCTGACCACCACGTGCGCGGAGAGGACCGGCATCCCGGAAGTGATCGTCCAGGCGTGCAGATCGTGGACGTCGGCCACCCCGGGAAGGCCCAGGATGTGTGCCCGGACCTCGCCCATGTCGACATTCTTCGGGGCCGCTTCCAGCAGTACGTCGAGCGTCTCGCGCAGCAGCTTGACGGTACGCGGGACGATCATGAGGCCGATGACGATCGAGGCCACCGGGTCGGCCGCCCGCCAGCCCGTCGTCAGGATCAGCGCGGCCGAGATCAGCACGGCGACCGAGCCGAGCGCGTCGGCCATCACCTCCAGATAGGCGCCGCGGACATTGATGCTGTCCCGCTGGCCCCGGACGAGGATGGAGAGCGAGATCATGTTCGCGGCCAGCCCGATGAGGCCGAAGACGATCGTCAGGCCGCCCGCTGTGTCGGCCGGCGTGATGAACCGCTGGATCGCCTCGTACAGGACATATCCGCCGACGCCGAGCAGCAGAAGGCAGTTGGCGAGCGCTGCCAGGATCTCCGCCCGCGCATAGCCGAAGGTGCGGTTCCCGGTGGCCGGGCGGTTGGCGAAGTGGATCGCGAGCAGTGCCATCGCAAGCCCGAGCGCGTCCGTCGCCATGTGTGTGGCGTCCGCGAGCAGGGCCAGCGAGTCGGCCAGCAGACCGCCGGCGATCTCCACCACCATCACGGTCAGCGTGATGCCCAGTGCGATCCGCAGCCGGATCCGGTGAGCGGCGCCCGCGGTCCCGGCCGGCGGCGGCCCGCCGTGTGCGTGCCCGTGGTCGTGCCCAGCCCCCATGAGAGCGCCTCCCGATCGTGAGCGTGCCGGTCCGAGAGGTCAGCCAACTACGGGGCAGGGGTATCGGGCAACCCGAGACCGGACACCATTGTCAGCTACTCTGACCTGCGGAAATCATGGCAGGTCAGGGCAGGGCGCGAGATCATTTACCACGCGCCCCGGGGTGTCGCAGACACCAGCCGTCCCAGGCCGACTCGACCATCTCGCGCACCCCGCGGGTGGCCTTCCAGCCCAGCTCCCTGGCGATCAGTTCGTCCGAGGCGACGGCCTTCGCCGCGTCCCCGGGGCGGCGCTCCTCGACCACCGGCGACATCGGCAGCCCGGTGACCGAAGCGACGAGGTCCGCCAGCTCACGTACCGATACGCCCGCACCGCGCCCGACATTGAGCGTCAGATCCCCCGGGACGTCGTCGGCGGCCAGCTTGGCGGCCACGGCGAGATGGGCGTCGGCGAGATCGGCGACATGGATGTAGTCGCGGACGCAGGTGCCGTCCGGCGTGGGGTAGTCGGCGCCGAAGATCCGCGGTTCATCGCCGTGGGTCAGCCGGTCGAAGAACATCGGGATGACGTTGTACACGCCGATGTCGGCCAGTTCGGGCGCGGCCGCACCCGCCACGTTGAAGTAGCGCAGACAGGCCGTGGAGAGGCCGTGCGCCCGGCCCGCGGCCCGCACCAGCCACTCACCGGCCAGCTTCGTCTCGCCGTACGGGTTGATCGGCGCGCAGGGCGTCGACTCGGTGATCAGCTCCGCGTCCGGGACGCCGTAGACCGCGGCCGACGAGGAGAACAGGAAGCGCCGTACGCCGGCCGCGACCGCGGCCTCCAGCACCACCGTCAGGCCGTGCACATTGTCCCGGTAGTAGCTCAGCGGCTGCTCGACGGACTCACCGACCTGCTTCCTTCCCGCGAGATGCACCACACCGGAGACCCCGTGGCCGGTCAGGGTCGCGTCCATGAGCCCGCGGTCCAGGACCGAGCCGCGCACCAGCTCCACCCCGTCCGGAAGGCGCTCGGCCAGCCCGCTCGACAGGTCGTCGATGACGACCACACGCTCGCCGGCCGCCTGCATCGCCCGCGCCACATGCGCTCCGATGTACCCCGCACCACCTGTGATCAGCCACGTCATACCGGCCAGCCTAAGGCCGGCCGGCAAGTGGAGGGCCGGCCCCTCCCGGCTCCGCGCCCCGGAAGGACCCGGAGCGCGGTTTGTGGGGTGAGGCATGGATCGATCATGATGACCGCGGCAGATGGCGCGGGGTCATGCCCACCCGGATCGGGACGTAAACGGGCCGTGAACTCCTGCTTCCGTCCATCGGATAGCCTCTGCCGACATGCCGCCCGCCCCTGCCGGGAGCGGGCCGTCTCCGCGTGTGTCACGCCAGCTCCAAGGAGTGAGTTCGTCTGTCGACCGCCATCCTCGCCGGTGTGCCGGTACCCGGATCGTCGCTGGAGGGCGATCTGCGGTCGCTGGGCTTCGACGTACGCACCGCAGCCGACGCGGCCGGGACCGCGAAGCTGCTCACCGCCGCACCCGCCGACGAACGTGTGGCGGTCGTCGACACCCGGTTCGTCGGCCACCTCCACTCGCTCCGCCTGGCGCTGACCGACCCGCGCTTCGCCGCGGCCGCGGTCCCCGGGGCGCTCGCCGTCCAGCCCGAGGCGCGCCCCGCACTCCACCGCGTACTGGCGAGCGCGGGGCCGGGCAGCCCCGACGCCCTGGCCGCGGCGCTGGACAGCGCCGGGACCCCGGTACAGCGCCCCGAGCTTGGCAGCCTGGTCGCCTCGGTCCCGCAGGACCCGCAGAGCCGCCACGAGGCCAGGGCCGCCGTGGCCGCCGTCGACGACGAGGCCGTACGGCTGCGCACGGCGGTGAAGTCCCGTGACGGCTTCTTCACGACGTACTGCATCAGCCCCTACTCGCGCTACATCGCACGCTGGTGCGCCCGCCGCGGGCTGACCCCGAACCAGGTCACCACCGCCTCACTGATCACCGCGCTCATAGCGGCGGCCTGCGCCGCGACCGGCACCCGCGGCGGTTACATCGCCGCCGGTGTCCTGCTGATCTGCTCCTTCGTGCTGGACTGCACGGACGGCCAGCTCGCCCGGTACTCGCTCCAGTACTCGACGCTCGGCGCCTGGCTCGACGCGACCTTCGACCGGGCCAAGGAGTACGCCTACTACGCGGGGCTCGCACTGGGCGCGGCCCGTAACGGCGACGACATCTGGGTGCTGGCGCTCGGCGCGATGGTCCTGCAGACCTGCCGTCATGTCGTGGACTTCTCCTTCAACGAGGCCAACCACGACGCGACCGCCAACACCAGCCCCACCGCCGCGCTCTCCGACAAGCTCGACAGCGTCGGCTGGACGGTCTGGGTGCGGCGCATGATCGTCCTCCCGATCGGGGAACGCTGGGCGATGATCGCGGTGCTCACCGCGGTGACCACCCCCCGGATCGTCTTCTACGCGCTCCTCATCGGCTGCGCGCTCGCCGCCTGCTACACCACGGCCGGCCGGATCCTGCGCTCGCTGACCCGCCGGGCCACCCGTACCGACCGGGCCGCCCAGGCCCTGGCCGACCTCGCCGACTCGGGCCCGCTCGCCGAGCTCTTCGCCCGGTTCGTCAAGGGGCCGCGCAGCGCTCTGCCGGTGATCGCGTTCGCGGGCGGCGCCCTGGTGGTGGCCGTATCGCTCTTCGCCCCCGTCGGCAGCTGGTGGCCCGCCGTGGCCGCCGCCGTGTACTGCGTACTCTCCGGCGCGGCCGTCTCGCGCCCCCTCAAGGGCGCGCTCGACTGGCTGGTGCCGCCGGTCTTCCGGGCGGCCGAGTACGTCACCGTGCTGGTGCTCGCGGCCCGCTCCGATGTCCACGCGGCCCTGCCCGCGGCCTTCGGACTCGTCGCGGCCGTCGCCTACCATCACTACGACACGGTGTACCGCATCAAGGGCGGCACCGGCGCGCCCCCCCGCTGGCTGGTGCGTACGATCGGCGGCCACGACGGCCGGACCCTGGTGGTGGCCGTACTCGCCGCCGTACTGACGACACGGCACACCACGGGGAACGGCTTCGCTGTGGCGCTCACGGTGTGCGCCGCGGCCGTGGCGGTCGTGGTGCTCGCGGAGAGCATCCGCTTCTGGGTGTCATCCGGCGCACCCGCTGTACACGACGAAGGAGAACCCGCATGATCGGCCTCGTACTGGCGGCCGGCGCAGGCAGGCGTCTGCGTCCCTACACCGACACGCTGCCCAAGGCCCTCGTGCCCGTCGGCCCCGAGGGGGAGGGCGAGCCGACCACCGTTCTCGACATCGCGCTGGGCAACTTCGCCGAGGTCGGGCTGACCGAGGTCGCCGTCGTGGTCGGCTACCGCAAGGAGGCGGTGTACGCGCGCCGGGCGGAGTTCGAGGCCAAGTACGGGGTCACGATCACGCTGATCGACAACGACAAGGCCGAGGAGTGGAACAACGCCTACTCCCTCTGGTGCGCCCGTGAGGTGCTCAAGCAGGGCGTGATCCTCGCCAACGGCGACACCGTGCACCCGGTCTCCGTGGAGAGGACGCTGCTCGCCGCACGCGGCGAAGGCCGGCGGATCGTCCTCGCCCTCGACACGGTGAAGCACCTCGCCGACGAGGAGATGAAGGTCATCACGGACGGCACCGACGCCGTGACCAGGATCACCAAGCTGATGGACCCCGCGACCGCCACCGGTGAGTACATCGGCGTCACCCTCATCGAGCCCGAGGCCGCCGAAGAGCTCGCGGACGCGCTCAAGGTCACCTTCGAGCGCGACCCGGACCTCTACTACGAGGACGGCTACCAGGAGCTGGTGAACCGCGGCTTCCGGATCGATGTGGCGCCCATAGGGGACGTGGCCTGGGTGGAGATCGACAACCACGACGACCTCGCGAAGGGCCGTGGCATCGCGTGCCTGTACTGACGAGGCTCATCCCGTCCCCGGTCGTCGTGGACATCAGCAGCGGCGCCCTCGACGACCTGGCGGGGCTCCTCGCTGACCAGCGGATCTCGGCCTCGGGCAAGCTCGCCCTCGCCGTCAGTGACGGCTCGGGCCGGGCGCTGCGCGAGAAGCTCGCCCCGGTGCTGCCGGGCGCCGACTGGTACTCCGTCGCCGACGGCACCATCGACGCCGCGGTGCGGCTCGCCGACGGCATCAAGGGCAAGCGGTACGACGCCGTGGTCGGCCTGGGCGGCGGCAAGATCATCGACGTGGCGAAGTACGCGGCGGCCCGGGTGGGCCTCCCGATGGTCGCCGTCGCGACGAACCTCTCGCACGACGGCATCTGCTCGCCGGTTTCGACCCTGGACAACGACAACGGACGCGGCTCGTACGGGGTCCCGACCCCGATCGCGATCGTCGTCGACCTCGATGTGATCCGTGAGGCACCGCCCCGCTTCATCCGCTCCGGCGTCGGCGACGCGATCTCCAACATCTCGGCCATCGCCGACTGGGAGCTGTCGCACAAGGTCAACGGCGAAGCGGTCGACGGACTCGCCGCGGCCATGGCCCGCACGGCGGGCGAGGCGGTCCTGCGCCACCCCGGCGGGGTCGGCGACGACGAGTTCCTGATGGTGCTCGCCGAGGGGCTCGTCCTGTCCGGCATCGCGATCTCGATCAGCGGCGACACCAGGCCCTCGTCCGGCGCCTGCCACGAGATCTGCCACGCCTTCGACCTGCTCTTCCCCCAGCGGGCCGGCAGCCACGGCGAGCAGGTCGGGCTCGGCGCCGCCTTCGCGATGCATCTGCGCGGCGCGGCCGAGGAGGCCGGGCTCTTCGCGGACGTCCTGCGCAGGCACGGCCTGCCCGTACTGCCCGGGGAGCTGGGCTTCGGCGTGGACGAGTTCGTCCGGGCCGTGCAGTACGCCCCGCAGACCCGCCCCGGACGCTTCACCATCCTCGAACACCTCAACCTGTCCGCAGACCAGATCAAGGACGCTTACGCCGACTATGCAAAAGCCATCGGTAGCTGAACTCCGCCCGGTCGTGCACCCTCCGGGCGTCAAGGACCGGCGGAGTGGCGAGCACTGGGGAGGCCGGCTCTACATGCGGGAGATCTCCCTGCGTGTCGACCGGCACCTGGTGAACACGCGGATCACGCCCAACCAGCTGACCTACGTGATGACCGTCGCCGCCGCCTTCGCCGCCCCCGCCCTCCTCGTGCCGGGGATCTGGGGCGCGGTGCTCGGCGTGCTGATGGCTCAGCTCTATCTGCTTCTCGACTGCGTCGACGGAGAGGTCGCCCGCTGGAAGAAGCAGTACTCGATGGTCGGCGTCTACGTGGACCGGGTGGCCGCCTATGTGCTCGACGCCGCGGTCCTCGTCGGTTTCGGTCTGCGCGCGGCCGACATCTGGGGCTCGGGCCGTATCGACTGGCTGTGGGCCTTCCTGGGCACCCTCGCCGCCCTCGGCGCCGTCATGATCAAGTCCGAGACCGACCTCGTCGGTGTCGCCCGCCACCAGCAGGGGCTGCCGCCGGTCAAGGAGACGGCGTCCGAGCCGCGCTCCTCCGGCATGGCGCTCGCCCGCAGGGCGGCCGGGGCACTGAGGTTCCACCGGCTCGTCCTGGGCATCGAGGCGTCGCTGCTGATCCTGGTCCTGGCGATCGTGGACCAGATCAGGGGCGACCTGTTCTTCTCCCGGCTCGGCGTCGCCGTACTGGCCGGAATCGCGCTGCTGCAGTCCCTGCTCCACCTCGTGTCCGTCCTCGCCTCCAGCAGGCTCAAGTGACGGCCCCCGGCGCGGACGGCTCCGCGAAGGTCGGCGCGGTCATCATCACGATGGGCAACCGCCCCGACGAGCTGCGCGCCCTGCTGGACTCGGTCGCCAAACAGGACGGCGACCCGGTCGAGGTGGTGGTGGTCGGAAACGGCGCACCCGTACCGGACGTCCCCGACGGCGTACGGACCGTGGAGCTGCCCGAGAACCTGGGCATCCCCGGCGGCCGCAACGTCGGCATCGAGGCGTTCGGCCCGGCAGGCACCGACGTGGACATCCTGCTGTTCCTCGACGACGACGGGCTGCTGCCGCGCACCGACACGGCGGAGCTGTGCCGCGCGGCCTTCGCCGCCGACCAGGAGCTCGGCATCATCAGCTTCCGGATCGCCGACCCCGACACCGGGGTGACCCAGCGCCGCCACGTCCCGCGGCTGCGCGCGTCCGACCCGATGCACTCCTCGCGGGTCACGACCTTCCTCGGCGGGGCCAACGCCGTACGGTCCAAGGTCATCGCCGAGGCCGGACCGCTCCCCGGCGAGTTCTTCTACGCCCACGAGGAGACCGATCTGGCCTGGCGGGCCCTGGACGCCGGCTGGATGATCGACTATCGGTCCGACATGGTGCTGCACCACCCCACCACGGCCCCGTCCCGGCACGCGGTCTACCACCGCATGGTGGCCCGCAACCGCGTCTGGCTGGCCCGCCGGAATCTGCCCGCGCTCCTGGTGCCGGTCTATCTGGGGGTGTGGATGCTGCTCACGCTGGTCCGCCGCCCGTCGGGTGCCGCGCTCAAGGCGTGGTTCGGCGGCTTCAAGGAGGGCTGGACGACTCCCTGCGGACCACGCCGTCCGATGAAATGGCGTACGGTCTGGCGGCTGACCCGACTGGGCCGGCCTCCGGTGATCTGAGAAGCTGACTGAGAGCATCGGACGTACTTCGGGACCCGGCATCCGAGCCCGGCCCCGATCCGGCAGCGCATCTTGAACACGAAAGTTTCAACTTGTGAGTGACACAACCCATGGCGGTGCGGTCGCGCTGAGCGATCGCCCGTCTCCCGACGACGGTCTGTCCTCGGCCGAGCTGGCCGGGAAGTACGGCCTGTCGGTGAGCGGTGCCCGGCCTGGACTCATGGAGTACGTCCGGCAGATCTGGGGGCGGCGCCACTTCATCCTGGCCTTCTCGTCCGCGAAACTGTCGGCCCAGTACAGCCAGGCCAAGCTGGGCCAGGTCTGGCAGGTGGCGACCCCGTTGCTGAACGCGGCGGTCTACTACTTCATCTTCGGCCTGCTCCTCAACACCAAGCGGGGACTGGCGCCCGACGTCTTCATCCCCTTCCTGGTGACCGGGGTCTTCGTCTTCACCTTCACACAGAGCTCGGTGATGGCCGGTGTGCGGGCGATCTCGGGGAATCTGGGGCTGGTGCGGGCGCTGCACTTCCCACGGGCCTCCCTGCCCATCTCGTTCGCGCTGCAGCAGCTCCAGCAGCTGCTGTACTCGATGATCGTGCTGATCGTGGTCGCGGTCTGCTTCCACAGCTATCCCTCGCTGTCCTGGCTCCTGGTCATCCCCATCCTGGCGATGCAGTTCGTGTTCAACACGGGACTGGCGCTGATCATGGCCAGGCTGGGCAGCAAGACGCCCGACTTCGCGCAGCTGATGCCGTTCATCATGCGGACCTGGATGTACACGTCGGGCGTGATGTTCTCCATCACGGTCATGCTCAAGGGCAAGCCGCCGTGGATCGCGCATGTGCTCCAGTGGAACCCGGCCACCGTCTACATGGACCTGGTCAGGTTCGCCCTGATCGACGGGTACGGCGCGGAGAACCTGCCTCCGCACGTCTGGGCGGTCGCCGGAGCCTGGGCGGTTCTGCTGGGCGCTGTCGGCTTCGTGTACTTCTGGAAGGCTGAGGAGCGGTACGGCCGTGGCTGAGGAAACCATTCAAGCGCGCATCCCCACGGTGATCGCGGACGATGTGCACATCGTGTACCGCGTCAACGCCGGTGGCGGCGGCAAGGGCGCGGCCACCGCCGCGCTCAGCCGCATCGTGGGCAAGGACAGGAGCGCCGCACGCGGAGTCCGCAAGGTGCACGCCGTACGCGGTGTGACCTTCACGGCCTACCGCGGCGAGGCCATCGGCCTCATCGGCTCCAACGGCTCCGGGAAGTCGACCCTGCTGCGCGCCATCGCCGGACTGCTGCCGACGGAGAGCGGCAAGGTCTACACCGACGGCCAGCCGTCCCTGCTCGGTGTCAACGCCGCGCTGATGAACGACCTCACCGGCGAGCGCAACGTCATCCTCGGTGGTCTGGCCATGGGCATGTCGCGCGAGGAGATCCGCGAGCGGTACCAGGGGATCGTCGACTTCTCCGGCATCAACGAGAAGGGCGACTTCATCACGCTGCCGATGCGGACGTACTCGTCCGGTATGGCGGCCAGGCTCCGCTTCTCGATCGCGGCGGCCAAGAACCACGACGTCCTCATGATCGACGAGGCGCTGGCGACCGGTGACCGCAAGTTCCAGATCCGTTCGGAACAGCGCATCCGCGAACTCCGCAAGGAGGCCGGCACGGTCTTCCTCGTCAGTCACAGCAACAAGTCGATCAGGGACACCTGCGACCGCGTCCTGTGGCTGGAGAAGGGCGAACTGCTGATGGACGGCCCGACCGAAGAGGTCGTCAAGGCGTACGAGAAGGAGACCGGCAAGTAACGGCCGGCCCCGACCCTTCCCGCCCTCGCGCACCGCGGCAGCGGCCCCCGCCGGAATCTCCGGCGGGGGCCGCTGCCGTACGGTCCCCGCCGTCCGCGGACATCCCGACACGCCGGTATGAGCAGGGTGTTCAGGCCACTGCCGGACCGTCGTAAAAAGCTCCCGGCGAGTCAAGTGATCGTCAAGTAGTGTGCCTGCGGGGAAGGTTGCGCTGGATTGAAGTGTTCTTGTAATGCACGCTGCACCCCGCTGACGTGCCAGTCGTTGTACAACGTAAGCTGTACCGGTGCTGATTCACGGCAAGTGGGGCTATAACCCTGCGTCGCCAACCCGGCGTCGCCTTGCCTGACAGTCTGCGCGGCGTGTCCGAAATGGGTTGTATTGAGTCAGCAGTGTAGAACGGGAGATGTGACGGCAATGGCAACGGACGTGTCCCAGCTCCGCGATGGCTCCGCCGTTCCCGCGCCTGGCAGCATGCGGTGACGGGCGTCCGGGAAGCGGGCGCCGACGGTCATGCGCGCACCACGCTGGACAAGGCTTCCGGGGAGAACTTCCCGGTAGCGCCGTTCTTCCTGCCGCGCGCCTGGCGCGACGACCTGATGGCGGTCTACGGCTACGCCCGGCTCGTCGACGACATCGGCGACGGAGACCTCGCGTCGCCCGCCACCGAGGCCCGGCTCCTGGGGCTCGACCCCGCCCGCGCGGACGACCGCCTCGCGATGCTCGACGCGTTCGAGGCCGATCTGCGGCGTGTCTTCGCCGGACCCGGCGAGCAGCCGCGCCACCCCATCCTCCGCACGCTCCGGCCGACCGTCCGCCGCTGCGCCCTCACCCCTGAGCCGTTCCTCGGGCTGATCGCCGCCAACCGCCAGGACCAGACCGTCCGGCGCTACGAGACCTTCGACGACCTCCTCGCCTACTGCGAGCTCTCGGCCAACCCCGTCGGCCGTCTCGTCCTGCAGATCACCGGCACGGCGAGCCCCGAGCGCATCCGGCGCTCCGACGCGGTGTGCACGGCGCTGCAGATCGCCGAGCACCTCCAGGACGTGGCCGAGGACCTCGGCCGTGACCGTATCTACCTGCCCGCCCGGGACATGAAGGAGTTTCACGTCCAGGAGGCGGATCTTGCCGTCCCGAGCGCGGGCGCTTCGGTGCGCGCGCTGGTCGCCCACGAAGCCGAACGCGCCCGGGAACTGCTGAATGAAGGCGGCCCGCTGGTGGGTAGCGTCCATGGCAGGCTCAAGCTGCTGCTCGCCGGGTTCGTGGCCGGCGGAAGCGCCGCTCTCCAGGCGGTCTCCGCTGCCGGATTCGACGTACTTGCCGGACCGCCCAAGCCCACCAAGCTCGGCCTGTTGCGCGAAATGGGAGCCGTCTTGCGAGGAACGCGTAGAGAGGGGTGAGCCGGACCGTGGAGGGACAAACACCGGTTTCGGGGCCCGTGATGGCCGCGTACACGTACTGCGAGGCCGTCACGGGACAGCAGGCGCGGAATTTCGCGTACGGGATCAGGCTGCTGCCCGCCGACAAGCGGCAGGCCATGTCCGCGCTGTACGCCTTCTCGCGGCGCGTGGACGACATCGGCGACGGTGAGCTGGCACCCGACGTCAAGCGGGAGCGGCTGGAGTCGACACGCGCACTCCTCGGCCGGATCCGCGAAGGAGCCGTGGCCGAGGACGACACCGACCCGGTCGCGGTGGCCCTGACCGACGCGGCACGCCGGTTCCCCATCCCGCTCGGCGGGCTCGACGAACTCATCGACGGCGTACTGATGGACGTACGCGGCGAGACCTACGAGACGTGGGACGACCTGGAGGTCTACTGCCGCTGCGTCGCCGGCGCCATCGGCCGGCTCTCGCTCGGTATCTTCGGCAACGCCGCGAGCACGGCCGCAGCCGAGCGGGCGTCGCAGTACGCCGACACGCTCGGCCTCGCACTCCAGCTCACCAACATCCTGCGCGACGTCCGCGAGGACGCCGGCAACGGCCGCACCTATCTGCCCGCCGACGACCTCGCCAAGTTCGGCTGCTCGGACGGCTTCCACAGCGCGACACCGCCCGCGGGCTCCGACTTCGCCGGCCTCGTGCACTTCGAGGTGCGCCGCGCCCGCGCGCTGTTCGCCGATGGCTACCGGCTGCTGCCCTTCCTCGACCGCCGCAGCGGGGCCTGCGTCGCCGCCATGGCCGGTATCTACCGGCGCCTCCTGGACCGCATCGAGCGCGACCCCGAGGCGGTCCTGCGCGGCCGTGTCTCGCTCCCCGGCCGGGAGAAGGCGTACGTAGCGGTCCGCGGTCTCTCCGGTCTCGACACCCGGACCATCACCCGGCAGAGCGCCCGGAGGCGCGCCTGATGCCCCTCGACAGACCCGCTCCGCCACGCCCGGCCGAGCGGTACTCAACCTCCAGGGAAGATCACGCGTCCCTGCCTTCGACGACCTGCCGTCCGTGCCCGGACGGCCGGGTCCGGAAGGGGGGCGTATGACAGCCGACGCGGCGCGGCCCGCGCACGCGGTCGTGGTCGGCGGAGGGCTGGCCGGCGTCACCGCCGCACTCGAACTCGCCGACGCGGGCGTACGCGTGACCCTGCTCGAAGGCCGGCCCCGGCTGGGCGGGCTCGCCTTCTCCTTCCGGCGCGGCTCCCTGACCGTGGACAACGGCCAGCATGTGTACCTCCGCTGCTGCACCGCCTACCGCTGGTTCCTCGACCGGGTGGGCGGAGCAGACCTCGCGCCCCTGCAGGACCGGCTCGACGTGCCCGTACTCGACATCGCGCCCGCGGGCGGCCCGCGCCTGGGCAGGCTGCGCCGCAGCGCACTGCCCGTGCCGCTGCACCTCGCCAGGAGCCTCGCGACGTACCCGCATCTCTCGCTCGCCGAGCGGGCGAGCGTCGGCAGGGCCGCACTCGCGCTCAAGGGGCTCGACCTCGCCGATCCCGCCCTGGACGACACCGACTTCGCGAGCTGGCTGCGCGCCCACGGGCAGTCCGACCGCACCATCGAGGCCCTCTGGGACCTGGTGGGTGTCGCGACGCTCAACGCCACAGCGCCGCATGCCTCGTTGGGGCTCGCGGCGATGGTCTTCAAGACCGGGCTGCTCTCCGAAGCGGGCGCTGCCGACATCGGCTGGGCGCAAGTGCCGCTCGGTGACCTGCACGACACACTCGCCCGCAAGGCCCTCGACGCGGCGGGTGTGCGCACCGAACTGCGCGCCAGGGCCGCCGGCCTCGACCGGGCCGCGGACGGCAGCTGGCGGGTGGTGACGGACGGCGAGACGCTGGACGCCGACGCCGTGGTGCTCGCCGTACCGCACCGCGAGGCCCACGCGCTGCTCCCCGAAGGGGCGCTCGACGCACCGGACAGGCTGCTCGAGATCGGCACCTCACCGATCCTCAACGTCCATGTCGTGTACGACCGCAAAGTGCTCCGCCGACCCTTCTTCGCCGCGCTCGGCACCCCGGTCCAGTGGGTCTTCGACCGCACGGACTCCTCGGGCCTGGAGGGCGGCGGGCAGTATCTGGCGCTGTCGCAGTCCGTCGCGGACGACGACATCGACCAGCCCGTCTCCGTACTCCGGGAGCGCTATCTCCCCGAGCTGGAACGGCTGCTGCCCGCGGCCCGGGGCGCCGGTGTACGCGACTTCTTCGTCACCCGTGAGCGGACGGCGACGTTCGCGCCCGCCCCCGGTGTCGGACGGCTGCGTCCCGGCACCCGCACCCGGATCCCCGGCCTCTGCCTCGCCGGGGCGTGGACCGCCACTGGCTGGCCCGCGACCATGGAGGGCGCGGTGCGCAGCGGTCTCAGCGCCGCCGGGACCGTGCTCACCACGCTCGGCCGTACCCACGACCATCCGCTTCAGGAGGCGGCATGAGCACTGTTACTGGAACAAGAGGAGAGCCTGTGACCCCGGCCGCAGACACCGTCGATATTGTCGCGCTCCTGGAGCGCGGACGGACCCTGTCCTCACCGGTGCTGCGCGCTGCCGTTGACCGGCTCGCACCGCCCATGGACACGGTCGCCGCCTATCACTTCGGCTGGATCGACGCCGAGGGGCGCCCCGCGGACGGGGACGGCGGCAAGGCCGTACGCCCCGCGCTCGCACTGCTGTCGGCCGAGGCCGCCGGCGCGGCGGCGGAGGCCGGTATCCCCGGCGCCGTCGCGGTGGAACTCGTGCACAACTTCTCGCTGCTGCACGACGACCTGATGGACGGTGACGAACAGCGCCGCCACCGGGACACCGTCTGGAAGGTGCACGGCCCCGCCCAGGCGATCCTCGTCGGCGACGCGCTCTTCGCGCTGGCGAACGAGATCCTGCTGGAGCTCGGCACCGTCGAGGCGGGCCGCGCCACCCGTAGGCTGACCACCGCCACCAGGAAACTGATCGACGGTCAGGCCCAGGACATCTCGTACGAGCACCGCGAACGGGTCACCGTCGAGGAGTGCCTGGAGATGGAGGGCAACAAGACGGGCGCCCTGCTCGCCTGCGCCGTGTCCATCGGTGCGGTCCTCGGCGGCGCCGACGACCGCACGGCCGACACGCTGGAGGCGTACGGCTACCACCTCGGCCTGGCGTTCCAGGCCGTCGATGACCTGCTCGGCATCTGGGGCGACCCGGAGGCCACCGGAAAACAGACCTGGAGCGATCTGCGCCAGCGCAAGAAGTCCCTGCCCGTCGTCGCCGCACTCGCGGCCGGCGGACCGGCGTCCGAACGGCTGGGCGAACTGCTCGCGGCCGACGCCAAGAGCAGCGACTTCGAGACCTTCTCCGAGGAGGAGTTCGCCGCACGGGCGGCTCTGATCGAGGAGGCGGGCGGGCGTGAGTGGACCTCGCAGGAGGCCCGCAGGCAGCACGCGATCGCCATCGACACACTCTCCGGGGTCGAGATGCCGGAAAGGGTGCGGGCGCAGCTCATCGCGCTCGCCGACTTCGTCGTAGTACGGAAGAGATGATCACCATCGCCACATAATTCGCGGTCGCCGGCCGGTGTCCACGGGACACCGGCCGACGGAGACCCCAGCACAGCAGAGGAAGCACTGCACGAAGGGGAAGCCATGACAGCGACGACCGACGGAAGCCCCGGAGCCATGGAGCCCCGCGCAGCCGCGGCAACGGGACCAGCTGAGACAATTGAACCCAGTGGAAATACTGAAAATACTGACACGATTCTTGCCGGACGCGACCCGGTACGCGACGCCGCCGAGCAGGCCGCGGAGCGCTCGGTCGAATATCTGCTGAAGGCCCAGGACGCCCAGGGCTGGTGGAAGGGCGACCTGGAAACAAACGTGACCATGGACGCCGAGGACCTGCTGCTGCGGCAGTTCCTGGGAATCCAGGACGAGCGCACCACGCGGGCCGCCGGACAGTTCATCCGGGGCGAGCAGCGCGCGGACGGCACCTGGGCCACCTTCTTCGAGGGCCCGGGTGAACTCTCCACGACCATCGAGGCGTACGTGGCGCTGCGGCTGGCCGGGGACGAACCCGACGCCCCGCACATGGCGTTGGCGTCCGACTGGATCCGCGCCCATGGAGGCGTGGCCGAGAGCAGGGTGTTCACCAGGATCTGGCTCGCTCTCTTCGGCTGGTGGAAATGGGACGACCTCCCCGAGCTACCACCTGAGATGATTTTCCTGCCCAAGTGGTTCCCGCTGAACATCTACGATTTCGGCTGCTGGGCCCGGCAGACCATCGTGCCGCTGACCGTGGTCTCCGCGAAGCGCCCGGTCCGCCCGGCGCCCTTCGCGCTGGACGAGCTGCACGCCGACCCGGCCGACCCGAATCCGGCCAAGCGGCCTGCCCCGCTGGTCAGTTGGGACGGGGCGTTCCAGCACCTGGACAAGGCGCTGCACCTCTACCACAAGGTCGCCCCGCGAAGACTCCGCAAGACGGCCATGAACGCGGCGGCCCGGTGGATCATCGAGCGGCAGGAGAACGACGGCTGCTGGGGCGGCATCCAGCCGCCCGCCGTGTACTCGGTCATCGCGCTCCATCTGCTCGGTTACGACATCGACCACCCAGTGATGCGGGCGGGCCTGGAGTCCCTGGACAGGTTCGCCATCTGGCGCGAGGACGGCGCCCGCATGATCGAGGCGTGCCAGTCCCCGGTGTGGGACACCTGCCTGGCGACGATCGCGCTGGCCGACGCGGGGCTGAGCCCCGACCACCCGGCGCTCGTCAGGGCCGCCGAGTGGATGCTCGCCGAGGAGATCGACCGGCCCGGCGACTGGTCGGTGCGCCGCCCGGGGCTCGCACCCGGCGGCTGGGCCTTCGAGTTCCACAACGACAACTACCCCGACATCGACGACACCGCCGAGGTCGCGCTCGCCCTGCGCCGGGTCCAGGTGCCCGACCGGGCGAGGCTGGAAGGCGCCATCGCACGCGGGGTGCGCTGGAATCTCGGCATGCAGTCCAAGGACGGCGGCTGGGGCGCCTTCGACGCGGACAACACCAGCCCGTTCCCCAACCGGCTGCCGTTCTGCGACTTCGGTGAGGTCATCGACCCGCCGTCGGCCGATGTCACCGGCCATGTCGTGGAGATGCTCGCCATCGAGGGCAAGGCGCAGGACCCGCGCACCCGGCGCGGGATCGAGTGGCTGCTCGCCGAACAGGAGGCGACCGGTGCCTGGTTCGGGCGCTGGGGTGTCAACTACATCTACGGCACAGGGTCGGTGGTCCCGGCCCTCACCGCAGCAGGGATGCCCGGCTCCCATCCGGCGATCCGCCGTGCGGTCTCCTGGCTGGAGTCCGTGCAGAACGAGGACGGCGGCTGGGGCGAGGACCTGCGCTCGTACAAGGAGGAGGCGTGGATCGGACACGGCGCTTCCACCCCCTCCCAGACCGCGTGGGCGCTGCTGGCGCTCCTCGCGGCGGGGGAGCGGGAGAACAAGGCCGTGGAGCGGGGCGTCAGCTGGCTCGCCGGGACACAGCGCCAGGACGGCGCCTGGGACGAGCCGTACTTCACCGGTACCGGCTTCCCCTGGGATTTCTCGATCAACTACAACCTCTACCGGCAGGTCTTCCCGCTGACCGCGCTCGGCCGGTACATCCACGGTGAGCCCTTCGCCGGAACCCGGCAGGGGAGCTGATGGCAGAGGCCCCGGGCAGTGCCCCGCTGCTGATCGCCTGCGCACTGGGCATCGAGCGGTTCGCCCTGCGCACGGGCAGCGGCCGCGGCGGCGCGCCGGGCCCGGTGACCGTACTCCGTACGGGCATGGGGCCCGAGGCGGCCGCATACGCCGTCACCCGCACACTCGGCGCGCTTCCCTCGCGGGATTCCGCCGTGATCGCCTCCGGCTTCTGCGCCGGTCTCGCGCCCGGAATGCATCCGGGCGATGTGATCGTCGCAGATGAGACCAGGGACAGCAGGGGCGCGACCGCCTGCGTCGGCACCGAGGTGCTGGCAAAGGCGCTCGCCGCCGCCCTGCCGGGGCGTACTGTGCACACCGGTCCGCTGACCGGATCAGACCATGTTGTACGCGGCCACGAAAGGGCCGAGCTGCGTGCCACAGGGGCGATCGCCGTGGACATGGAATCCGCGGCGACGCTCTGGAGCGCCGTACGGACCGGGCCCCGCCCGGTTGCGGCCGTCCGAGTGGTCGTGGACGCTCCAGAACATGAACTCGTCCGAATCGGGACGGTGCTCGGTGGAATATCGGCCTTCCGCGTACTCCGTGCCGTCCTTCCAGCTTTCTATGAATGGCACCGTTCTTTGCTGCTCCCCAGGAGGTGAGCTAGATGGCCATGCCGCTCCGTCAGACCATCAGGGTCGGGACGTATCTCTTCGAACAGAAGATCCGCAAGCGTGAGAAGTTCCCGCTGATCGTCGAGCTGGAGCCGCTTTTCGCGTGCAACCTCGCCTGTGAGGGCTGCGGAAAGATCCAGCATCCGGCGGGAGTGCTCAAGCAGCGCATGCCGGTGGCGCAGGCAGTGGGGGCCGTCCTTGAATCGGGTGCTCCGATGGTTTCCATCGCGGGTGGCGAGCCCCTCATGCACCCGCAGATCCATGAAATCGTGCGTCAGCTGGTGGCGAAGAAGAAGTATGTCTTCCTCTGCACCAACGCGATGCTGATGCGCAAGAAGATGGACAAGTTCACGCCGTCGCCCTATTTCGCGTTCACCGTGCACATCGACGGGCTGCGTGAGCGGCACGACGAGTCGGTGGCGAAGGAGGGGGTGTTCGACGAGGCCGTGGAGGCCATCAAGGAGGCGAAGCGGCGCGGTTTCCGCGTCACGACCAACTCCACGTTCTTCAACACCGACACCCCGCAGAACATCATTGAGGTGCTCAATTACCTCAATGACGACCTGGAGGTGGACGAGATGATGATCTCGCCCGCCTATGCCTACGAGAAGGCCCCGGACCAGGAGCACTTCCTGGGGGTCGAACAGACCCGGGAGCTTTTCAAGAAGTCCTTCTCGGGTGGCAACAGGCGCCGCTGGCGGCTGAACCACTCACCGCTCTTCCTGGATTTCCTGGAAGGCAAGGTGGACTTCCCCTGCACGGCGTGGGCCATTCCCAACTACTCGCTCTTCGGCTGGCAGCGCCCCTGCTATCTGATGAACGACGGGTATGTCCCCACGTACAAGGAACTGGTCGAGAAGACCGACTGGGACAAGTACGGCCGGGGCAAGGACGACCGCTGCGCCAACTGCATGGCGCACTGCGGTTACGAGCCCACTGCCGTACTGGCCACGATGGGCTCCCTCAAGGAGACCATCAGGGCCGCCCGCGAGACCGTTTCGGGCAACCGCGGGTGACGTGACGGTCGCAGGAGAGCCTGTCGCACCCCGGGCTCCCCGAGCCGCCGGCCCGACCTGTCCAGGTCGGGCCGGCGGCCGTAGGCGCACAGGCGCCGGTTCCGGTGCCGTCGACGACCGGGCGCCGGCTCCGGCGCCGTCACCGGCCGGCACCGGGTGTGTGAGCTGAACAGAATCCGAGAGGGGGCCCAGCGTGTCGATCTTGGAGAATATCCGGGGACCGCACGACCTGAAGGCGCTCGCCGAGGCGGAACTCGGTGAACTGGCCGTAGAAATAAGGGAGTTCCTGATCCAGGCGGTGGCCAGGACCGGCGGACACCTGGGGCCGAACCTGGGGGTGGTCGAACTCGCCGTAGCGTTGCACCGGGTCTTCGACTCACCCGTCGACCGCATCCTGTGGGACACCGGTCACCAGAGCTATGTGCACAAACTGCTCACCGGCCGGCAGGACTTCTCCAAACTGCGCAGCAAGGGCGGCCTCTCCGGCTACCCGTCCCGCGAGGAGTCCGCGCACGACGTCATCGAGAACTCGCACGCCTCGACGGTGCTGGGCTGGGCCGACGGCCTCGCCAAGGCCAACGAGGTGCTCGGCAGGACCGGCCATGTGGTCGCCGTGATCGGCGACGGCGCGCTCACCGGCGGTATGGCCTGGGAGGCGCTCAACAACATCGCGGCCGCCAGGGACCGCCCGCTGATCATCATCGTGAACGACAACGGGCGCTCGTACGGCCCGACGATCGGCGGTCTGGCCAACCACTTCGCCACCCTCCGCACCACCGACGGCTATGAGCGGGCCCTCGCCTGGGGCAAGGAAGTGCTCCAGTCGACGCCCGTCGTGGGGCAGCCGCTGTACGAGTCGCTGCACGGCGCGAAGAAGGGGTTCAAGGACGCCTTCGCGCCGCAGGGCATGTTCGAGGACCTGGGGCTCAAGTACGTCGGGCCGGTCGACGGCCACGACCTCGCGGCTGTGCAGTCGGCGCTGCACCGGGCCAAGCGCTTCCACGGCCCGGTGCTGGTGCACTGCCTCACCGAGAAGGGGCGCGGCTACCGGCCCGCCCTGGAGGACGAGGCGGACCGCTTCCACACCGTCAGCGTCATGGACCCGCTGACCTGCGCACCGCTCGCCCCGCCCGGCGGGCCGTCCTGGACCTCGGTGTTCGGCGCCGAGATCGCCGCGATCGGCGCCGAGCGGCCCGATGTCGTCGCCATCACGGCCGCGATGCTCCACCCGGTCGGGCTCACCGAGTTCGCCGAGCGCTTCCCCGAACGGGTCTGGGACGTCGGGATCGCCGAACAGCACGCGACGGTCTCCGCCGCCGGGCTCGCCACCGGCGGTCTGCATCCGGTGGTCGCCGTGTACGCGACCTTCCTCAACCGGGCCTTCGACCAGCTGCTGATGGACGTGGCCCTGCACAAGTGCGGTGTCACCTTCGTCCTCGACCGGGCCGGGGTCACCGGGGTCGACGGGCCCTCGCACAACGGCATGTGGGACATGTCCGTGCTGCAGGCCGTGCCCGGACTGCGGATAGCCGCGCCCCGGGACGCCGATCAGCTCCGCGCCCAGCTGCGGGAGGCGGTCGACGTGGACGACGCGCCGACCGTACTGCGCTTCCCCAAGGAGTCGGTGGGCGATCCGGTCCCGGCGGTCGGCCGGGTCGGCGGTATGGACGTACTGCACCGGGCCGACCGGCCCCAGGTGCTGCTGGTCGCCGTCGGGGTGCTCGCCCCGGTCTGTCTCCGGGCCGCCGAACTCCTCGAAAGCAGCGGCATCGGCTGCACGGTCGTCGACCCGCGCTGGGTCAAACCGGTGGACGACGGACTCCCGGGGCTGGCCGCGGAACACCGGCTGGTCGCGGTCGCCGAGGACAACAGCCGCAGCGGCGGCGTGGGTTCGGCGGTCGGCCAGGCGCTGCGCGACGCCGGGGTCTACGTACCGCTGCGGACCTTCGGTATCCCCGAGCAGTTCCTCGCGCACGCCAAGCGTGCCGAAGTGCTGGCCGACATCGGGCTCACGCCCGTCGAGATCGCAGGACGGATCAGCGCCGCCCTGAAAGCCAAGGAGAAGACGGAATGACGGAAGGCGCGCCCAAGGGCCTCGAACCGAAGGGTTTCGATCTGACGACCCTGCTCGCCGAGCGAGGTGCCGAGCGCTACGAGCTGCACACCCGGTACCTCAACCACCAGCTGCCGAGGATGCTGCACACCATCGGCTTCGACAACGTCTACGAGCGCGCCGAGGGCGCCCACTTCTGGGACGCCGACGGCAACGACTACCTCGACATGCTCGCGGGCTTCGGCGTCATGGGGCTCGGCCGGCACCACCCGGTCGTCCGCAAGGCGCTGCACGACGTCCTGGACGCCTCGCTCGCCGACCTGACGCGCTTCGACTGCCAGCCGCTGCCCGGGCTGCTCGCAGAGAAGCTGCTTGCGCACTCGCCGCACCTGGACCGGGTGTTCTTCGGCAACAGCGGTACGGAAGCCGTCGAGACCGCGCTCAAGTTCGCCAGGTACGCCACCGGGAAGCCCAGGATCCTCTACTGCTCGCACGCCTTCCACGGGCTGACGACCGGCTCGCTCTCGGTCAACGGCGAGGACGGGTTCCGGGACGGATTCGCACCGCTGCTGCCCGACACGGCGATCGCGATGGGTGATCTCGCCGCGCTGGAACGCGAGTTGAAGCGCGGGGACGTGGCGGGATTCGTGGTCGAGCCGATCCAGGGCAAGGGTGTCCTGGAGTCCCCGCCCGGCTTTCTGCGCGCGGCCCAGGAGCTGCTGCGCCGGCACAAGGCGCTCCTGATCGCGGACGAGGTGCAGACGGGGCTCGGCAGGACCGGTGACTTCTACGCCTACCAGCACGAGGAGGGCGTCGAACCGGACCTGGTGTGTGTGGCCAAGTCGCTCTCGGGCGGCTACGTGCCGGTGAGCGCCACGCTGGGCAAGGACTGGATCTTCAAGAAGGTCTACTCGTCCATGGACCGGGTGCTGGTCCACTCGGCCAGCTTCGGCTCCAACGCGCAGGCGATGGCCGCCGGGCTGGCCGTGCTCTCGGTGATGGAGGACGAGGAGACCGTCGCGCACGCCCGCGCGACCGGTGAACTGCTCAAGTCCCGGCTGGCCGCGCTCATTCCCCGCTACGAGCTGCTGCACGACGTCCGCGGGCGGGGGCTGATGATCGGCATCGAGTTCGGCCGGCCCACGTCGCTCAAGCTCCGCAGCCGCTGGACCATGCTCCAGGCGGCCCGCAAGGGGCTCTTCGCGCAGATGGTCGTCGTACCGCTGCTGCAGAAGCACCGCATCCTCACGCAGGTGTCCGGGGATCATCTGGAAGTGATCAAGCTGATCCCGCCGCTGGTCGTCGACGAGGCCGACGTGGACCGCTTCGTCGAGGCGTTCACCGCGGTGATGGAGGACGCGCACGGCGGTGGCGGACTCATGTGGGACTTCGGCCGGACCCTGGTGAAGCAGGCCGTCGCCAACCGCTGAGCACCGTCGGCAAGCCGCGCTTTTGCCTCAGAGGCAAGAAAATTGCCTCTGAGGCATTTTGCTGTCCCAATGGGGTGTATGAGCACCCCCGCGGACGACCTGCCCGATGTCGCCCCGCGCCTGCGTGAACTGCGCCGGCGTGGGCGGCTCACCCTTGAGGCCGCGGCCCGCAGGGCCGGCCTCTCCCCGGCGCACCTCTCCCGCCTCGAGACCGGTGCCAGACAGCCGTCGCTGCCCATGCTGCTCTCGCTCGCCCGCATCTACGGTACGTCGGTCTCCGAGCTGCTCGGCGAGGTGCCGCCCGAACGGGACCCCGTCATCCGCGGGGACAGCCGGGACTCCGTCGAGGCCGACGGCTGGACGTACCACACGGCGGGCTCCCCGGGCCGGGCGATGCAGCCGCTGCGGGTGCGGGTGCCGTACGGGGCGCAGGGCGAGCTGGTCCGGGTCCATCCCGGCGAGGAGTGGCTGTACGTCCTCAGCGGGAAGCTGCGGCTGACCCTCGGCGACGCGGCGCACGACCTCGACCCCGGGGACAGCGCCCACTTCGACTCGCTCACCCCGCACCGGATCGCGGCGGCCACCCGGGACGGGACCGAGCTGCTCTTCGTGCACACCCTGCTGCAGAGCCCCGACCTGCACTGAGCCCGACCCGCTGCCGAACCCCCGACGAGAAGAGGCCCGCCATGCCGGAAACACCCGAGGACACCCAGGAGAAGAAGTTCCCCAGGGGACTCGTCATCAGGCTCTTCGCCTACCTGGTGGCGGGCCATCTCTTCGCCGGATTCGTCTATCTGCTGTTCACGCTCGGCGGCCGGCAGTAGCCCGCCGCCGGCGCCCGGCTCAGGAGGCTTCGTCGAGCAGCCGGGCGCGCAGCTTCTCGCGTGTCTGCGGGCTCAGCTCCAGGCCCTCGGAGAGATAGCGCTCGGTGGTGCCCCAGGTCTCGTCGATGGCCGCGAAGGCCGTCTCCAGATACTCGGCTCGGGCCTCGAAGAGCGGGCTCAGCAACTGCATGACCTCGTCGGAGTGCGGGTCGGCCGACTCGTTGCTGCGCTTGACCAGGTAGCGCCGCCGGGGGTCGTTCGACTTGAGGTAGTCCGCCTCGACGGCATCGCGCTCCACGCCCACCGCGAGCAGCGTCACCGCTATCGAGAGTCCCGCCCGGTCCTTGCCCGCCGCACAGTGCATCAGCGCGGGCACGCTGTCCTCGGCGATGGCGTGCAGCACCCGGCTGTGCTCGGCGGTCCTGGTCGTGATGATCGTCCGGTACGACTCGGCCATCCGGCCCGCGGCCCGGTCGTCGGAGAGGACCCGCCGCAGCTGCTCCAGATCGCCGTCGCGGACCATCCGCCAGAACTCGGACCCGTCCGCCGGGTCCGTGAGCGGGATGTTGACGTGACGTACGCCCGCCAGCTCCACGTCCCGTCCGTCCAGGGCCACGTCGGCGGCGTTACGGAAGTCGAAGATGGTGTGCAGGCCCAGCGACGACAGGAAGGCCGCGTCGTCGGCTGTGGCGTGGGCGAGGTGACCGCTGCGGAACAGCCTGCCCGGGCCCACCCGCCGTCCGTCCACGGTCGGCAGCCCGCCCACGTCACGGAAGTTGCGGACCCCGGACAGCTCGGGTTCTGCCGACGGGACCTGCGGAAGTTGCTGCGTCACGGGGCTCCTCGGTGTCCTGCCGGCGGGGCTGGTCGCCGCCGTCGGCGCGTGGTGGACCTGGCGGTCCGGCCGTGTGTGAGGAGCGTGGTCCTCACGGCCCTGGATTTTTGACGATACGACATCGGTGCGTGATGCAGGCATCGTGCCCCGGAGAAGCCGGGTGGCCCTCCTTATTCCGTCTTTAGACAAACTGACCAGGTGGCCTTTCTCACGGCCCGTCACCCCCTAAATACGGTCGCGTAGGTCACAGCACGAGGTGCAGGATGGGCCGTTGTGGCAGACGATTCGGCAATCAAGAACAGAGACATCATCGGGTCGTACGCGGCGATCGGCGACAGCTTCACCGAGGGAGTCGGGGACCCCGGACCCGACGGAACCTTCGTTGGCTGGGCCGACCGGCTGGCCGTACTTCTGGACGACCGCGTCCCCGAACACACCTTCCGTTACGCGAACCTGGCCGTACGCGGACGGCTCCTCGACCAGATCGTCGACGAGCAGGTCCCACGGGCGAAGGAACTCGCACCCGACCTGGTCAGTTTCTCGGCGGGCGGCAACGACATCATCCGGCCGGGCTCCGACCCGGACGACGCGGCCGAGCGCTTCGAGCGGGCGCTCGCCGACCTCACCGCGTCGGTCGGCACCGTCATGGTGACCACCGGGTTCGACACCCGCGGGGTGCCGGTCCTGCGTCATCTGCGCGGCAAGATCGCCACGTACAACGAGCATGTCCGGGTCATCGCGGCCCGGCACGGCGCCCCGGTGCTCGACCTCTGGTCCCTCAAGACGATCCAGGACCGCCGCGCCTGGGACGCCGACCGGCTGCATCTGTCGCCCGAGGGCCACACCCGTGTCGCCCTGCGTGCCGCACAGGTCCTGGGCCTCGACGTGCCCGCCGACCCGGACCAGCCGTGGCCCCCGGAGCCGCCGCGCGGCTCGGCCGAGGTGCGGCGCGACAACATCCAGTGGGCCCGCGAACACCTGGTGCCCTGGATAGGCCGCAGGCTCCGCGGTGAGTCGTCCGGCGACCATGTCGAGCCCAAGCGCCCCGACCTGCTCCCGCTCTGACCGCTGCAGCTCCGGCCGCTGCCCGGCGGCGTGGACCGTTCACGGGCTCGTTCCTCGCCGGACGCGCCCGCCGCACATAATGGATCGACACCGCACACCTGGAGGTCCTTGTGCCCGCTTCCCGTTCTCTGCCTCCCCGGATCCGCGCGCTGCGGCCGGAGGGCTTCGGCGCCGACCCGGCCGGAGAGCGGATGGCGCGTATCCGCCGCTCACCGAACTTCGCCGACGGCGTGTTCCAGAACCCGGTGGGCGCCAGGACCCGGCCGTCCGGCTCCATGGCCGAGTTCGCGAAGGTCTACTTCCGCAAGGAGGAGCGGGTCCTCAGGGTCCCCGACGGCACCGTCCCGGTCCACGCCACCACCGTCGCCGATCTGGCGAAGGCACCGGTGTCGGGGCTGCGGCTCACCTGGATGGGGCACTCCAGCGTGCTCGCCGAGATCGACGGCCGGCGGGTGCTGTTCGACCCGGTCTGGGGGCAGCGCTGCTCCCCGTTCTCGTTCGCCGGGCCGAAGCGGCTGCACCCCGTACCGCTGCCGCTCGCCGCGCTCGGGCCCGTCGACGCCGTGGTGATCTCGCACGACCACTACGACCACCTGGACCTCCCCACCATCAAGGCACTCGCGGGGACCGGCACGGTCTTCGCCGTACCGCTCGGCGTGGGCGCCCATCTGGAGCGCTGGGGCGTCCCCGCTGACCGGCTGCGCGAGCTGGACTGGAACGAGACCACGGAGGTCGCGGGCATCCGGCTCACCGCCACCCCGGCCAGGCACTTCTGCGGCCGCGGGCTGCGCAACCAGCAGCACACCCTCTGGGCGTCCTGGTCCGTCGCCGGACCCGAGCACCGGATCTACCACAGCGGTGACACCGGCTACTTCCCCGGATTCGCGGACATCGGCGCCGAGCACGGCCCGTTCGACGCCACGATGATCCAGATCGGTGCGTACTCCGAGTACTGGCCCGACATCCACATGACGCCGGCCGAAGGCGTCCAGGCCCATCTGGACCTCCAGGGCGGGAAGCCCGGCGGTGCGCTGCTGCCCATCCACTGGGGCACCTTCAACCTCGCCCCGCACCCGTGGGCCGAGCCCGGCGAGTGGACCCGGGACGCGGCGGGGGAGGCCGGGCAGGCCGTGGCGCTGCCCCGGGCCGGCGAACCCTTCGAGCCGTCGGGCAAGCTCCCGTCCGAGCCGTGGTGGCGCGCGGTGTCCCCGCCGGTCGCCCGCCCGTGGCGCCGCGCCACGGGTCCGGACACGGCTCCGGCCGGCCGGAGGGGTCTGGACCTCGCGGAGGAACAGCACACCTGAGGGCGGCGCGGCAGAGCCCTACGGCCGGGGTACCGCGAAGTGGAAGCAGCCGTACTCCACGGCGCGTACGTGCACCATCGCCACCTCCGGGACGGCGAACGCCTCGTCGAGGGCCCGGTCGAACCCGGCGCCCGTGTCCTCGGGGATCTCGAAGAGACGGCCGCCGACGATGTGCCCTTCGGCGTCATAGCGCCGGATGGTGCGCAGCGCGCCCGGCCGCGCGAAGGGGTAGCCATCGGTGTCACGCGGCCCCGGGCACGCATCGGCGTGGATGAAGACCGGCCCGGCCTCGTCGTACGCCCCGGGTGCCGCGCCCGTCGCCGCCGCCCAGCGCCGCAGCGGCGCGTACGAGACGAGCGCCACCCGTTCGCCGGGCTCGATGGCCCGCAGGCAGCAGCGCAGCGGACTTCCGACGCAGTCGACGGGGTCGCCGTCCTCGCGTGCGGTGTACGGGTGCGGGGGCCGGCCGGAGTCGTCGCTCACGCGGAGTTCCCGCAGCGCGGCCGGGGGGATGGGGAGAGCCGTGTAGGTGGTCATGGCTCCAATGTCGTCGGCGCGCGCCGCGGGTGCTGGCGGAATTCTGACGCCGAGGCCGCCCGCGGTGGCACCGCGCTCAGCCGCTCTGCCCGGCCTGCTCCCGGCTGCCGCCCGCCTGCCGGGCCGCGGCCACGATGGCCTGGAGCGCGGTGAGGTGGTCGTCCAGCGCCTGCCGGCCGTCGGGGGAGAGGGACAGCCAGGTCCGGGGCCGCTTGCCCACATGGCCCTTGCGGATGTCCAGATATCCGGCAGCTTCCAGCGCGGAGGCGGTCTTGCTGAGCACCGAGTCGGACACCTGGCAGCCGTCTCGTACGGCCGCGAACTCGGCCTCGTCGCACGCGGAGAGGAAGGCGGCGACGGCCAGCCGGGTCGGATGCTGGATCGTCTCGTCCAGCGCCGGCCGTCCCTGGCCCGGTGGGGTGCCCGTCACGCCAGCTCCGCCAGGGTCCGCCTGATCGTCGCGTTACGGGCCAGGCATGTCACCCACACACCGAGCCCGGACACGACGAACGCCGTGAGCTGCGCCGTGGCCTCGTCCGCTCCGAGGACCCAGCACAGCCATCCGGCCAGGGCACCCGCCACGAAGACGGTCGGCAGCGCGACCCGGCTCCGCCACAGACGGGCGGGCCAGGACCGGTCGATCAGAACCCCGGCGCTCCTGCGCGCTGCCCGCGCGAGCAGGGCGATGACGATGAGCGCCAGGATCGCCACCGGAAGTGTCAGCAGAGTTGCCGGACCGCGCTTGCCGTCGCTCCATGCCTGGACCGCGCTCGGCACTATCACGGCCACCGTCGCTGCCGGTCCGTACCAGGCCGGGAGGAGGCCGGCTTTGAGACGGGCCCGCTCCTGTGCCGTCTCCACGTCCCGCAGGGCGCCTGCGGCGTACTCGGCCGATTCTGCGCCGGTGTCGTGGCGTACGGACTCGTTCTCCTGCGGCTGCATCAACGCACGGGCCTTTCCCGGTCAGAGGTGGGGGCTGAGGCTTGCCATCCTGACACATACTTTCCGAAGTGGAAAGTACTTTCTTAGTCCGTGGAACGGCTGCGGGCGTTGGCCTCGGCGACGCGGGCCTGCAGCAGCTCGGCCGGGCCGACCGGGCGTACGCGGGCCGGATCGGCGTCCCACTCGCGGCCACCGCCCAGCGGCCGCAGCTGGAGCCATGGGCCCTCGTGCCCCATGACGATGCCGACCCGGCTGCTTGCGATGTCGCGAACGGCCGTTCCGGGAAGTGGCGGCGCGGTCGTCGGGTCCGGCTGCGGGGTGGTGCTCACCGGCCCGCGCCCTTCGCGACGACCGCGGCCAGTGCGAGGGCGACCGGCGCTGAGCACACCCCGAGGTACACCAGCGCGTAGCGGGTACTGGCCGGGGTCTCGTCCTGTTCCGGCTCGGGCTCGGGCTCGAACCAGGGCGTGCGTACGTCCATGGCGGGGAGTTGGATACCGGCGCGGGTCAGGGCCCCGGCGAGCGCGTCACGCGCTTCGAGCGCCTCCTGGACCTTGGGGCTGTCGTCGTCGGTGGCGCGGTACGGGGTGCGGCGGGGGAGTGGGGGAGGTGTGGTCATGGCGGGATCTCCTTGCGGCCGGTGTGTTTGCGCGGTTTCGCTGCCGGGCCCACCAGGCGTGAACTACGGTGCGTAGTGGGGGCGTTACGAGAATGCCGCCCGGCCGGGCCGGGCACACCGACGGCGCGATCTCGTTCCCCCGCGGCCGTGCTCGTTCCACACATTCCACATGGAATGCGGCGAACTGGCGGGCGCGCGTGTATGTGTACCGGTACGGGGGCGGATTCCGGGTGGGCCGGACGCCCTGGAAGGAGTGCCATGCCGCAACGACGCCTCGTCACCAGCCGCAGCCAGGAGCCGCGTCAGCGGTTCGCGGAGGAGTTACGGAAACTGCGCGCCGAGCGGGGTCTCAGCTTGCGGCAGGTCGGTGAGCGGCTCGGTTGGGACTACTCGCTGTTCGGCAAGATGGAGAAGGGCGAGACGCTCGGCGGCCCCGAAGTGGTCCAGGGGCTGGACCACTTCTTCGGCACGCAGGGGTTGTTGCTCGTGCTGTGGGAGCTGGCGATGAGGGACCGTACGCAGTTCCGTGAGCGGTACCGGCAGTACATGGCGCTGGAGTCGGATGCGACCAGCCTGTGGCATTTCGGAGTCAGCGTGCTGCCGGGGCTGTTGCAGACGCCGGGATATGCGCGCGCGGTGCTGGCGGCTGGTGGGATCAAGGAGCCGGAGCTGACACAGCAGGTTGATGCTCGGATGGGTCGACGGGATCTGCTGGAGGGACCAACGGCCCCGCCATTCAGAACGATCCTGTCCGAGGCTGTACTCCGGACGCCGTTGCGCGACATTGGCGCGTGGCGCGCTCAGTTGGAGCACCTGCTGGAGATGGCGGAGCGAGACGATGTGACAGTTCAGGTGCTGCCATTCCAGGCGGGGCCATATGGGCTGGACAGCACCGACGTCTGGTTTCTACGTCTACCAGGTGGGCGTACCGTGGCCTACACGGAAAATGCCTACCGGGGCGAACTCATCGAGGAGGACGGCCCGGTCGAGCGGCTGCAACGTGCTTACGATGCGGTACGTGACTTGGCCTTGTCCCCGACCGAGTCACGGAAGTTCATCCTGCGTATGTTGGAGGAAGTACCGTGCGATCCCTCGACCTGAGCGTCACGAACTGGCGTAAGAGCTCCTACAGCAACTCGGATGGTGGTGCGTGCGTCGAGGTCGCCGACGACTTCGCCGCCGTCGTTCCCGTACGCGACAGCAAGAACCCGGGCGGCCCCGTGGTCACGTTCGCCGCGGATCACTGGTCGTCGTTCGTCTCCGCTTTGCGGGACGGCGAGTTGAGGGGCTGAGGATCATGCGAAATATCGACCTGAATGCCGCGATGTGGCGCAAGAGCAGCTACAGCAACCAGGATGGCGGCCAGTGCCTCGAGGTCGCCGACGACTTCGCCGCCGTCGTTCCCGTACGCGACAGCAAGAACCCGGGCGGTCCCGTGGTCACGTTCGCCGCGCACGGCTGGTCGGCGTTCGTCTCCGCCCTGCGCGACGGTGAGTTGAGGGCCTGACCGCAGCCGCACCCCGAGTCACCGGGGCAGCCCCCGCCGACCGGCAGCGGTCAGTGGGGGCTGGCCCGTGCTGCTCAGTCGGCCGGGGTCACCGGCGCCAGCCAGATCGCGGTGATCGCGTCGATCAGGCCGGTCGCGTACGTGTGCCAGCTGGCGCGGGCCGTGTGGGCGCCGTCGGCGAGGGCGCGTTCGCGTTCGGCGAGCATGTGGACCAGCAGGTTGCGTGCCATGTCGCCGCGCTCGATCCGTACGGGCAGCGGCAGCCCTGGCAGGCAGCGGTTGAGGCCGTCCAGGGTCTGCTGGATCGACGGGCCGAACGACTCGTCGATCACCATCTCGCGCAGCACCGGATCGGTCATCAACTGTGCGCCGAACCGGGCGTACCACGTGGGGTGGGGCAGCTCGGCCAGATGCTCGGTGCTCGGGCGGACCAGGCAGGCGACCCAGTCCCGCACCTCCGCCGAGTCACCCGTCGCGTCGACCATGCGCCGCCGTACGGCGGCGATCGGCTCGCTGTGCCTGCGGACGATCGCGCGCAGCAGGTCGGTCTTCGTGCCGAAGTGGTAGCCGACGGCGGCGTTGTTGCCCTGCCCGGCGGCCTCGCTGATCTGGCGGTTGGAGACGGCGAACACACCGTGTTCGGCGAACAGCCGCTCCGCCGTCGAGATGAGCAGCTCCCGGGTGGCGGCGACCCGCGCGTGCCGCGCCGTGGCGGGGGTCACCGCGACCACCGCAACGGTGTGTACCGCTGGCCTGTGTCACTCACTGCTCGTCTCACCGCATGGCTTCCGTAGGCGCGAACTCCGACGTCACCCAGTTAAGCGCCGCCCCCGATCACCGGTCAAACACCTGACTTAACCGGGGGCGGCCGCACTCCGCCCGGTCAGGCCGTGGCGGTGGGCCGGGCCTTCTCGCCTTCCGTCTTCGCCGTGCCGAGTGCGGCGGCGCGCACGGCCGGGATGAGGGCTCCCACGGCCATCGAGACGATCGCCATGGCGCAGCCGACGAGGAGCGCCGTGCGGAAGCCGGACTCGGAGGTGAAGCTCCGGCCTGCCGCGGTGGTCGTCATCTGTGCGAGGAGCACGCCGATGACCGCGGCGCCGACGGAGGTGCCGAGCGAGCGCATCAGGGTGTTGAAGCCGTTGGCCGCGGCAGTCTCCGACTGTGGGACGGAGCCCATGATGAGGGCGGGGATGGAGCCGTAGGCCAGTCCCACACCGCTGTTGATGACCATGACGGCCAGCATGATGCCCCAGGCCGAGCCCATCAGCGCCAGCGAGACGCCGTATCCGCCGGCGATCACGAGGGCCCCGCTGAGCAGGGTGAATTTCGGGCCCTTGGCATCGGTCAGCTTTCCGCCGAGCGGCGAGACGAGCATCATCATGATGCCGCCCGGCGCCATCCACAGACCGGAGGCCAGGAGTGACTGCCCCAGTCCGTAGCCGGTGGCCGAGGGGAACTGCAGCAGCTGCGGCATGACCAGCATGCTGGCGTACATCGCGAAGCTGGTGAAGACCGAGGCGACGTTCGTCATCAGCACCCGCGGGCGGGCGGTGGCGCGCAGATCGATCAACGGGTCCTTGGTGCGCAGCTCCCACATGCCCCAGGACACGAACAGCACCGCAGCGCCTGCGAAGAGGCCCAGGGTGGTGCCCGAACCCCAGCCCCAGCCGGCTCCCTTGGAGACCGCCAGCAGCAGACAGACCAGCCCGGCGCCGAGGCCGAGCGCTCCGGGGACGTCGAACCGCTGCCCCGTGATGGTGGGGGGTACCTGCGGAATCAGGGAGCGGATCAGCAGGGCGAGGACCGTGGCCAGTACGGCGGAACCCCAGAACAGCACACGCCAGTTGGCGTACTGGGCGACCGCCGCCGAGATGGGCAGCCCGATGCCTCCGCCGATCCCCATCGACGCACTCACCAGCGCGATGGAGGAGCTGAGCTTCTCCTTCGGGACGGTGTCGCGCAGCAGGGCGATACCGAGCGGCACCATCCCCATCCCCATGCCCTGAAGCGCCCGGCCGATGATCATCGGGGTGATGCTGGAGGACAGGGCGCACACCACCGATCCCAGAATCAGCGGCACCATGCAGGCCAGCATCATCCGGCGCTTCCCGAGCATGTCGCCGAGGCGGCCGGTGACCGGCACGCACACCGCGGACACGAGCAGAGTGACGGTGACGACCCAGGTGGCGTTGGAGGCCGATGTGTGCAGCATGCCCGGCAGCTTCGCGAGCAGCGGGGTGACGAGTGTCTGCATGACCGCCGCCAGGGTGCCGGCGAGCGCCAGGACGCTGACCACGCCCCTGGAGCCGGACGGCTCTTGCGTGTCCTTCACGTGCGTGTCCTTCAAGACGGAACTCTCCTCGCAGATAGTTGCTCAGGGAAACATTAAATCAGTCGATTGACTTAATCCAACCGCGAGGTGTTGACTGCTTCCGGAGCGTGATCCGTCGACCCGAGTGTGCGGAGGAGATCTGTGGTGACCGGCCCGCAGGATGTGGAACCGCTGCCCTATCCGCTGAACCCCCCGTCGGCGTTGCAGCCGTCGGAGACGTGGGAGGAGCTGCGCCGGACGTGCCCGGTGGCGCGGGTGAGTCTGCCGAGCGGTGACGAGGCGTCGTTGCTGACCCGGTACGAGGACGTGCGTACGGCGCTGTCCGACCCCCGCTTCAGCCGCGAGGGACTGACCAGGCCCGACGCGGCCCGGGTGGCTGCCGGAGGCTCGGACGGGATCTTCAAGAGCCCGATGGCGAAGACGCTCAACGCCCAGGGGCACGAGCGGTGGCGGCGCATGGTGGGGAAGTGGTTCACGGCGAGGCGGATGGCCGCGCTGCGCCCGGACATGGAGGCCATGAGCGACCGGCTCATCGACGGAATGCTGGAGCGGGGGCGTCCTGCGGACCTGGTGGCCGGACTCGCGTTCCCGCTGCCGGTGTTCGTGATCTGCCGCATGCTCGGCGTCCCGGAGAGCGACCGGGACCGGTTCAAGACCTGGTCCGACATCTTCCTGAACGTCACCCGGTACACGCGGGACGAGACGGAGTCGGCGTACCAGGAGTTCGCCGCCTATATGTCCGGCCTCATCGACGGCAAGCGCGCCGCCCCCGGGGACGACCTGCTCAGCCTGCTGCTGACCGGGGCCGGAGGCACGGACGAGCCGATGTCCGACGAGGCGCTCGTGGCCACCGGACAGGCGCTGCTGCTGGCCGGCCACGAGACCACCGCGGGCTTCATCGGGCTGATGGTGGCGCACCTGCTGTCGGACCGGCGGCGCTGGGAGCGGCTGCTGGCCGATCCCTCACTGGTCAGGGCGGCGGTGGAGGAGAGCCTGCGGTTCGACCCGAACGGCGCCAAGACCGGAATGCAGCGCTACGTCCACGAGGACGTCGAGCTCCCCGGCGGTGCCGTACCGGCGGGGACCACCGTGGTGTGCAGCATGGCCGCGGCCAACCGCGACCGGAGCGTCTGGGAGAACGCGGACGAGATGGACATCGGCCGCAGCCCCAACCCGCATCTCACCTTCGGCGCCGGGCCCCACTCCTGCCTCGGGCAGCCGCTCGCCCGTACCGAGATGCAGGCCGTGCTCAGTGTCCTGCTGCGACGCCTGCCGACCCTCGAACTCGCTGTGGCCGCGGAGGAACTGCGCGCCGAAGAGGGGCTGCTCACCGCTCCCCTGCACGCGTTGCCGGTGACCTGGTGACAGCTGCCGGGACCACCGGAGCTCCCCGGACCGACCGTACGGAAGGGACCCGGGACGCGATCATGGCGGCGGCCGAGCGGCTGTTCGCCGAGCACGGTCTGTCCGCGGTCTCGCACCGGCAGATCGCCCAGGCGGCGGGGCAGCGGAACGTCACGGCCGTCAGCTACCACTTCGGCACCCGGACCGAGCTGGTCCGCGCGATCATGACCAGGCACGGTGAACGGGCCGACCTGTTCCGGGAGCGGTACGTGGCGCTCGCTGAGGGCAGCGACGAGATCCGGGACTGGGTCGTCGCCCTGGTCAGGCCGGTGCCGGAGTATCTGGCCTCGCTCGGTCATCCGTCCTGGAACGCCCGGCTGTCCGTACAGGTCATGACCGACCCGACGATGCGCACGCTGGTGACCGAGCAGGCCATCGCCCGCCCGAATCTGCGGCGGGTACTCGACGGCCTCGGGCGCCGCCTCGCCCACCTGTCGCCCGAGGTCAGGGTCGCCCGCGGGGAGATGGCGCGGCATCTGATCGTGCACACCTGCGCGCACCGGGAAGGTGCCCTGGCCGCGAACACCGGTGTGCCGCCTGCCTCCTGGGACCGGACCGCGGCCGCGCTGACCGACGCGATCGCCGGGCTGCTGACCGCCCCGGCCGCCTTGCACAGCCCGGCCGCCTTCCACAGCCCGGTCACCTTGCACAGCTCGGCCACTCTGCACAGCCCGGAAAGGGCACATCCGGAAACGGCACACGGGGAAACGAAAGGGAGACACCTGACATGAGGATCAGCGTCGACGAAGAGAAGTGCTGCGGCGCCGGGCAGTGCGTGATGATCGCGCCAGAGGTCTTCGACCAGCGCGACGAGGACGGCATCGTCGTCCTGCTCGCCGCCGCACCTGACCCCGGCCAGCACGAGGCCGTACGGGAATCCGCGAGTGTGTGCCCCGCAGCGGCGATCCACATCACCGAGCAGACGTAGGCGTTCCCGGATCCCTGCCGTCCCTGCTCCTTGCCCCTGCGCCCCCCCACGTCGAAGGACCACGAATGACCTCAGCGCCCCGGGCGGACACCGCCTCCGCCGACACCCCCGCCTCCGCCGACACCCCCGCGTTCCCCGGCCCCCGCTCCGCCGTGTGCCCGTTCGGCGTCTCGCCCGAGATGCGTGCCCTGCGCGACCGTGGAGCGGTCAGCCGGGTCACGTCCTGGGGCGGGAGCACCCCCTGGGTGGTGACCAGCCACGCCGAGCAGAAGCAGCTGCTCGGTGACCCCCGCCTCAGCGCCGTCTTCTCCCATCCGGGCTTCCCCAGCCCCGTCGACCCCGAAAAGGCAGGCAAGGCGAAGGCGGACATGAGCTTCGTCGGGATGGACGATCCGGAACACGCGCGGCTGCGCCGTATGGTCAGCGGCGTCTTCACCATCAAGCGGATCGAGGCGATGCGGCCCGTCGTCCAGGAGATGACGGACGGCTTCATCGACACGATGCTCGACGGCCCCAAGCCGGCGGACCTCGTGCAGGCGCTCGCGCTGCCCATTCCGTCCCTGGTCATCTCCCGGCTGCTCGGCGTCCCTTACGAGGACCACCAGTTCTTCCAGACCAACAGCAAGACCATCGTCTCGGCGACCGCCGACGCCGAGGCCCGGCACACCGCCCACACCAACCTCTCCGGATACCTCGACGAGCTGGTCGGCAGGAAGACCACCGACCCCGGCGACGACCTGCTCTCCGCACTCGCCGAGCGGATCACGGCCGGAGAGATCACCCGCCACGACGCGGCGGCGATGGGGGTGCTGCTCCTCCTCGGCGGGCACGAGACCACCGCGAACATGATCAGCCTCGGCACGCTGCTGCTCCTGGAGCACCCGGAACAGCTCGCCACCATCCGGGACACCGGCGACCCCCGGGTGGTCGCCGACGCGGTCGAGGAACTCCTGCGGTACCTGTCGATCGTGCATCTCGGGCGGCGCCGTACCGCGCTGGAGGACATCAAGGTCGCGGGCCGGACCATCCGCGCGGGCGAGGGCGTCATCCTCCTCAGCGAACTCGCCAACCGGGACCCCCAGGTCTTCCCCGACCCCGACACCCTGGACATCGCCCGCAACGCCCGACCCCACCTGGCCTTCGGCTCCGGCACCCATCACTGCGTCGGACAGCCACTGGCCCGGATGGAACTGCAGGTCATCTACCCCACCCTCTTCCGCCGCATCCCCACCCTGCGGGCCGCGGCCGATGTGGAGCGGATCCCGTTCAAGTACGACTCCGTCATCTACGGCATCCACGAGCTGCCCGTCACCTGGTAGCCCCGCCACAGTGATGTACGACATGGCCGGCCGCGCCGGGATGCGGACACTATGGGCGGATGCACACAACCGGAACCGACCGCCCCGGCCACGCCCCGACGCTGGCTCAGCTGCTCGCGATGATCGCGGCCGGGACGCTCGACGTCGTCGTGGCACCGCGCGGTACCGGTGTGCCGGTGTCCGACGTGGTGCTGCACGACACGGGCGAGGAGCGGGACGAAGAGATATGGGCGGCCACCGGGCTCGTCCTGCTCGCTGTCGGGGTGGAGGCCGCCTCCCCTGAAGCGGTCGGTGTGCTGCGCGCCGCGGACCGCGCGGGGGCGGCGGCCGTGGTGATGCGGCCCGGCCGCCGGGGCCCCGGCCC
>NZ_JAAGLN010000440.1 GCF_010548145.1 Streptomyces sp. SID10853
GCCGCGTCCAGCAGCCGGGGTGCGCCGCGTCCCGGTGCCGGGTCGAAGGTGGCGGCGCAGCCCTCGACGGTGGCGAGCACCCGGGCGCCGCGGGCGTGCGCGGCATCGCTGTCCTCCAGGACCAGCAGGGCCCCGCCCTCCCCCACGACGTGTCCGCAGGCGTCGGCGGAGAACGGCAGGTATGCGCGTGCCGGGTCGCGGCTCGTGCTCATGCCGCCGGCCGCCAGGTGTGCGGTGAAGCCCCAGGGGCACACGGTGGCGTCGAAGCCCCCGGTGAGCACGGCGTGGCCGCCCTTGCGCAGCTGGCGCCGGGCCTGTGCCACCGCGTCGAGGCCGCCGGCCTGTTCGGAGACGACGACGCCGCTGGGTCCGCGGAGTCTGTGCCGGATGGAGATCTGGCCGGAGTTGGCGGCGTAGAACCAGGCGAACGACTGGTAGGCGCCGACGTGCCGGCTGCCCTTGCTCCACAGCGCCTGCAGTTCGCGCTGCCCGAACTCGAAGCCGCCCGCGCCGCCTGCCGTGACGACGCCAATGGCGTAGTCGGGCAGGGCCGCCGGATCGAGGTGTGCGCTGGTGAGCGCCTCCGCGGCGGCGGTGAGAGCAAGCCGGGTCACCCGGTCCGTCTGGGGCAGCAGCTTGTCCGGCACGTGGCGGGCGTCGTCGAAGCCGGTGATCTCGCCCGCGAGGCCCACCGGGTAGCCGGTGGTGTCGAAGCGGGTGACGGGCCCGATGGCGCTCCGGCCGTGCAGCATCGCGGACCACCAGGTCTCGGTGCCGACGCCTCCTGGGGCGACGACTCCGATCCCGGTGACGGCGGCACGCATCCCATGGGCGCCCAGCAGTCCGCTGTGCTCGGAGGCGGGCGCGGTCATGCCGCCGTCCTTGTCCGTGCGCCGGTCAGGACCATCGCGCTCTGGAAGCCGCCGAAACCGCTGCCGACGCTGAGTACCGTGTCGGTGCGCTGTTCGCGGGCGACGAGGGGGACGTAGTCGAGATCACAGTCCGGGTCGGGGTCGTGCAGGTTGGCGGTGGGCGGCACGACACCGTGCTCGATGGCCAGCGCGCCGGCGGCGATCTCCAGGGAGCCGATCGCGCCGAGTGAGTGCCCGATCATCGACTTGATGGAGCTGACCGGCACCCGGCGGGCGTGCTCGCCCAGGCTTGTCTTGAAGGCGGCCGTCTCGTGCTTGTCGTTCTGTTTGGTGCCGGAGCCGTGGGCGTTGACGTAGTCGACGGCGGTGGCGTCGAGGCGGGCCTCGTCCAGGGCGACGCGGATGGCTTCCGCCATCTCCCGTCCGTCCAGGCGCAGTCCGGTCATGTGGTACGCGTTGGAGCGGCCGGCGAAGCCCGCGATCTCGGCGTACATGTGGGCGCCCCTGCGGTCGGCGTGCTCCCGTTCCTCCAGGATGAGGACCGCGCTGCCCTCGCCCAGCACGAAGCCGTTGCGGGTGCGGTCGAAGGGGCGGGAGGCGCTCTCCGGTTCGTCGTTGCGGGCCGAGGTGGCACGGATCGCGTCGAAGGAGGCGAGTGTGATCGGGGTGATCGGGGCTTCCGACGCGCCGGCCACCATCACATCCGCGCTGCCCTCGCGGATGAGTTCCGCCGCGTGTCCCAGCGAGTCGAGGCCGGAGGTGCAGCCGGTGGACACGACGGTGACGGGGCCCAGCGCCCCTGTTTCGCGGGCTACTTCGGCGGCTACGGAGCTCGGCACGAGATAGTCGCCGAGCCGCTCCTGGGCCCGTGCCGGGTCGAGGAGCCAGCGGCTTCCGCCCTCGCTGACATGGGCGTACACCTCGTCGAGTCCGCTGCTGCAGCCGACGGCGGTGCCCAGGGCCACCCCGGTGCGCTCGCCCCGGGCCGCGGGGTCGATCCCGCTGTCGGCGACCGCCTCCCGGGCGGCGACCAGGGCGAACTGGGCGACCCGGTCCAGGCGGTGTGCCTCGTTCGCCCCGAACCCGTGGTGTGCCGGGTCGAAGTCTGCCTCGGCGGCGACCTGTGAGCGGAACGAGCCGGCGTCGAAGCGCGTGATGCGGCGGGTGGCGGTGCGGCCCTCGGTCAGCATCGACCAGAACGCCTTGGTGCCGATCCCGCCGGGGGCGACCACCCCGATGCCGGTGATGACGACGCGTCGCATCAGCTGCTCACCCCTGCCGGTTCCGGCGTCAGCCGGCGCACGACGCGGGCCGCGCGCCCCACCAGGCGGGGCAGTTCGGGGCCGCGGACGAAGAAGTGGTCGCCGGGCACAGTGCGCGCGGTGAAGCGGCCGGTGGTCCACAGCCGCCACCGCGCCATCGCCCGGGGCTGCGCCAGCGGGTCGGCGGCGCCGG
>NZ_JAAGLN010000441.1 GCF_010548145.1 Streptomyces sp. SID10853
GGCGCGCCCGCCGGCCTCACCGCCGCGTACCCCGCCCACGGCCGCGTGCCCGCCCCGAGCCCTGCCCGTGCCGTCCGGCCCTTCCGGCCCCTCCCGGCCCTCAGCCTTCCCGGGCCCCTCGGTCTCCTCCGCGGCCTCCGTCTCCTCCGCGGCCTGCGCCTGTCTGCGCAGCCGGAGTCCCTGGGCCGCGAAGACGGCCGCGATGACGATCCACAGAACGGTGGCGATCCAGGCGTACGGTTTCGGCGCCCAGGCCAGCCAGATGAACGCCCAGACGAAGAAGATCCCCGCCAGCGCGAAGTACCGGGTCGCCGTGGTGCGGACGAGCCACCGCGAAGCCGTGGTCGGCCGTTCGTTGCGCTCCATGAACGGAACTTACCCCGCGATCACGCCCTGCCGCCCCCGCCGGCCCGCGAAGCGATATCGTCTACAGTTACGTAGACCGTCTACTGAGCTGTAGTCGCTTCGGTGCGGTCCACACCCTCTGGCCAGGACCGCACCGGTGCGGCGCCCGCGCCGGGCCCTCCCTCATCCGACCGGAAAGGCCGGGACCTTGCTCACAGCTTCGACACTCGCGGTGAACATCCTCGACGCGCAGTCCGTGCTGACCGCTTTCGGCGTGGCCGGCATCGCCGTGGTGATGTTCGCCGAGACCGGCCTGCTGGTCGGATTCTTCCTGCCGGGCGACACCCTGCTGTTCACCGCCGGGCTGCTCTGCACGGGCAGTTCGACCGCCGGGCTGAAGCTGTCGCTGCCCATGGTGCTGCTCGCGTCGGCAGTGGGCGCGCTGGCGGGAGCACAGTGCGGCTATCTGATCGGCCGCAGGGCCGGAGGCGCCCTGCTCGCCCGCAGCCGTTCGGAACATCTGCGCAAGGGCGCGGCCCGCGCGGAGGAACTGCTCGGCAAGTACGGCCACGCGAAGGCCGTCGTGCTCGCCCGCTTCGTCCCGGTGGTGCGCACGGTGCTCAACCCGATGGCGGGCGCGCTCTCCGTGCCGGTCAGGACGTTCACGCTCTGGCAGGTGGTCGGCGGGCTCGTCTGGAGCCAGGGCCTGGTGCTGGCCGGATACGCGCTGGGGAAGTCCGTCCCGAACGTGGACCACTATCTGCTGCCGATCATCGCGGTGATCGTCGTCGTGTCTCTGCTGCCGCTCGCCCTGGAGCTGCGACGCTCCCGCAAGAACCGCCCGCGCACAGACGGAGTCAGTGGATGAACCTCGCCTATGACGGATCGCCGGTCGACGGCGGCCTCTACACCGACACGGTGGACCTGGCCCACCGCGCACCCGGCTGGCTGGACTCGGCGGTCTCCGCCTGGTCGTCGTACGGCCTCGCGCTGTTCGCCGTGCTGATGGTCGCCGGATGGTGGCGGGCCCGCAGGGAGGGCGCCACAGCCGGGCTGATGGCGCTGGCCGTACCGGTGATCGTGGTGCTCGCCTACGGCGTCAACGACGCGGTCAAGCTGGTCGTACGGGAGGACCGGCCGTGCCAGAGCCTGCATGTGACGACGCTGGAGGCGTGCCCGGCGCCGGGCGACTGGGCCTTCCCGAGCAACCACTCGGCCCTCGCCTTCGCCGCCGCGGTGGCCCTGCTGTTCGTCTCCCGCCGGCTGGGCGTGACCGCCCTGGTCTGCGCGGTGGCGATGGCGGCCTCCCGGGTCTGGGTGGGCGCCCACTATCCGCACGATGTCGTCGCGGGGGCGCTGGTGGGCGCGCTGGTCGCGCTGGTACTCGCGACCGCGTTGCGACGGCGGCCCGAGGCCCTGGCGAGGAGGCTCACGGACACCAGGCTGCGTCCGCTGCTGGTCTCGTCGTGAACCGGCGCACCGCCGCCGACCTGGCCGTGTCGACGGCGGTGGGCACCCTGGTGGCGTTCGTGCTGCTGACGCTGGTGGTGGCGGGGCACCACGGCGCCCCTCTGCTGACCGACAGCCGGCTGCTCTCCTGGTCGGTGCACCACAGGCCGCCGGTCGCGGTCGCCGCGGCGCGCGGCGTCACCGACACCGGCACGGGCGTCATCCCGTATCTGCTGGCCGTCCTGGCGGGTGTGATCGCCGGGTGCGGTGCGCGGCAGCGGGTGACCGCGGCGGCGGCCTGTCTGGCCTGTCTGGTCCTGGCGCAGCTGCTGCGGTACGGGGTGATGTCGCTGGTCGCCCGGGAGCGCCCGCCGGTCGGCGACTGGGCCGCGCAAGCCTCGGGCTGGTCGTTCCCGTCCGGCCACACCACCACGTCGGCGGTCACCGCCGGGCTGCTGAGCGCGGCGGTACTGCTGCGGGCGCGGCACGGCAGGCGGACGATC
>NZ_JAAGLN010000442.1 GCF_010548145.1 Streptomyces sp. SID10853
ATGCCACCGGCCGACCGCCACGCCGTCGACCGCCGTACCACCGGCCGACCGCCACGCCACCGGCCGGGCGCCACGCCGTCGACCGCCATGCCACCGACCGCCACGCCACCGGCCGGGCGAGCGGTCCGGCTACCGGCACCGGCTCACAGCCGGGCGACGTTCCGCTCGTACACCAGGCGCAGCCCGATCAGCGTCAGCCACGGCTCGTGCTCGTCGATGACGGTGGCCTCGCTGAGGACCATCGGGGCGAGGCCGCCGGTGGCGATGACCGTGACGTCCGCCGGGTCGTCGGCGAGCTCGCGGGCCATCCGGTTCACCACCCCGTCGACCTGTCCGGCGAAGCCGTAGATGATGCCGGACTGCATGGCCTCCACGGTGTTCTTGCCGATCACACTGCGCGGGCGGGCCAGTTCGATCTTACGGAGCTGGGCGCCCTTCACCCCGAGTGCCTCGACCGAGATCTCGATGCCGGGGGCGATGACACCGCCGGTGTACTCGCCGCGCGCCGACACCGCGTCGAAGGTCGTCGCCGTACCGAAGTCGACGACGACGGCCGGGCCGCCGTACAGCTCGACCGCGGCCACCGCGTTGATGATGCGGTCGGCGCCGACCTCCTTCGGGTTGTCCACCAGGATCGGGACGCCCGTCCTGATGCCCGGCTCGACCAGGACCGCGGGGACGTCGCCGTAGTAGCGGCGGGTCACCTCGCGCAGTTCGTGCAGGACGGAGGGGACGGTCGAGCAGACCGCGATCCCCTCGATGCCGTCGCCGAGTCCGCGGCCGAGCAGCGGGTGCATGCCCATCAGGCCCTGGAGCAGTACGGCGAGTTCGTCCGCGGTGCGCCTGGCGTCCGTCGAGATGCGCCAGTGCTCCACGATCTCGTCGCCGTCGAAGAGGCCGAGGACGGTGTGGGTGTTGCCGACGTCGATGGTGAGCAGCATGGGTTACTTCGCCTCGCGCAGGTCGAGACCGATGTCGAGGATCGGCGACGAGTGCGTGAGCCCGCCGACCGCCAGGTGGTCGACGCCCGTCTCGGCGTACGCCCTGGCCGTCTCCAGCGTGAGCCGGCCCGAGGACTCCAGGAGGGCGCGGCCGGCGACGAGCGCGACGGCCTCGGCGGTCTGCTCCGGGGTGAAGTTGTCCAGCAGGATCAGGTCGGCGCCCGCCTCCAGGACCTCGGTGACCTGGGCGATGGTGTCCACCTCGACCTCGATGGGGAGGTCGGGGAACTCGGCGCGTACGAGCTTGAACGCCTCGGCGACCCCGCCGGCCGCGACCACGTGGTTGTCCTTGACCAGGGCAGCGTCCGAGAGCGACATCCGGTGGTTGACGCCGCCACCGCAGCGCACCGCGTACTTCTCCAGGGCGCGCAGTCCCGGTGTGGTCTTGCGGGTGTCGCGGACCCTGGCCCTGGTGCCCTCCAGTACGTCGGCCCAGGCGCGGGTGGCGGTCGCGATGCCGGAGAGGCGGCACAGCAGGTTGAGCGCGCTGCGCTCGGCGGTCAGCAGGTCGCGGGTGCGGGTGGTGACCGAGAGCAGCTTCTGGCCGGCGGCGACGCGCTCGCCGTCCTCGACGTGCCGCTCGACCTCGAACGCCTCGGTACAGACGATGGAGAGCACCGCTTCGGCGACCCGCAGGCCCGCGACCGTACCGGCCTCACGGGCGGTGAAGTCGCCGGTGGCGACGGCGTCGGCGGGGACGGTCGCGACGCTCGTCACGTCCACTCCCCCGTCGAGGTCCTCGTCGATGGCGAGGTGGGCGATGTCCTCGACCAGGACCGGGTCGAGCCCCGCGGTGGCCAGCAGCTCGGCGAGAGCGGGGTCGAGACCGCACTCCATGGGGTCGTCGGCACCGTCGTAGCCGTCGCCGCAGGCACAGGCGTCGCCGCAGCCGCCCGCCGGCTCGGCGCTCACGGCGTCGTCGCCGATCCGGTGGAGGGGGAGGTCGGGGGTGGTCACGGTCACTGCTCCTGAGGGCGCTGAGGGAGGGTCGGGGGAAAGTCGGCGCTGTCCGTGGTGTGCACGGCGAGCGAACGGTCGGGGCACAGCCGTACGACGAGGTGGCGGCGCCAGTCGGTGTCGTCACGGTCCGCGTGGTCCTCGCGCCAGTGGCAGCCGCGGGTCTCCGCGCGGCGCTGGGCCGCGGCGGTGAGAACGCGGGCGACACAGAGGAGGTTGGTCGCCTCCCATGCCTCGACGCCCGGTTCGGCGGGCTTCAGGGCGACGGCCGGCAGCGCTTCGGGGGCTCCCGCCGCTGCCGCGTCCATGGCGGCCCCCGCGGCCGCCTCCGCCACGG
>NZ_JAAGLN010000443.1 GCF_010548145.1 Streptomyces sp. SID10853
CCCGGCCTCGCCCGGACCGCCCCCGCAGCGCCGTGTGGCCCGCCCCGTACCGCCGTGCGGCCCGCCCCGGCCCGCCCCGGTCCGTACCGCTGGGGAAGGCCCGGGAACGCCCGGGTCGACCGGGGGTCTTCGCGCAGCGTGAACCGCGCATTACGCTGGCCGGACAAGCCCGCTCGGGGGGTGACCCCCGAACCCCGCTAGGAGCCCCGTTGGCCTGTGACCTGTGGCTGGTCCCCCTCGTCGATGTGCTGTGCCACAGCCCCGACAACCCCTTCGCGGAAGAGATAGCCGTCTACGACAAGGCACTCGGCGAAGCCGGTCTGCCGTCCGTACCCGTCTACGCCTATATGCCGGGCCTCTCCGGCGATGTGGCCCCGGTGGCCGGATTCGACTACGACGCCCTGCACTTCCTGCGGCGCGCGTACCTCCTGAAGATCTGCGGCCTGGAGGTCGCCCCGGTCGACCACCTGGGCGGCGACTACGAACAGCTCCTGGAGATGTTCGAGTCCACGGCGCAGCAGTCCCATCTGGTGTGGCACTACGACCACGCGGGCGCCTATGTCCCGGTCGACTTCGGCGCACCGCTGTCCAACGACGAACTCCTGGAGGGCGGCGGCCCGCTGGGCTCCGCCCACGGTCTGCTCCGGGAGCTGGAGGTGGTGGCCGGGTCCATCGGGATCGACGCGGCGAACCCGCCGGCGACACCGCAGGCCCCGTCCGGCCCGACCGCACTGGAGGAACCCGCCGGCCCGGTCCCGGCCGACGACAGCCCGTTCGCCCGGGAACGGCATGTGTGGCTGGGGCTGCACGCGGCTGCCACCCGCAGCCTCGCGCAGGGGTCGATGATCGTCTTCAGCTGACCGGCTGACCGGCTGACCGGCTGACCGGCTGACCGGCTGACCGGTCGGGCGGCTGACCGGTTGGGCGGCTGACCGGTTGGGCAGCTGACCGGCCCCCGCCCCGCCTCTCCGACACTCCGGCCGTGTGCTGCCCCGTGGTCAGGGGCAGCACACGGCCGCCCGTACGCTTCAGGGCATGCGTGTACTTGTCACTGGAGGCGCGGGTTTCATCGGCTCGCACATCGTCGCCGACCTGACCGCCCGCGGGCATGAACCGGTGGTGTTCGACGCCCTGTTGGCCGCCGCGCACGCCCAGCGGCCGTCCCCGTCCGGCGCGGAGTGGATCGAGGCCGATGTCCGCGACCGTGCGGCCGTCGAGAAGGCACTGCGCGGTGTCGACGCGGTCTGCCACCAAGCGGCGATGGTCGGACTCGGCAAGCACTTCGCCGACGCGCCGTCCTATGTGAGCTGCAACGACCTCGGTACCGCCGTGCTGCTCGCGGCCATGGAGGGCGCGGGCGTGCGCGATCTCGTGCTGGCCGGGTCCATGGTGGTGTACGGCGAGGGCCGTTACGACTGCGCACGCCACGGGACCGTCCGCCCCGGCCCGCGCTCACCGGCGGATCTCGAAGCGGGCCGCTTCGAGCCGGCCTGCCCCGAGTGCGGGGACGCCGTGGCGCCGGGCCTGGTCACCGAGGACGCACCCGTCGACCCGCGGAACGTCTACGCGACGACGAAGCTCGCGCAGGAGCATCTGGCCGCGGCCTGGGCCCGGGCGACCGGCGGCCGGGCGGTCGCGCTCCGCTACCACAACGTGTACGGCCCCGGAATGCCCCGCGACACCCCGTACGCGGGCGTGGCGTCCTTCTTCCGTTCGGCGCTGGCGCGCGGCACGGCGCCGGTCGTGTTCGAAGACGGCGGACAGCGGCGGGACTTCGTCCATGTACGGGACATCGCGTCCGCCAACACCGCGGCGCTGGAGGGCGTGCGGGACCGTGCGGACGGGGAGCTGCGCGCGTACAACGTGGGCAGCGGCGAACCGCACACCATCCTGGAGATGGCCCAGCAGCTCGCCACGGCGTACCCGGGCCCCGCCCCGCTGGTGACCGGCGAGTACCGGCTGGGGGACGTCCGCCACATCACCGCGTCGTCCCGGCGGATCCGGTCCGAACTCGGCTGGCTGCCCGCGGTGCCGTTCACGGGTGGGGTGGCGGAGTTCGCCCACGCGTCGATGCGACCGTCGGCCGAGAGCCCGGCCGAGAGCCCGGCCGAGAGCCCGGCCGAGAGCCCGGCCGAGAGCCCGGCCGAGAGCCCGGCCGCCCCGGCCTGAGGTCCGTCTCTCTGGCCCCCTCTGGCCGCCCCCTCTGGCCGCCTCCCTCCGCCCCCCCGACGACCGGCGCCGCCGCTACCGGGAGGGCGGCTCCGGCGGGCGCTGGCGCGGCATGTTCGGGCG
>NZ_JAAGLN010000444.1 GCF_010548145.1 Streptomyces sp. SID10853
CCGGCCGCCGTCACGCGCGGCGACCAGTGCCGCATGGGTGGGCCCGTCCGGCACCTCCGCCGGCCGGCCCTTCGCGAACTCCTCGCGCAGCACCGGCACGACCTCTTCGCCGAGGATGTCGAGCTGTGGATCAGGTCGGCAAGGCGTCCGCCGACGGGCCGGAAGATGACGGTGACCAGCGCGAAACCGGCGGCCTTGGTGCCCGCGTCGGTCGGGGACAGGTGGTACCAGGTCTTCAGATACGTGGGCAGATAGACGCCGAACGCCACGATCCCGCCGAACCCGATCGCGTACAGCGCCGACAGCTCCCAGGTCACCCGCAGCCGCCCGGCGCCGCCGAGCCGGGCGGCCAGCGGGGTGGTGGGCACCTTCCGGTCCGGATGGTCGCTGATCAGCAACGCGCCCAGCACGGCGAACACGGCCAGCGCGACGGCCACCACGACGAAGGGCAGGTTGGCGCCGTGCTTGGCGATCCGCGTCGTGAAGTAGCCGGAGAGGGCGACCCCGCCCATGCCCATGCCGAACACACCGAGCGCCAGCCCTCGTTTCGCAGGCGGGAACCAGGAGTTGACGAGCGGGATCCCGATCGCGAAGGTCGTACCGCCGAGCCCCAGCAGAAAGCCGACGGCCAGCAGCGCGCCGTACGAGTCCCTCGCGGGGATCAGCAGCAGCACCGGCACGATCGTGAACGCCGTGACCAGCGGGAACATCAGCTTCGCGCCATACCGGTCGGTGAGCGCGCCGACCGGGATCCGGCCCAGCGAGCCGACGATCACGGGCACCGCGACCAGCAGCGACTGCTGAAAGGAACTGAGCCCGAGCCGGTCCTTGTAGTCGCTGCCCAGCGGAGCGATCAGGGACCAGGCCCAGAAGGTCAACGTGAAGCCGATCGTCGCCATCACCAGATTCCGGTACGCGGACGCGGTGGACGCCGTGGGTACGCGCGGCGTGGCAGGGGATGCGGTTGCGGGGCCCATGGTCCTCCGGCTTCCTCGTACGGCTTCCTTCCGAGGCTCGGTGGGGCCGGACGGCGCCGCCACCTGGCGCACCCGGATGGCCCTGTAGGGGGCGAGGGGAATTCCGGGCGGGCATTCCGGGCGGAGCCGGGTCCGCGATGACGGAGGAGGGGCCGGTCGGGGCCGGTCGGGGCCGTCCGAAGGGCGGGACGCCGTGAGGGGTGCGCGCCGCTGAGGTGCTTGATGCGGCGCGCACCGGGTGCGTCAGTGGGCCGAGGGTGCGGGGCCGAACCCCTCGATCACCGGATGCCACGTCGGCTGCAGCTGCGGCAGCGTCGAACCGACCGTCCAGGCGGTGGGGCCGCCCGGCCTCGGGTGCGGGACGGTGGCGACTCCGAACAGTGAGGCGCCCTTGCCGCCGGGACCGCTGTCGGCGGGTACGGTGCGCCACGCCGTGCCGTCCCAGCGCAGGGTGAACGCCGGTGTGTCGACGCCCTGTTGCTCGCCGACCGCCCACAGCCGGCCGTGCGCGTCGGCGGAGACCGCGTGCAGATTCGCGTCGGCCGACGGTGTCGCGACCCGGGTCCAGCTGTGCCCGTCCCAGTGCAGGGTCAGCGGGTGGGTGGCTCCGTCGGAGGGCCCGCCGCCGCCGACCGCCCAGACGTCGTCCGGCCCGGCGGCCGTGACCGCGTTGAGCGACTCGCCCTGGCCCGCGGTGTGCGGCGCCGGGACGATCCGCCAGGCCCTGCCGTCCCAGTGCTCGGTCAGCGGGTGGCCCGCGCCCTGTGCGTCGTACGACACGCCGACGGCCCACGCGCCTCCCGCGCCGTCGGGGGTGGCGCCCTCCAACAAGGCGTCGCCGCCGGTGGAGGGGGTGGCGACGGATGCCCAGCGGTGGCCGTCCCAGTGGTAGGTGAGCGGTCGCGGGCTGCCGAGCCGGTCCTCGGCCGTGACTCCGACCGCCCAGACGTCGTCCGGGCGCACGGCGGCGAGCGCCGACGGGTAGGCCGACCGGTTCGCGGGCTCCGCGGGCAGCGGCACGGTGTGCCAGGCCCGGCCGTCGAAGTGCTCGCCGAGCGAGCGGTCCTGTCCGGCCGGCTTGTCGTTCCAGGTGCCCACCGCCCACACGTCGTGGGCGGACAGGGGAGCCACCGCGTCGAGCTGACCCGCCCCGGACTGTCCGGGTACGGACGTCGCCCGCCAGGCCCGGCCGTCGAAACGCTCGGCGACGGGCACGCTGACGCCCGATCCGTCCTCCCGGTATCCGACGGCCCAGGTGTCGGCCGGGCCGCGGGCCGCGACACCCCGCAGCTCCTCGTTGCGCTGGGGCCCGGCC
>NZ_JAAGLN010000445.1 GCF_010548145.1 Streptomyces sp. SID10853
CACCGGGCGTCGCGGGCACCTCGGCGGGCGCGGGGTCCGGTGCGAGCAGCGCACCCACCCCGAGCGCGGCGGCGACCTGCGCGGGGGTGGCGTGGACACCGATCCCGTCGGCCGCCGTACGCAGCCCGCGGGCCAGGTTCTCGGCGCTGGGCCTGCGGTCCGGGTCCTTGCTGAGGCAGCGCTCTATGACCGTCCACAGCGCCTCGGGGACGGTGGTGGGCCTGCGCGGGTCCTCGTTGAGGTGCCGCTGGAGGACTTCCAGGGCCGTGCCGCCCGCGAACGGGGGCCGCCCGGTGACCAGTTCGTACAGCAGGATGCCCGCGCCGTAGATGTCGACCGCCGAGGTCTGCGGGCGGCCCTCGGCCGACTCCGGTGCGACATAGGCGGGCGTGCCGACGAACTCGTGGGTACGGGTCAGGCCGGGCGAGTCCGCGAGGCGGGCGATGCCGAAGTCGGTCAGCATCGGGTGCATCTGGCCGTCGGCGTCCTGCTTGACCAGGACGTTCGCGGGCTTGAGGTCGCGGTGGACGACGCCGTCGGCATGGCTGGCGGCGAGTGCGTCGGCGATCTGGGCGGTGAGCAGCGCGGCGGCGACCGGGCTGAACGGGCCGTTCTCCCGGAGGTAGTGGTGCAGGTCCGGGCCGTCGATCAGGTCCATGACGAGCGCGAGGAGATCGCCCTCGACGACGAGGTCCCTGGTCCGCACGATGTTGGGGTGGGTCAGCCGCAGCAGGACGGAGCGCTCCCGCAGGAACCGCATCACCACGTCCGGGTCTTCGGCCAGCTCCTCCTTGAGGACCTTGATCGCCACGGTCTCGCCGGGCTGACCCGCGACGGCCGCCTCGGCGCCCGCGGTCTCCCTCTGACTGGCACGCCAGACGGTGCCCGTGGCGCCGCGTCCCAGCGGCTCCTCGAGCAGGTACTTGCTGCCTACGGGCCGCACGTCATGCGCTCCCTGTGATCGTCGTCCCTTGCCTGGTCCACCGGCCCCCCGCCCGGATGTCCGCCCCACTCTAGTGCCGCCCGCGGGGGCACTGGCCGACGATCTTCCGGAGCTGCTTCCGCTGTGTGCGGCCGGTGTGACGGCCGGTGGCCCGGATCAGGTTCCGGAGCCGGTTCCGACCGGATTCCAGCCGGGTTCCAGCCGTATTCCGGCCATCTTCCCGACATGTTCGAAGGGAAGACGCGAAGACCGCTCCGTCGGTTGCCCCAGTACGCCCCCCGGCGCCTCCTGGCAGGTCAGGTGTGATCCCAACCAGGCACTTTTACGTCCAGAGCCGACCATTCAAGATCACTTAGCGGTGACCGCCGGGCGTGTTGTCAGTGGCAGATGCGAGGATGCCTCCAGCACGGCGTTGTGGGGTCGGGAGTCCCTGGATCCGTGCCGACCTGCCGGGTGGGGGAGATCACAGGGCGGCTCCTGCCAGGCACCCTCCGCAGAAGGGACCGCTGACGGCTATGCAGATCCGGCTGACCGTCCTCGCGCCGCGCAGCGGCCGTTCCGCGTCCGAGACGCGCTCCTGCGACGTGCTCGTCACCGCCCCCGCCGGGGCCGCGCTGGCCACGGTCGCCTCGGGGCTGGCCACGGCGGCCGCGGGCCCGGATGGCCCGGGGTCGGGGAGCGTCGTGCTGTACGCGGGCGGCCACCGCCTCGACCTGCAGCGCGCCGCGCTGGGCGAGCCCCCGCTGGTGGACGGCGCGGTCCTCTCGCTCCAGGTGCCGGCCGACGAGGACGACCGGGGCGACGGATCGGCCACGCAGCTCCATGTGGTCGCCGGGCCGGACGCGGGCGGTGTCCATCTGCTGCACGGCGGGCAGATCCGCATCGGCCGCTCCGCCGAAGCGGACGTCCCGCTGGACGACCCGGACGTCTCACGGATGCACTGCACGGTGACGGTGGAGCAGGACGGCCGGGTGACGGTCACCGACCTCGGCTCGACGAACGGCACGACGCTGGACGGCTCGGGCGTCGGCGACACCCCGGTCCGTATGACCCCCGGGTCCCTGCTCCGGGTCGGTGAGTCGGCACTGCGGATCACCACGGCGGCGGACGGATCACCGGGCGGCGGGTCACTGGGCGGCCCGGTGCGGAGCGGCGGAGCGCAGGGTGGCGGGACAGGCGGGATCGCGGCCGTCCCGGACGGCGAGGGCCATCTGCGGGTGGCCCGTGACGGCGCGGCCC
>NZ_JAAGLN010000446.1 GCF_010548145.1 Streptomyces sp. SID10853
CGGCCGGACCCGCTGGGCGCTTCGGCGGCCGGTGTCCTCGCCGGTCGTGGCGGGGCACAGGACGCGCATCTGGTCCTCGGCGCGCTGCGCGAGACCGTCCGGGCCGACGGCCCCGACGCGACCCTGCTCTGGACCCTTGTCGACGGGGCCGGCCGGCTCGGCATCGCCTGTGCGGCGCCGGTCCTGCGCCATGTGTACCGCGAGACGGCCTCCTCCCATCTGCGCGGCAGCGCGGCCCGCGCACTCGCCGCCACCGACCCCTCGTTCGGGGCCGGGTTCGCCGTCGAATGCCTGTGGGACTGCGAGGAGAGCACCCGGGAGGTGGCCGCCCTGCACGCCGCGACCGGCGACACACGGGTGGTCGACCGGCTGCGGCGGCTGGCCGCCGATCCCGCGGAGGAGGCCGAGGTGCAGACCGCGGTCCGCAACCGGATCGACACCGAGGGAACCGCGGTCTGACACGGCCGGCCGAGCGCCTGACGAGTGCTTTATGAGTGCTTGGGTGCCGGAGACCGTGACAGGTCCGCGGACGCGGCGGCCGGATCAGTGGGGCTGCGGACCCGGGACGCCGGGCCCCGGGCGGCCGTGTACGGGAACGAATACCACCGGAGTCCCCGGTACGGCCTGCGCCGCGGCTCCGAGCCGGTCAGCGGGGACGACGCCGATCACCGGATAGCCCCCGGTCACCGGATGATCGGCGAGGAAGAGCACCGGCAGTCCGTCGGGCGGCACCTGCACCGCGCCCAGGACCATTCCCTCGCTGGGGAGTTCGGCCCCGTCCGGACGGCCGATGGGCGGTCCATCGGTCCGCATGCCGATGCGGTTGCTCGCGGCCGCCACCCGGTAGACGGCCTCCGGCAGGGCCCGCAGCGCCGCATCCGTGAACAGGTCCGCACGGGGGCCGAGGACGAGCGGCAGCACCAGCTCGGCCGGGGGAGCGGGCAGCGGTACGGCGTCCACCGCGTCCGGCGGTTCGCCCGGGACACCGAGCGGCAGCAACTGCCCCGCGTCCAGCGGCGCGGGGCCAAGACCGGAGAGCAGGTCGGTGGCCCGGCTGCCGAGCACCGGCCGTACGGCGACACCACCGCCGAACGCCACATAGCTGCGCAGCCCCTCGACGGCCCCGCCCACATCGAGCACCGCGCTCGCCGGCAGCCGTACCGGGGCGCCCCAGGCCGCGGGGCTGCCGTCGATCCGTACCGGACAGGGCGCACCGGTCACCGCAGCCGTGACGTCCCTGAGGGCCCGTACCGCGGTGCCGTCGACCGTGGTCTCCAGGGTGGCGGCGTCCGCGGTGTTCCCGGCGAGGAGATTCGCCAGCCGGTGCGCGGCCGGGTCCAGGGCGCCCGAGCGCGGAACTCCGAGATGCGCGTGGCCCGGGCGCCCGAGGTCCTGCACGGTGGTGAGCGCCCCGGCGCGCACGACCTCGAGAGCCTCCGGAAGAACCGGCCTCATGTCTGCTCCTCCGCCGTCTCCGCCACCGGTTCCTCAGAGGTGAACCGCACCCGTACACCGGGGGCCAGCAGCGCCGCCGGGTCGCGGTCCTGGTCCCACAGGACCGCGTCGGTGGTACCGATCAGCTGCCAGCCGCCGGGCGATGCGCGGGGATAGACGCCCGCGTAGGTGTCGGCGAGCGCGACCGAACCGGCGGGCACCGCCGTACGGGGGGTGGTCCGGCGCGGCACCCGGAGCCGGTCGGGGAGACCGGACAGATAGCCGAATCCGGGGACGAACCCACAGAAGGCGACCCGGAACGTGAGCCCGCCCACGATGCCGGGCACGTCCTCCGGCGCGACCTGCCAACAGCGCGCCACCTCCGCCAGATCGGGGCCGTCGTAGCGCACGGCGATCTCGGTCTCCGGGCCACCGGTCACGGCGGACGGCTCCACGGTCCAGGTGGTGAGCCGGCCGGCGAGCTCCAGGGGGCGGGCCAGACCGTCCAGCAGCACCGTCCGGGCGGCGGGCACGATCTCCGTCACCGGGGGAAGGTCCCCGGCCTCGCGCCGGCGCAGCAGCTCCGCGTGGAAGGCTTCCGTCTCCGGAGCCGACCCCAGCTCGACGAGCAGGGCGTGTTCGCCCACCGGCAGCACCCTCACCGGCACGGCCCTCCGGCCGGCCGGTGCGCGCTGCGGCCCGGCCTGGCGCTCATGCGAAGGGCTCCAGGACCACACCGGCGGCGAGCAGCTCACGGCGGACCCGCCGGGCGGTCTCCGCGGCCCCCGGGGTG
>NZ_JAAGLN010000447.1 GCF_010548145.1 Streptomyces sp. SID10853
CGGACATCCCGACCGGGGTCGCGCCGTGCGTGTGGCGGGCCGTCGGGATGTCCGCCGTGGTGGCCGGGCCAGGACTGCCGGGGCCCGGGCTGCGGCCGGACGCGGTGCCGCGTACCGGGCGTTCCCAGCGCAGCCGGGTCAGCAGCGAGTCCGGGTCGGGCGCCGTGCCCTCCGGGAGGGTCGCCATCAGGGCCAGGATCCTGCGGCGGACCTCGGGGGCGGCGGCCCGGTCCAGTTCGGGGCCCAGCGTGGACAGGGCCCGGCCCTTGGGGTCGAGGCCGCCGATGAGTCCGGGCGTACGGGTGGCGGTGAGCCAGGCCGTGACCAGGTCGGCCCAGCGCTCCTGGGCGGGCGAGTCGAGCCAGAGGTCGTACGCGGGGGTGGCGGCGAACCGTTCGTCGGCCTCTCCGTCGGCCGCCAGCAGCCCGGCCGCGTAGGCCAGTTCGACCCAGAAGGCGGCCAGCGGCTCGCTCACGTCCAGCGCGGCCGCGGTCCGTTTGAGGTCACGGACGCTGAGGCCGCCGGAGCGCAGCACGGCGGGGCCGCCCTCGTCCCAGTCCTTGAACAGGTCCTCGATGGTGGAGAGCGCGGTGAACGCCTGCCCGGCCGCCGCCGCGTCCACAGCCTGTGGACCGTACTCGCGGGCGGGCAGCACGGCGGGCGGCCGCGGCTCCGCGTGCTGGTGCGCGCGCCCGGCGCGCAGATGCAGCGCGGCCTCCCGGGGGAGTACCACCGTGCGCGCGCTGGCGGGCAGCAGCAGCCCGTGGTCCCGGAGCCACTGCACGGGCCGGGTCGGCGCGGCGGCCACCTCTCCGTACGGCGGGCCCCAGACGAGCCTGCTCAGGACGTTCAGCGACTCGGTCGGCGCCTCGTCGAGCAGCGCCGACATCCGGGTCCTGTCGGTGAACAGCGAGGTCAGCGCGGCGACCGCGGAGACCGAGTCATGCGTGCCCGCGAGGCCGACCGCGGTGACGATCTCCTGGACGCGGCCCGGCGACATCCCGACCGTCGCCTCCGCCACGGTCGGCCCGAGGCCGGTCGGCGAGGGGTGGGTGGGGGAGGGGGCGAGGAGTTCACGGGCGGTGCGGACGAGCCGGAGCCGGTCGTCGGTGCCCCAGATCAGCGCCTGCTCCCGGAGCCGCTCGACCGCGCCGGGCAGCGCGTCGGCGACATCCGGGTCGCAGTCGTCACCGGCCATGAGGGCGAGGAGCGTCTCGTACGGGGCGGGGTCGGGCGCGACCGCGAGCGCCTCGGCGGTCTGGAGCGTGAACCGGTCCAGGTGCTCCAGCGCCCGTACGACCGAGGCGCGGGTGCCGGCGCGGGTCGCGAGCTGGCTGAGATCGCTGGGCACCGGCGTCAGCAGATCGGGCCGTGCCCGCAGCAGCCCGGTCAGCGACGCGTCGTCGCGGGTGCGCAGGGCCTCTGCGAGGGTGCGCGGTGGCGTGCTGCGTGTTCGTTCCGGCACGTGCGCCTCCCATAGAGCGGACGGGTCCCCATCCGGCCCACGTTACTGAGATTTGCGGGGAGATGGCGCACCGCCCCACGTTCGGCCCGATGACTTCGCCCCGGCGAGCCCGGTGACTTCGCCCCCGCGAGGGCGGGCAGGACACGGGGAGAGGCGTCGGGACGGATGTCGGGACCGGTGCCGGGACCGGTGCCGGGACCGGTGCCGGGAGGGCGCCGGGGCGCGCTTCGGGAGGGCGCCGGGGCGGGCCTTCGGGAGGGCTTAGGCAGGGCGGCAGGGCGGGCATCGGGAAGGCTTAGGGAGAGGGCGCCAGGGGACGGGCATCGGAAGGCTTCCGGATGCGCACCGCGGCGGCATCGGGCATCGGGCATCCGGAGGGGCAGAGGAAAAGGTCGGGCAAAGGCCGGTGGAGGGGACGGTGAGTGCGGACGGCGTGCGGTGGGGGCGGCTACGGTCGGTGCAGAGCGGCGTGAAGGGGTGCGACTCCGTGGGGATCGAGAGCGATCAGCTCGTCTACGACTATCTGAGCCGGGTCGGTGACCTGGCCCAGCGGCAACTGACGTCGGCCGACCGGATGCGGCTCGTCGCCTCGCTGCGCGGCGAGATCGACCGGCAGCGCGCCGGGGCGGACGCGGGCGGCGAGGCCGCCGTACGCCGCATCCTCGGCCGGCTCGGCACGCCGGCCGAGCAG
>NZ_JAAGLN010000448.1 GCF_010548145.1 Streptomyces sp. SID10853
CAGCCCGTCGTACCGCCCAAGCCCGCACCACCGGCCCCGAAGCCGAAGCCGCCGCCTCCCCCGGCGCCCGCGCCCAGGCCCACCCCGAAGCCCACACCGTCGCCCCGGCCCCCGAAGGCCAAGCCGAAGCCCCCCGCGCCGAAGCCGAAGCCGACCCCCAGGCCGACACCCACCCCGACCCCGACCCCGACACCCACGCCCACCCCGAAGCCGCCGCCCCCACCGGTACCTGCCGTCTACCAGGTCGCAGCCCTGGCGTACTCGCTGCTCGGCGACCACACCGAGCCCGAACTCAGCCTCAAGGACAGCGGGCCGGTCTGGCAGCGCCGCCAACTGGCCATGCGGGACACCGAGTACAACCGCGGCATCAGCGTGCACTCCCCGTCCAGCGTGACCATCCAGCTCAACCGCCGGTGCTCCAGCTACGAAGCGCTGGCCGGGGTGGACGACATGTCGCTCGGGGTCGGTGCGGTGCGCTTCTCGGTGTACGGGGACACGTCGCGGCTGTGGAGCTCGCCCGTGGTGCACGGCGACGATCCGCCCGTGCCCGTGCGGGTCGGGATCTCGGGCTACCGGACGCTCCGGCTCGTGGTCGAACGGGCCGGACCGTTCGGCTCGGTGGCGGTGGCCGACTGGGCGCAGTCACAGATCAGCTGCCGCCCCTGAAGCAAGGGCCAGGCCGCCCTGACGGCTCGGCTGCGCTGAGGGCTCGGCTGCCCCGACGGCCCGGCTCCCCCGACGTGACAGCTCGGCCCCATCGGCGGCTCCCCCACCCTGACAGCTCGGCTCCCCTGCCGTGACAGCTCCGCCCCCTCGGCGGCTCCACCGCCCTGACGGCTCGGCTCCCTCGGCCGCTTCCCCGCCCCGGCGACTCCCCCACCCCGGCGACTCGGCTGCCCTGACGCGGCTCCGCCTAAAGGCTCCGCCGCGGCACGACCCCGCCGGCCACCGCCCGCTGTTTCGGTGCCGCTGTCCCGGTCCAGCAGCTGCCCCGCCGGGACAGCAGTCTGCGCAGCCAGAGTTCGGTGGAGACCAGGTCGGCGAGCCCGTCGAGCGGCAGCCGCTCCCCCTCGGCGGCCGCCCGCAGCGCCTTGCGGACCACCCGCGCCTCGACCAGGCCGGCGTCCGCGAGCAGCGGGGCGTCGAACAGGGCGATCAGCGAGGGCAACGAGGCGCGCAGCCCCTGGTGGTGTGCGGCCGAAGCGGTCGTGTGGGAGGGGGCGCCCCAGCCGTCGGGCAGGTCGTGGATGCCCGCGCCCGCCAGCACCGTACGGAGGATCTCGGCCCGCGCGCCGGGCTGGACCCGCAGCGATTCGGGGAGCAGCCGGGCCGCCCGTACCACCTGGTTGTCGAGGAACGGCGCGTGCAGCCGCTGGCTCCTGACCTCCGCCGCCTGTTCGAAGACCCGGTGGTCCGCCGCGTACCGGGCGAGCGCGGCGCGGGCACGGGCCTCGCCGGGGCGCTGCACCGAGGTCGGCCGCAGCGCCGACTCCTGGAGGCGTACGGAGACTTCGGCGAGCGCCTCACCGGTCAGCCAGCGCGCCGCGGGCCCCGGACGTGACCAGGTGAGGGCCGCCAGCGAGGCATCCAGCGTGGAGCCTTCGGCCGCGTGCTGGGCGTCGCGGTCGCGCAGCAGGGCGGCCGCCGCTTCGATGCCCGTGCGGTACGGGGTGCGGGCGAGCCTGCGCGCGGCGCGGTAGACGGTGAAGGGGATGAGGACCGAGCCGTCCGCCCTGGCCAGCGCCGCGACCGGTTTGACCAGGTGGCGTCTGCGGCGGTCCATCAAGAGGTCGGCCAGGCGTGCCGGGTGCGCGTCGAGCACCTGGCGTGCGCCGTCGCCCACCAGATGGTCCGCGCTGCCCGAAGCGAGCCGCAGCCGGTGGCGCTCCGATGTGATCAGCGAAGGTCCCGGCTCGTCGGTGAGCGGGCCCGACTCCAGATCGGCGTACGGCAGGGCCTCTTCACCGCCGGCGACCACCACATGGTGCAGGCGCGGGTTGGCCGCGATGGCGCCGGCCCGTTCCAGTTCGGGCCCGTGGCCGCGCGCGGAGAGGTCGTTGAAGGTGACGGCGAGGAGGCGTTCCCCGGCGCCGGTGCCGTGGCCGAGGATCGTGCCCGGCACCCCGGGCAGCCCGGCCGCCAGGAGCGTGAGCGTGGCGGACGCGCTGCCGCCGGAGAGGTCGGCGCCGATGCCGGGGG
>NZ_JAAGLN010000449.1 GCF_010548145.1 Streptomyces sp. SID10853
GCGGCGCCGGGACCGCCCCCGCCGGCCCGCGGCGCGACGGACGGGCCGCCTGGACGGCGCCCGACGACAACCCGGAGTTCCTCGACAGCCTGCGCGCGGAGAACCAGAAGGACGAGGAGCTGCTCAAGGACTGGGAGGCGGACCTGCGCCGCCGCGAGGACGAACTGCGCCGCCGCGAGAGCGGCGGGGACGCGGCCTGAGGGGCGGCGGAGCGGGGAGGGACAGCGTGGTGCGGACGGACGGGCCGGAGCGGAGCATCGGCATGGACAGGGACAGGGACATCGACAGGAACATCGACGGGGACGGAACGGCCGTGGACCGCGCCCTGGCACGGCGGTGGCTGGCCACCGCGGTCGCCGAGGCACGGGCCGGGCTCGCCGAGGGCGGCATCCCGATCGGGGCCGCGCTGTACGGGGCGGACGGCGCACTGCTGGGCCGCGGGCACAACAGGCGTGTCCAGGACGGCGATCCGTCGACGCACGCCGAGACCTCAGCCTTCCGCGCCGCGGGACGCCAGCGGTCGTACCGGGGCACGACCATGGTCACCACGCTCTCCCCCTGCTGGTACTGCAGCGGCCTGGTACGGCAGTTCGGGATCTCCCGGCTGGTGGTCGGCGAGGCCGCCACCTTCCACGGCGGCCACGACTGGCTCGCCGAGCACGGGGTGCGGGTCACCGTCCTCGACGACACCGAATGCACCGCTCTGATGCGGAACTTCATCGCGGAGAACCCGGCACTCTGGAACGAGGACATCGGCGAGGAGTGAGGCCCGGCCTCCGCTTCCGGCCGCCCGAAAGGCTATGCCCCTCCCAACCCTCCCTCGGTAAGCTGATGTTGACGCAGTGACATCTGCGCACGCCGGCGCGGGAGGTGCTGTGGAAAGGGAGTTGTACGCACGGGGCGGTCTCCTCCACGGTCTCGCACCACGGCTCATCGGCCTGCCACCGCACGGGTTCCAGCAGGCTCCCGTCGAGGCGTTCGGAGGCAGCCGCGACGATCTGCCGGTGACCGTCCTGACGGGCGGGCGCGGCATGGGCAAGACCGTCGTACTCAAACAGCTCCGCACCAACTACCGCGGCCGCACCCCCGTCGCCCTCATCGACTGCGAGCACCCGGACTTCGCCGCGCTCCCGGCGGGCCACCGGCGCGCCCCCTACTGGTCGCCGGTCACCGAGGCGCTCTCCGTGCTCGGGGAGCAGCTCGGCCCGGCCGTACGGGGCGCCGGAGCGATCGAGTTCCCGCGGCTGGCCGCAGGTCTGGTGGCCATCGCCTCCACCGGGTGGGATCCGAACAACAGCCAGCAGGTGCACGACGAGGCGCTGCGGCTCGGCATGCTCGTCGAGTCCGGGGCGCGCCTCAAGGGTCTGGGCAAGGGCTGGCTCGTCAAGATCACGGCGAAGTTCGCCGCGCTGTGGACGGGTGCGCCGCCCGGCCTCGACGTCATCGTGGAGACCACCGTCGAGTCGCTGCTCGAAGACCTCTTCGACCGGGGCCAGCGCGCCGCGGCCAACTGGTACGGGGACTACCCGGGTGCGGGCGGCCAGGCGAAGCGGGGGCTGAATCTGCTGGCGCTGCAGTTCCACCGCGACCGCGACAGCGATGCCCGCGCCCTCGCCGAGCGGCATCTCGTGGGTGCGCTCCGCGCCGATCTTCGGGCCGCCTACCAGGGGCTCGGGCGGCTGCGCCGGGTCGGCAGGCCACTGGTGCTGCTCGACAACGTCCAGGCGCCGCTGGGCCGCAGACTGCTCGAACCGGTGCTGCGCGACCGCGCGGCCGGCCGGCTCGACCAGGTCGTCTTCATCGCCGCGCTGCGCGGTGACGACCATCCGGCGCTGCACTCGGCCCCGCGGTGTGTGCTGCCCGAGGTCACCCACTCCACGCCCTGGACACGGGGCACCGAGGTCGCGTCGGGCGCGCTCACCGTGGAGCTGACGGAGCTGGGCCCCGAGCATGTGAGCCAGCTGCTCGACCGCGAGGACCCGGCGATGCGCACCCCGCCGCTGCTGGCCCGCTCCATCCACCGGCTGACCGGCGGGCGCCCGCTCGGGGTGGCGCTTCTGACGAAGGCCGCCGGGCAGGCCGTCCGGCCTGACGGGCCCGTGGTGCCGGACGACGACGGCGCCGCCGCCCTCACGCCCGGTGTGCTGCTCTCGCTGCCCGTCGCGCTGCGCGAGGACGAACCGGGCC
>NZ_JAAGLN010000044.1 GCF_010548145.1 Streptomyces sp. SID10853
GTACGGAGCGGAATGTGGCTGGCGTTCGCGGTGGGCGGGGTGTGTGCGGCGGGGGAGAGCGGCAGCGACGAGTTCCCGCTCCTGGTGGACCGGCCGCTGATCGACGGGCGCGCCGCCGCTTACGTCTGCCGGAACTTCACCTGCAGCGCGCCGACGCCCGACCCGGCCGTGCTGGCCGGGCAGTTGGGCGCGGTGCAGGGCGAGGACGGGTAGGCGCTGCGGCGGGTGTTCCCGCCGTCAGGGGGTGAGGGTGATGACCGCCCGGCCGGTCGCCGCCGCGGTGACGGCGACCGTGAAGAGCCCGGTCGACGGGGTGTGGGTGACGGCTCCCGCGCTGCCGGTGGTGGCGGTGACGGTCGGCCTGCGGGGCGCGTAGCCGTGCAGGGTCACCGGCCCCTCCCCGGCGGCGAAGGCGACCGTGGCGTGCACGCGGCCGTCGTCGCTGAGGTGCGGGATGCGCTTGGCGCCGTGCGGGACGAACTTCCCGGCGTCGCCGAGGAAGGCGATGCCGGAGCGGCCCACCGGGGCGATGACCCAGTACGTCCCGTCGCCGACGGTGGCGTGCACACGGCCGCCCGCGCCGACCGGCTTGCCGGTGCCCGCGTAGTAGTCGTAGACGTAGGCCCGGCCGGTCACGCCCACATCGGACAGGCCGAACGAGGTCTTCTGGGACATGCCGGTCGCCACGGCGCCCCGGGTGACGCCGAGCCAGTCGATGTTGCCGCCGCTGGACCCGGTGGTCGTCGTGCGCACGGTGTTCGCGCCCGCTGCCAGTGTGACGGTCAGGCCCACGACGCTCCATGACGTCCACCAGCCGGTCGAGGGGAACGACAGGGTGCGGGGGCCGCCGCCGTTCACCGTGACCGCGAGCGGTCGGTCGGTGAAGGAGGCGTTGGCGTAACGGAACTGCAGCGTGTAGGTGCCCGCCGATGGGGCCTGGACCGTCCACTCCACGTAATCGCCTGCGTCGTGCTGGAAGTCGGCGAAGCCCCGGCCGGTGTATCCGGAGTTGTCCGTGCCGACGACCGCCCCCGACAGCGTGGCGTCCTCCGCCTGGTGGACCTGGTGCGGCGGGGCGAACTGCCGTGCGTACGCGAAGACATAACGGTAGGTCAGGTCCGGTGCGTGGGTGACATGGGTGGCGGCCACCATGGCGGGCAGCTTTCCGGCCGCCTCGCCCACGTAGGTCGCGTCGGTGGGGACGATGGGTACGTCCGGCTTGACGATGACCCCGTCGGGACGCACCACCTGGGAGAGATGGCCGGCGTTCACCTTGCCCAGCGCGTCGCCGACGCCGACCGGTCCCGCCGACAGGTTCGCCAGCAGCAGGTTGTTGATCTCGCCGCTCAGGAAGACGTCCGCCCACGGCCACACCCCGAGCGAGGCGGCGAGCTGGGAGTCGTAGAGGAACATGTCCCACTTCGGCCGGTCGAAGCGGTCGTCGCTGACCCGCATGGTCGTCAGGTTCGGGTAGCGCGTGCTCTGCAGGTAGTCGCGCGGCAGCCCCATGCAGTACTGGAGGTCGAGGCCGTCGGCCGCCGCGTGGTGGGCCATGTTGTCGAAGAACGCGTCGGCGTCGGTGAGGTTCTCGGCCGGCTTGGCCTTGTTGCAGAGCCAGTCCTGCTCGTAGACGACGACCCCGGCATCGCGCAGATAGTCCATGACGCTCTTCCAGAACGCCGGGTCGGTGATGACGTCGTCCGAGAACGCGTACTGGCCGTGGTACGGGCTCGACTTGTCCATCCACCGGGCGTGGGTGACCAGCGGCATCCCCAACTCCTTCTGGAACGCGGCCAGTCCGGCGGGGAAGAGCTCCTTGTCCGCCTCGTAGCGGGAGGTGCCGTCCGGCAGGTCGTTCCAGTCGCTGTCGGGGCCCTTCGGGTACCACCAGCTGTCGAGCTGCATGTAGCCCATCGGGATCCGCTGGGACGCCCACTCGTCGCGTACGGCCAGCAGGGTGCCCGTATAGCCCTTCGACTGCTCGTACGTGTAGTAGTAGTCCGCCCCGTTGTCGGTCCAGTAGCCCAGCGTGTTGAGGACCGGGCCGGTGTCGTTGGTGGGCAGGCGCTTGCCCGCGAGCCGGGTCAGCGCACTGCCCCAGGCGCGGTGGGCGGCGCCGACGCCTGCCCGGGGCGACAGGATGGTCCGCCGGGTGTATCCGGCCGGCAGGGTGGCTATGGAGCTGAGTACGCCGGCAGCGATCGAACCGTCCGGGGCCAGCGTGGTCTGCGCCTCCTGGAAGTGGTCCGCCGCCGAGAGCACGAAGGTGTTGCCCGCGTCGTCGAAGAACACCCACGGGCTGTCGGACGCGCCCGCGAAGGTGTTGAACTGGAACCGCCCGAAGCAGTCGCTGTGGCTCAGCCGGTGTGCGAGCTCCGGGTAGCGGGTGAAGGTCGGGAACGGGTCGCCGTTGGCGGCCGCCCTGACGTAGGTGTCGGTGAAGACGACGGACGACGCACCGTCGTACACGCGGATGCTGCCCTTCCGGGCGCCCGACCTGAAGGTGAACCCGGTCTCGGTGTACGGGCCCAGTGCGTCCGCTCCCCGTACGGTGGTGATCCCGGTCGCCGCCGAGCCGACCGAACCGCCGAAGGTCCAGCCCAGGGCGGTGGCGGTCACCTGCCAGGCGCCCGAGGCGTGCACGGTTCCCCGCAGCACCGCCGGCCGGGCTTCGCTCGCACCCGCCCGGATCACCCCGCCCGTCAGTGGCAGGGCCAGGGCCGCGGACCCGACACCGGTGACTCTGAGGAAGTCGCGACGGTTGAACCCGGTCATGAGGTGCTCCTCGTCTCGTTGCGGTGCAGCGTGGAGGCGCCGTTCGCTCGGTGAGGGAGATGACGCTCAGTGTGCGGTCGTGTCGCTTTTGAGGTCAACACTCAAGACGAAGAAACATTTCCCCGCATCGTCCATGTATCTGAATGGCCACGTAGCGGGATGGGCTCAGGGTGGGGTGGACTCCGCTCGGAGCCGCGTCCATGTTCATGGCTCAGGCCGTCATTCACGGATGCGACCGAGGGCTGGACGCCTCCAAGGCCGGCGTCGCGGCCGGGCGGGCCGCCGGGGGTGGCAGGGCTGCAGGGCCCGGGTCAGTAGGCGACCAGTGAGATCGCCACGTACTGCGTGATGAACGCGGCCAGGGTCAGGGAGTGGAACACCTCGTGGAAGCCGAACCAGCGCGGTGACGGGTCGGGCCGCTTGAGCGCGTAGATCACACCGCCGGCGCTGTAGAGCAGTCCGCCGACGATGACGCAGACCAGCACGGCCACCCCGCCCGCCCGCATGAAGTCGGGCAGAAAGAAGACCGCGGCCCACCCCATCGCGATGTAGCAGGGCGTGTACAGCCAGCGCGGCGCGCCGACCCAGAAGACCCGGAACGCTATGCCGGCGAGCGCCGCGCCCCAGACCGCCCAGAGCAGCGGCGTCGCTGTCGACCCGGGCAGCAGGAGCAGGGTCAGCGGGGTGTAGGTGCCCGCGATGATCAGGAAGATGTTCGCGTGGTCGAGCCTGCGCAGTACGGCTTCGCCCGTGCGGCCCCAGGTGCCGCGGTGGTACACGGCGCTCACCCCGAAGAGCATGCAGGCCGTGAGGATGTAGATCGCGCAGGCGATGCGCGCGCGGGTGGAGTCGGCGAGGGCCACGAGCGCGAGCCCCGCGACGATCACGGCCGGGAACATCCCTGCGTGCAGCCAGCCGCGCAGTCGCGGTTTCACCGGTGCCGGGTGGGGCGCGGTCGCTTCTGGGGCGGCGGAAGTCATATGCCGATGCTACCTACGTACCCGTAGGTTCCCGGCCGTCAGGTAGGCCGAGCGGGACCGGTGGTGGAGAGGTGGCGACAAGTGGCGACGCTCACGTGAGAGACCCTCTGGACAGATGGGCGGAAGGCGCGGATCATCAGATGAGTGCGAGCGGTACCGGATGAGCGGCTACGAAGCATCCGGGCCGTAGCCCCCAAGGGGCAAAACCCTCAAACCATCACATACGTGCATTGGAGCAATCGTGGCGCGCGACATCGCGGCTCCCCCTGTCCTCCCGACCCAGCACCAGGAACTGATCTCGTGGGTCAACGAGATCGCCGAGCTGACGCAACCGGACAGTGTGGTCTGGTGTGACGGATCCGAAGCCGAGTACGAGCGCCTGTGCGGCGAACTCGTGGCCAAGGGGACGTTCAAGAAACTCGACCCGATCAAGCGCCCGAACTCCTACTACGCCGCATCCGACCCGTCGGACGTCGCGCGCGTCGAGGACCGTACGTTCATCTGCTCCGCCAAGGAGGAGGACGCGGGCCCGACGAACCGCTGGAAGGCCCCGGCGGAGATGCGCGAGATCTTCACCGGCTCCGGCGGGCAGGGCGGCGTCTTCCGCGGTTCGATGCGCGGCCGCACGATGTACGTCGTGCCCTTCTGCATGGGCCCGGTGGGCTCGCCGCTCTCCGCGATCGGTGTGGAGATCACCGACTCCGCGTACGTCGCGGTCTCGATGCGCACGATGACGCGCATGGGCCAGGAGGTGCTGGACGAGCTGGGCTCCGACGGCTTCTTCGTGAAGGCCGTCCACACCCTGGGCGCCCCGCTCGCCGAGGGCGAGGCCGACGTCCCGTGGCCGTGCAACTCCACCAAGTACATCTCGCACTTCCCCGAGGACCGGGAGATCTGGTCGTACGGCTCCGGGTACGGCGGCAACGCCCTGCTCGGCAAGAAGTGCTACGCGCTGCGCATCGCGTCCGTGATGGCGCGGGACGAGGGCTGGCTGGCCGAGCACATGCTCGTGCTGAAGCTGACGCCGCCGCGCGGTGAGTCGAAGTACGTGGCCGCCGCCTTCCCTTCGGCCTGCGGCAAGACGAACCTGGCCATGCTGGAGCCGACGATCTCCGGCTGGACCGTGGAGACCATCGGGGACGACATCGCCTGGATGCGCTTCGGCGAGGACGGCCGGCTGTACGCGATCAACCCGGAGGCCGGTTTCTTCGGGGTCGCGCCCGGCACCGGCGAGCGGACCAACGCCAACGCGATGAAGACACTGTGGGGCAACTCGGTCTTCACCAACGTGGCGCTGACCGACGACGGTGACGTCTGGTGGGAGGGCATGACCGAGGAGACGCCCGCGCACCTCACGGACTGGAAGGGCAACGACTGGACGCCCGAGTCCGGCACCCCCGCGGCCCACCCCAACGCCCGCTTCACCACCCCGGCCGGGCAGTGCCCGATCATCGCGCCGGAGTGGGAGGACCCGAAGGGCGTGCCGATCTCGGCGATCCTCTTCGGCGGCCGCCGCGCCTCCGCCGTACCGCTGGTCACCGAGTCCTTCGACTGGAACCACGGCGTCTTCCTCGGTGCGAACGTCGCGTCCGAGAAGACGGCCGCAGCCGAGGGCAAGGTCGGTGAGCTGCGCCGCGACCCGTTCGCCATGCTGCCGTTCTGCGGCTACAACATGGGCGACTACATGGGGCACTGGGTGAAGGTCGGGGCCGACAAGGACCCGGCGAAGCTCCCGAAGATCTACTACGTCAACTGGTTCCGCAAGAACGAGGCGGGCAAGTTCGTCTGGCCGGGATTCGGCGAGAACAGCCGCGTCCTGAAGTGGATCGTCGAGCGCCTGGAGGGCAAGGGCGAGGGCGTCGAGACCCCCATCGGCATCCTGCCGGCCAAGGGCGCGCTCGACACCGACGGCCTGGACGTCTCGGAAGCCGACATGGACTTCCTGCTCACGGTCGACAAGGAGGTCTGGCGCGAGGAGGCGGCGCTGGTCCCCGAGCACCTCAACACGTTCGGCGACCACGCGCCGAAGGAGCTGTGGGACGAGTACCGGTCGCTGGTCAAGCGCCTGGGCTGACACCCGCCCGCACCTTCGAACCACGCCGTCCCCGAGTCGCTGAGCCGCGCGGCGGGTCCGTCCGACGTCCGCCCTGACCTGTGGGAGTCATCCCCGGCCCGCCGCGCAAGGCCCGGCCCGGAAGCCAGCTCTGGCTTCCGGGCCGGGCCTTCTGCCTGCTCGCGCGGAGATACGTGCGCGGAGATACGTGCGCGGAGATACGTGCGCGGAGATACGTGCGCGGAGATGTGCGCGCGGACGCGTACGTGAAAGGCGGTACGCGGAGGTTTGGTGGCGCCCGGTTCGCGCGCCTCCACGGCCCGCGAACCGGGGCCGATCAGTGGGCGCCGGCGAGGTGCCGTGCTGCCAGGTGGGCGTCCATCCGCTCCGCCGAGAGGATCGCCGCCGCGGTGTCCGCGCGGGAGGCGGCGACCAGGAGGGCGCGGCCCGCCAGATGGTGGGCCCGGGTGTGCAGGTCGGCGGGGGAGGCGTTGCTCAGGCCCGCGTGCCGGGTGGGCGGGGTGCCGCGCAGCCTGGCCACCTGCTCCGCGATGCGGTCGCCCTCGGCGGCCAGACCCAGCTCGTCCGTCACCGCGAGGAGTGCGGCCAGATGGCCCGCGAGCTGGATGTCGAGCTCCTCGTCGCGGCTGCGGCGGGGGTAGCCGGCGGCCGCGGACTCCTCGGCCACCGTGTGGACCGACTTGGTGCGGATCGGTTCGTACATGGGATGGCCTCCTCCTCGCGGGCAGGACTCCATCCTAGCGTCCTAACTTAGATTCTGTCTAAAGTTGAGTCCGGTCGCGAATCACACCCGGTTTCATCGCTGTGAGTAACCGTCCAGGAAGGTCCCGATCCGTGTCACCGCGTCCTCCAGCTCCTTCGCCGTGGGCAGCGTCACGATGCGGAAGTGGTCAGGCTCCGGCCAGTTGAACCCGGTGCCGTGCACCACCATGATCTTCTCGGCCCGCAGCAGGTCGAGGACCATCTGCCGGTCGTCCTTCACCTTGTAGACCTTCGGGTCGAGGCGCGGGAAGAGATACAGCGCCCCCTTGGGCTTGACGCAGGTCACACCCGGGATCTGCGTCAGCAGCTCGTACGCCGTGTCGCGCTGCTCCAGGATGCGGCCGCCCGGCAGCACCAGGTCCTCGATCGACTGCCGGCCGCCGAGCGCCGTGGCCACCGCGTGCTGCGAGGGCATGTTGGCGCAGAGCCGCATGTTCGCCAGGATCGTCAGGCCCTCGATGTACGAGGAGGCGTGCGCCTTCGGGCCGCACACCGCCATCCAGCCGGAGCGGAACCCGGCCACCCGGTAGTTCTTGGAGAGGCCGTTGAAGGTCAGCACCATCAGATCGGGGGCGATGGCCGCCGTCGGGGTGTGCGTGGCGCCGTCGTAGAGGATCCGGTCGTAGATCTCGTCCGAGCAGATCGTCAGGGAGTGCCGGCGGGCGATGTCCGCGATGCCGCGCAGCAGCTCGTCGTCGTACACCGCGCCCGTGGGGTTGTTCGGGTTGATGATCACGATCGCCTTGGTGCGGTCGGTGACCTTGCGTTCGATGTCGGCGAGGTCCGGCATCCAGTCGGCCTGCTCGTCGCAGCGGTAGTGCACGGCCGTGCCGCCCGCCAGCGAGACCGAGGCGGTCCACAGCGGGTAGTCGGGGGCCGGTACGAGCACCTCGTCGCCGTCGTCGAGCAGCGCCTGCATCGACATCTGGATCAGCTCGGAGACGCCGTTGCCGAGGTAGATGTCCTCGACGCCCAGCTCGATGCCCTTGGTCTGGTAGTGCTGCATCACCGCGCGCCGCGCGGACAGCAGACCCTTGGCGTCGCCGTAGCCGTGCGCGTCGCCGAGGTTGCGGAGCATGTCCTCCAGGATTTCCGGCGGGCACTCGAAGCCGAAGGCGGCCGGGTTGCCGGTGTTGAGCTTGAGGATGCGGTGACCTGCTGCCTCCAGCCGCATTGCCTCGTCGAGCACCGGGCCCCGGATCTCGTAACAGACATTGGCGAGCTTCGTTGACTGGATCACCTGCATGTCCGCAACCCTACGGTGACCCAACGGCGACGGCCTGGTGTTTTCCCCCACAGGAGTGGGAGCGGCCCGCCCTGCCGGGGGAAGCAGAGCGGGCCGCGGTCCTGGGGCGGGGCGGTGCTCAGGCCCCGCCGGGTGTACGCCGTACCGAGCGGCCCGCGAGCACATCCGTGCGCCGGCCGTCCTCGATCACGAAGCGGCCGTCGATCAGGACGTGCGGGATCCCGGTCGGCAGCGTGCGCGGGACCTCGAAGGTGGAGCCCGCCGCGACCGTCTCGGGGTCGAACAGCACCAGGTCGGCGCGGTAGCCCTCACGGACAAGACCGCGGTCGGGCAGCCGCAGCCTGGCCGCAGGGCGCGAGGTGAGGTGCGCCACGCACTCCTCCAGGGACAGCACCCCCAGCTCCCTCACGTACCGGCCCAGGTACTGCGGGAAGGTGCCGTACGCGCGCGGGTGCGGCTTGTCGCCCTGGAGGATGCCGTCGCTGCCACCGGTGTGCACCCGGTGGCGCATGATCTGCCGGACGTTCTCCTCGTGGCCGACGTGCTGGAGGATCGTCGAGCCGAGCCGGTCCTCGATCAGCAGCCGCCGTGCGGTCACCCACGGCTCCTCGCCGTGCTCGCGCGCACTGGCCGCGACACTCCGCCCGACATAGCCGCTCAGCGCCGGGTCGGACACCCCGGAGATCTCGATGGCGTCCCACTCGATGGGCACCCCGTGACACCCGTCGGCGCCCTCGACCTCCATGACCTGGCGGATCTTCCGGGCCGTCTCCTCGTCCCGCAGCCGCCCCATGATCGCGTCGGGGCCGCCCTCGCTCGCCCAGCTGGGCAGCATGGCGACCAGCGTCGTGCAGCCCGGGGTGTACGGGTAGGTGTCGAGGGAGATGTCGGCGCCGCCGTCCAGCGCCTCGTCGAGGAGAGCGAGCAGCTCGGGCGCCTTGCCCTTGTTCACGCCGAAGTTCATGGTGGCGTGGGCGAGATGGAGCGAGCAGCCCGCGGCCCGGGTGAGGCCGACCATCTCCTGGTACGCCTGGAGCGCGCCCGCGCCGTAACTGCGGTGGTGCGGGCAGTAGTAGCCGCCGTAGGAGGCCACCACCCGGCACAGCTCGGTGAGTTCGGCGTCGTCCGCGTACATGCCGGGGGTGTAGGTCAGCCCGGACGACATACCGACGGCGCCCTGCTCCATGCCATCGGCCACCAGCTGCTTCATCCGCTCGGTCTCGGCCGCGGTGGCGGGCCGGTCGTCCCAGCCCATCGCGTACATCCGCAGGGTGCCCTGCGGGATCAGATACGCCGCGTTCACCGCGATGCCCCGGTCGAGCCGGTCCAGATAGCCGCCGACGGTGTGCCAGTCGAAGTCGATGTCCGAACCGTCGCCGTTCCACCCGGTGATGGCCCGGCGGACCTCCTCGCGGGTGCGGTCGTCGACCGGGGCGTACGAGAGCCCGTCCTGGCCGAGTACTTCGAGCGTCACGCCCTGCGCGGCCTTGGCCTCGTGGCCGGGGTCGCGCAGCAGCGCCAGGTCGGAGTGGGCGTGCATGTCGATGAAACCGGGGGACAGGGCCAGGCCGTGTGCCTCCACCACCCGTTGCCCGCCGGGCCGTTGGCCGGTCCCCTCGCGGACGACGGAGGTGATGCGGCCGCCGTCGACGGCGACGTCGGCGCGGTACGAGGCGCCGCCGGTACCGTCCACGACCCGGACGTCGCGGATGACGAGATCCATGACTGTTGCTCCCTTGCCCTGTTCCCTGTGGTGCGTGCTGCTGCCCGGCCCCCCGTCCGGCCCGCTAGAAGTACGTACGGATGTAGTCCGTCACCGTGCCGTCCGCCTCGACGAGCGGGATCAGCTGCCACTTGTCGAAGGAGGTGCAGGGGTGCGAGAGCCCGAGCCCCACCCAGTCGCCGACGTCGAGGCGCGCCTCGTCGGTGGTGCGCAGCCAGCCGTGCTGGTCGGAGAGGCCGGTGAGGGTGATGCCGGTGGCGGGGCGTACCTCGCCGGTGCGGGCGTCGCGGACGGCCTGCGCCTGCGGCAGGTCGATGTCGTACGCCGCGTCCCGCTTGCCCGCGTTGACGAACGCCTGCTCCCCGGTGGGCCGCGAGACGACCTGCGCCCAGAGCCGGAAGGCGGGCTGGAGCGCGCCTTCGGAGGGCACCCGGTTGAAGGGCGTCAGATGCTTGTAGTGGCCGTCGTCGTGCGAGACGTAGGCGCCGGAGCGCAGCAGCTTCAGTACGGGAGCGGAGAGCGCGGGCACCTCGGCGAAGACATCGGCCACCGCGTCGAACCAGGCGCTGCCGCCCGCGCTCAGCACGATCTCGTCCAGGCCCGCGAAGCGGCCCGCACGGTCGAAGTCGGCGGCCAGTGCGACGAGTCGGCGCAGCCAGGCGCGCACCCTCTCGCCGTCGGCGTCGGGCACCTCGCCCTCGTAACCGGCGACGCCCACCAGCCGCAGGGTGTCCGTGGCGGCCACCGCGTCGGCGACGGCCGCGCACTCGGCCGCGGTCCGTACGCCGGTCCTGGCGCCGTCGCCCGCGCCCAGCTCGACCACCACGTCGACGGGCCTGGCGCAGCCGCGCAGCGCCTCGTCCATCAGCTCGACACCGCGTACGGAGTCGACGTAGCAGATGAAGCGGAAGCCGGGGTCGGCGGCCAGTTCGGCGGCGATCCACCGCAGCGCGGGCGCGTCCACGATCTCGTTGGCGACGAAGACCCGCCGCACCCCGAAGGCGCGGGCGACCCGCACCTGGTGCGGTACGGCGAGGGTGATGCCCCACGCGCCGTGCTCGGCCTGCCGGTCGAAGAGCTGCGGGGCCATCGAGGTCTTGCCGTGCGGGGCGAAGGCGAGGCCGTGCCGTGTGGAGTACGTCTCCATGAGGGCGAGGTTGTGCTCGACGGACTCGGCCGAGAGCGCGAGCACGGGGGTGGTGAAGCCGCCGGTGAACAGGTTCCGGCGCTCGGCGGCCAGTTCGGCGACGGTCAGCCCGTCGGCGCCGGGCGGCAGCCCCTTGAAGCGGTGGTCGACGACTTCCGCACCGATGGTCTCGCGTGCGTCCGCCGCGTTCTCCGCGCCCGCCGTGCCTGCCGCGCCCGCCATGGAACCTCCCAGAGAGTTCGCGTTGCATCATGTGCAACGCTCATTGCGCATATCGCTCACCGCTGTCTAACATCCGAGCCATCGCCGGGTCAACGGAGCCCCCGGCCGCCCATCACCGAGGAGCGAGAGCGATCGTGACCGCCCAGCACACCCCAGTGCCCCCAGTGGACGTCGTCTGTCTCGGCGAGTCCATGGTCACCTTCCTGCCCTCCCGGCCCGGCCGCCTCGCCGACGTCCCCTCCTTCGACCGGGGCATCGGCGGCGCCGAGTCCAATGTGGCGTGCGCGCTTGCGGCCGCCGGGCACACGGCGCGGTGGATCAGCCGGGTCGGCGCCGACGGCTTCGGGGACCATCTGACCGGGGCCGTCGCGGCGTACGGGGTCGACACCTCGGCCGTCCAGCGCGACCCGCACCGCCCCACCGGGATCTACTTCCGGACCGCCGACGACCGCGACGCCGATCACCACGAGGTCCTCTACTACCGCGCCGGGTCCGCCGCGAGCGCGATGGAGCCCGGTGTCCTGGACCGCGCGGCCCTGTGGTCCGGTCAGGTGCTCCACCTCTCCGGGATCACGGCCGCGCTCTCGCCCGGCTGTCTGGCCCTGCTGCGCGAACTGACCGCGCCCGCTCCCGGCCGCCCGCTGGTCTCCTTCGACGTGAACTTCCGGCCGGGGCTGTGGCGTGACACCGGCGAGGCGGGGCCCGGAGTCCTGCTGGAGCTGGCGCGCGGGGCGGACGTGGTCTTCGTCGGCGAGGACGAGGCGGAGTCGGCCTGGGGTGTACGGGGCGCTGCCGCGATCAGGGCCGCGCTGCCCGAGCCCGCGGTGCTGGTCGTGAAGCGGGGGAGTGCGGGGGCCACGGTCTTCGCCGACGGTCCGCAGGGCGACACCGTCACCACCGTCCCCGCGCTGCGCGTCGATGTGGTGGCGCCGGTCGGCGCGGGCGACGCCTTCGCCGCCGGGTTCCTCTCCGGCACCCTCCGCGGGCTCCCGGTCCGCGATCGCGTCCGGCACGGCCATCTGATGGCCGCCGCCGCCCTCACCGTCCACGGCGACCTGGCCGACCCGCCGCCGCGGGACCTGGCCGACCGCCTCGTGGCTCTCGACGACACCGCCTGGGGCACACTTCGGATCGGCCCCGGCTGGACCGAGACCGCGTCTGAAGTGACCGGTGCCGAAGCGACCGGCGCCGAAGAGGAGGTACGTACGCCATGAGCCAGACCGTCGACCGCGCGCTGTCCATCCTGCCGCTGCTCGCCCGGGGACCCGCAGACCTCGGCCAGGTCTCGGAGAGCCTCGGCGTCCACAAGTCGACCGCGCTGCGGCTGCTGCGTACCCTCCACGAGCACGGACTCGTCTACCGCCAGCAGGACCAGCGCTACCGCCTGGGCACCCGGCTCTTCGCGCTCGCCCAGGAGGCCGTCGAGAACCTCGACGTACGGGAGATCGCCCACCCTCATCTGGCCCGGCTCAACGAGGAGTGCGGGCACACCGTGCACCTCGCGGTGTACGAGGAGAACGAGGTCCTCTACATCGACAAGGTCGAGAGCCGCTACCCGGTCCGGATGTACTCACGGATCGGCAGGCCCGTCGCGATCACCGTGGCGGCCGTCGCCAAACTGCTGCTCGCCGACCTCCCCGAGCCGGAGCGGCGCAGCGTCGCCGAGCGGCTCGACTACCCCACCTACACGGCCCGTTCGACACCGAACGCCGGCGCCTTCCTCAAGGAGCTGGCCACGGTGCGCGAACAGGGCTGGGCCACCGACCTCGGTGGCCACGAGGAGTCCATCAACTGCGTCGGAGCCCCCATCCGGGGCGTGGACGGCCGGGTTGTCGCCGCCATGTCGATGTCGGCGCCCAATGTGGTCGTGACCGCAGAGGAACTCCTCACCCTGCTCCCGCTGGTGCGCCGCACGGCCGACGCCATCAGCGGCGAGTACGCGGGCACCGCACCGCAGCCGAAGACCGTCCCCCCGCACCACCCCCCGAAGGAAGCAAGGGCATGACCGAGAAGACCGCTCTCACCCCCGCCACCCACACGACGCCGCCCGCGAAGTTCTCGCACGGCGTCCGCAAGGGCAACATCCTCCAGGTCGCAGGACAGGTCGGCTTCCTGCCGGCCGTCGACGGCCAGGCGCCCACCCCGGCGGGCCCGACCCTGCGCGAGCAGACCCTCCAGACCTTCGCCAACGTCAAGGCGATCCTGGAGGAGGGCGGCGCGACCTGGGACGACGTGATGATGATGCGCGTCTACCTCACGGACGTCGCGCACTTCGCCGAGCTGAACGAGATCTACAACGCGTACTTCGAGGAGCAGGGTCTGACCCAGCCGGCCTCGGCCCGTACGACCGTCTACGTCGGTCTGCCGCCCGGCCTGCTCATCGAGATCGACGCGCTCGCCGTACTCGGCTGACACCGCCGCTCCACCGCACCACCGCGCACAACTGACCCACCCGCTCCACCGCACCACCACGAAACCGCACCACCGCACCACGGCACGGCGCCCCATCCCCCTTCCGGGGCGCCGTGCCGTACCCCGGCCTGCCCGGACGCCCCTCCCTGCCTCCCCCTGCCCTGACGTCCCCCGCCCTGAAGTCCCCGAGGAAACAACGGAGTTCCCCCATGTACTTCGCCGCTGAGACCACCGCACCGCCACCCCACACCGGCGGACTGCTCGCCATCGTCGGGGGCACCACCGGTCTGCTGACCGTCGCCATCCTGGGCATCGCGCTGCTGCTCTTCCTGATCATCAAGGTCAGGCTCCAGCCGTTCGTCGCGCTGCTCGGTGTCTCCATAGCCGTCGGCCTCGGTGCCGGGCTCTCCGTCACCGAACTCTTCGGCACGGTCCAGAAGTCGTCGTCCGTCTCGATGATCGAGTCGGGTATGGGCGGCATCCTCGGGCATATCGCGATCATCATCGGCCTCGGCACGATGCTCGGCTCGATCCTTGAGGTCTCGGGCGGAGCCGAGGTGCTCAGCTCCCGCCTGCTGAACCTCTTCGGCGAGAAGCGGGCCCCGCTCGCGATGGGGCTCACCGGCCTCATCTTCGGTATCCCGGTCTTCTTCGACGTCGGCATCTTCGTCCTCGCGCCGATCGTCTACGCGGCCGCCAAGCGGTCCGGCAAGTCCATCGTCCTGTACGCGATGCCGCTGCTCGCGGGTCTGTCGATGACCCACGCGTTCCTGCCGCCGCACCCGGGCCCGGTCGCCGCCGCCGCGCTCTTCCACGTCTCGCTGGGCTGGATCATCGTGATCGGCGCCGCCTGCGGCATCCCGGCCGTGCTGGCCGCCTGGGTGTACGCGGCGTGGATCGGCAAGCGCCTCTTCGTCGCCGTACCGCAGGACATGGTCGAGGCCGCCGACGAGGCCAAGGCCGCGGTCATCGCCGAGCAGCGGGCCCAGGGCGTCAAGCCGCAGGAGAAGCCGGTACCGCTGGGCACGGTCCTCGCGATCATCGGGACCCCGCTGATCCTCATCCTGCTGGCGACGTTCTCCTCGATCGCGCTGGACCCCTCGACGCTCCGCTCGGTCCTGGAGTTCTTCGGCCACCCCTTCGTCGCCCTGACGATCGCGCTCTTCCTCTCGTACTACCTGCTGGGCATCCGCCGCGGCTGGTCGCGCAAGTCCCTGGAGGCGGTCTCGACGGCGTCGCTCAAGCCGGTCGGCAACATCCTCCTGGTGGTCGGCGCGGGCGGCATCTTCGGCGCGGTCCTCAGCGGCAGCGGTATCGCGGACGCACTGGCCAAGACCTTCAACGACGTGGGTCTGCCGGTCATCCTGCTGGCGTATCTGATCTCGCTGGTGCTGCGGGTGGCCCAGGGCAGTGCGACGGTGGCGATCGTGACCACGGCGGGCATCGTGCTGCCGCTGGTCGACGGCCAGCACCTCTCGCAGCCCCACCTCGCGCTGATCATCATGGCCATCTCGGCCGGCTCGATCTTCGCCTCGCACGTCAACGACGGCGGCTTCTGGATGGTCGCCAAGTACTTCGGCATCTCGGAACGCGACACGCTGAAGTCCTGGACGGTACTGGAATCAGTCCTGTCGGTGGCGGGCTTCGTGGTCGCCGCACTGCTGAGCCTGGTCATCTAGCCTCATCTAGCCCCTTGTGACCGGACCGGACCGCGGCGCGCGGCCCGGTCCGCCCACGCCCGGCGGCGATCCGGAAAAGGGGTTTCAGTACGCCGATCCGGCCTGGCAGGATGCGCCGATGAAACTCGACCAGACGCTGGTGGACGCCGCGATCGCACAGATGGACCGCCGCTGGCCGGGGCGTGCGGAAGCCGGGGCGGCCGCCGTCTACCTCGACGACGGTCAGATCCTCACCAGCGTCTGCTTCGACAACCTCAACGCGGGCGTGACGCTCTGCCACGAGGTCGGCGCGTACTGCCAGGCGTACACCCTGGACCGCCGGGTCACGGCGTCGGTGTGCGTCAACCGGATCGCCGGGCGGCTCACCGTCCTCGCGCCGTGCGGGATCTGCCAGGAACGGCTCGCCCTGTGGGGGCCCGGCGTCGAGGTGGCGGTGGCCGCTCCCGACGAGCCGGGCGGCTGGCAGGCGCGCACCCTCGCGGAGGTCAACCCGTACTACTGGGGGCGCCAGTTCGCCGAGGGTGGTGGCTGGCCGTCGGCCGAGGTGCACACGGGGTGACGCCGGGGAGCCCTCGCGGGGTGCCGACCCCTACGCCAGCTGGCGCCGTACCAGCTCGTGCAGGCGGCCGCCCGTGTCTGCGAGCAGCTGGGACGGGGGGCCCTGCTGGACTATGTGGCCGTCCGCCATGACGAGCACCCGGTCCGCGTCCATGACCGTCGACAGGCGGTGCGCGATGACCACCCGGGTCGCGTTCAGCGCACGTGTGCTGTCGATGACGGTGCGCTGGGTCTCGTTGTCCAGCGCGCTCGTGGCCTCGTCGAAGAACAGGATGCGGGGGCGGCGGATCAGCGCCTGCGCGATCATGAGGCGCTGGCGCTGGCCGCCCGAGATCGCGCCGCCGCCGGCGATCATCGTGTGCAGCCCCATCGGCATCCGCCTGATGTCGTCGGCGAGCCCCGCCAGTTCCGCCGCCTCCCACGCCTCCTCCTGCGTGAACACCTCGGCACCGCAGATGCAGTCCAGGATCGAACCGGTCAGCGGCTGCGCGTTCTGCAGGACGACCCCGCACTGCCGGCGCACCGCCGCCTGGTCGAGCGCCGTGAGGTCCTGGCCGTCGTACAGCACACCGCCCGTGACCGGCCGGTCGAAGCCGATGAGGAGCCGCAGGAGCGTCGACTTGCCGCAGCCGCTCGGGCCGACGACCGCGACGAACTCGCCCGGACTGATGGAGAGCGACACGTCGTCGAGGACGAGCGGGCCGTCGTCCGTGTACCGGAAGGACACCCCGCGCGCCTCGATCTCGCCCGTCAGGGTGCCCGGCCGGGTGCTGGCGGCGCGTACCTCGGGTGCCTCGTCGAGTACCGGCTTGATCTGCTCGAACATGGGCAGGACCGCGGCCGCCGACAGCGCCGCGCCGGTGAGCTGGGTGACCGAGGTGAGCAGCATCGTCACCGCGGTGCTGAACGTGAGGAAGTCGCCCGCCGACATGCTGCCCCGCGCCGGGCCCGCGAGCAGCATGAACATCACGAGTGAACAGAGCGGCAGATAGACGGAGTTGAGGACCGTGGTCAGGTTCTTGATGCGCCCCGCGCGCCGCTGGAGCTCCCTGCTGCGCGCGAACTCCCCGGCCCACGCGGCGTACGCGAAGCTCTCCGCGCCCGCGACACGCAGCTTCGGCAGGCCGCGCAGCGTCTGGAACGCCTGGTTGTTGAGCTTGTTGCCGAGCACCACGAGCCGCCGCTGCCAGCGCAGCTCAAGCAGCCCGAGCGTGAGGAAGACGGCGGCGATCACGGCCAGCATGCCGAGGGCCGCCAGGGCGAGGGGCACGCTGTAACAGAGCAGCAGGACGAGGTTCATCACGCCGACGGTGCCCGACTGCACCACCACGGGCCCCACCCCGGACAGAAGCCGGCGGATCGAGCTGATACCCATGGCCGCACTGGCCAGCTCGCCCGTGGAGCGCGACGCGAAGAAGCGGGTCGGCAGCCGCAGCAGCCGGTCCCACACGGCCGGTTGCAGGGTGCCCTCGATCCGGCCCTCCATCCGCAGGATCGTCAGGTTCTGCAGCAGCATGAACGCCGCCGACACGATGCTCGTCACCATCACCGCGAGCGAGACCTGGACGATCAGGTCCGACTCGGCGTTCGGTACGTAATCGCCGAGTACCCGCCCGGTCGCGACCGGCACCAGGGCGCCGATCACCACCGTCACCAGCCCGGCCCCGAGCAGGTTCCGTACGTCGGCCCGGGTGCCGCGCGCACTGAACCGCAGCAGCCGCAGCGGGCCGAGCGGCCGGTCGGGCAGCGGCCGGTACAGCATCACGGCCCGCGGTTCGAACTCCTCCGCGTTGTCCTCGCCGATCCGGGTGCGCCGCCCGCTGGTGGGGTGCACCGCCTCGTACCCGCCGCGCCGCCACAGGAGCGCGACCGGGGCGCCGGACGCGGCCCGGTGGCCCACCAGCGGCCCGGTGTTCTCGCGCCACCAGCGCCCGTCGAGGCGGACGCCGCGGCTGCGGATCCGCGAGGCGACCGTGATCTGCTCGACCGGGTCGGTCCGCTCGCTCACGGCGCCGCCCCTGGCGGGCCCGGTGAGCGTGATCCCGGCCGCTTCGGCGACCAGCTTGCACGCGGCGTACGTCGTGTCGTCACCGCTCCCGGACGGCGTGCGCCGCGAACTCCCCCTGCCCTGGCGGCCGATCGACGCGATCAGGGTCCGGTCGGCGTTCTCGCGTACGGTCTCGCCCGCCTTGATACCGGCCGCCGTGCGGGTCTCGTGCGCACTCTCCAGCCGCTCGATCCACCGGTCGAGTGCCGAGAGCAGCCGGAACTGCTGATTGACCATGCGCTGCCACATCGCCCCGTCGACCAGCAGGTCACCGGCCGCGTCCGCGCTGTACGACGCCCCGTACTGCACACTGCCCGGCATGACCGGCAGCCACAGGACGTCGTCGTCGTTCACGGAGCCGACGGAGCCGCCGACGGAGCCGACGGAGCCGCCGACACGGCCGTCGGCCGGGCCGTCGGTGGGCCCGCCCGCCGTGTCGTCGCCGGCCGTCCTGCCGTCGAGCGGGGCCTCGAACAGCACCCGCTGGCTGCGGCCCACCCCCAGCGCGAAGGCGTGCTCCAGCAGGCTCAGGGCCGAGTCCTGGGTGTCGTACTGGCTGAGGTACTGCTGGTCGTACGCCCACGCGTCGTCGCCGTAGTCGGGCCGCTGCAGCTCCCGCAGCGCGATACGGCGCAGCGCGCACCCCCGCAGCGGCCGCCCCACCAGGGTGTGCTGCGGGCCGTCGACCGGACCGAGGAGCAGCGTCCCCGACTCCAGCCGGCCCAGGAAGTGCCAGTGCCCCTGTGCGGCGGCGTCCACCGCGAACAGGTCGAGCGCGCCCCCGACGACGAGCCAGAGCACCTGGGGCCCGTCGAGGGACAGGCTGCGCAGACCGGTGCAGTCCACCGGCGCGCCGAGCGAGCCGAACGCGGCGGTCACCTGGTCGCCCGCGGCGTGCTCCGGGTGGGTGTGCGTCACGTCAGTGCTCCCTGACCAGTTCGGCGTACGGCCCTCCGGCGGCGACCAGCTCCTCGTGGCGGCCGCGCTCCACGACCTGGCCGTGGTCGAGGACCACGATCTCGTCGCTGTCGCGGACCGTGCTGAGGCGGTGGGCGATGACCACGCAGGCGCAGCCGCGGCGCCGCAGATTGTCGATGATGACGTGCTCGGTCTCGGCGTCCAGGGCGCTGGTCACCTCGTCGAGCACGAGGACGCTCGGCCGCCTGACCAGGGCCCGCGCCACTTCGAGCCGCTGGCGCTGCCCGCCGGAGAAGTTCCGCCCGTCCTGCTCGACCCGGCCGTGGATACCGCCCGGCCTGCGCGCCACGACGTCGTACAGCGCCGCGTCCCTGAGCGCGTCGACGACCGCCTCGTCCGGGATCGACGGGTCCCAGAGGGCGACGTTGTCACGGACCGTGCCCTCGAAGAGGAACACCTCCTGGTCGACGAAGGACACCGACGCGGTCAGCGCGCCCCGCGGGATGTCGTCGAGACGCTGCCCGTCGATGCGGATCGTGCCCTCCCAGGGTGTGTACAGACCTGAGATCAGCCGGGAGACCGTCGACTTGCCGCTGCCCGAGCCGCCCACGAGGGCGACCTGCTGTCCGGGTCCCACGGCCAGTGAGAAGCCGGTGAGGAGGGGCTTGTCGAGCGGGCTGTAGCCGAACGTGATGGCGTCGAGGGTGACGTGTCCCTTGAGACGGCGGGTGCTCGCGGCCGGCGGCCCGGCGCGGTAGTCGTCGGAGCGCCCGTCGCCCGAGTGTCCGCCGTCGGGGCGCCCGTCGCCCGAGCGTCCGTCGCCGGAACCGGCGCCGCCCGAGGGCGCGTTGTCCGCGCGGGTGTACACGGCGTCCGCGGGGAAGCTCTCGACGTCCTTCAGCCGCGTCACATCGGCGGCGAAGTCCTGGATTCGGCCCGCCACACCGTTGAGCCGGGTGATCGGCGCGGTGAAGCGGACCACGAGCGCCTGGAACGCCACCAGGAGCCCCACCGACAGATGCCCGTCGACCGCGCGCAGCCCGCCGATCCACAGGATCAGCGCGCTGTTCAGCGTCGCCAGGGTCGGTGCCACGACGCCCAGCCACGCGCTCGGCACCCCGAGGCGCTGCTGCTCCTCAAGAGTGGTGGCGTGCTGCCCGGCCCAGCGCCGGAAGTAGCCGTTCTCGCCGCCCGTCGCCTTCATCGTCTCGATCAGCTGAAGGCCCGTGTACGAGGTGTTGGTGAGCCGGGCCGTGTCCGCGCGCAGCTTCTGCGTACGGGTGGCGCGCAGCCGGACCACGATCCGCATCGCGACGACATTGCCGAGCGCGATGCCGACACCGACGAGCGTCAGCTGTGGGTCGTACGTCCACAGCAGCGCCGCGTACAGCAGCACCACCACACCGTCGACCCCGGCGGCGGTCAGATCGCGGGCGAGGGTCTCGGCGACCGCGTCGTTCGACTGGAGGCGCTGCACCAGGTCCGCCGGGCTGCGCTGCGCGAAGAACGTCACGGGCAGCCGCAGCAGATGGCCCAGGAAGCGCGCGCTGCTGAGCGTCGACGAGATGATGCGCCCGCGCAGCAGGTTCGCCTGCTGGAGCCAGGTGAGGACGGCGGTGAGCCCCACCATCGTGGCCATCGAAGCGAACAGGGCACCGAGCAGCGAGGTCTGGTCGCCGATCAGGAACATGTCGATGTACGTGCGGCTGAGCGCGGGCAGCGCCGCGCCCGTCGCGACCAGGAGCAGGCTGGCGATGAGCGCGGCGAGCATGGTGCCCGTGGTGCCGCGCAGGCGCGCGGGCAGCGCCCGCAGGACGCCCGGCCTGCGGCCGCCCGGGTGGAAGCCGTCGCCCGGTTCGAGGACCAGGACGACACCGGTGAAGCTGCTGTCGAACTCCTCGGCGGGCACGAACCTGCGGCCCTTGTCCGGGTCGTTGATGTGGACACCGCGCCGCCCGAAGCGCCGGCCCATGCCGTCGTGGACGACGTAGTGGTTGAACTCCCAGAAGAGGATCGCGGGCGCCTTGACCTCGGCCAGCGCGGCCGGCTCCATCTGCATGCCCTTGGCGGTCATGCCGTAACGGCGCGCGGCCTTCAGGAGGTTGCTGGCCCGTGAGCCGTCGCGCGAGACACCGCAGGCGATACGGAGCTCTTCGAGGGGGACGTGCCTGCCGTGGTGGGCCAGCACCATGGCCAGCGCGGCGGCGCCGCACTCGACGGCCTCCATCTGGAGGACCGTGGGGGTGCGGACCCGCCGGTGGCGTATCCGCGGCCGGGGCGCGGGGCGTGCCCTGCGGCGGCCGTGGCCGGCCGGGGGCAGCTTCTGCTGGGCGGCGGGGGAGGGGCTCACGGAAGCAGCCAATCGATCGGGCGCTGCTCGGCGAGGTGCACGGCGCCGGAGGCCGGGGTCATGGAGTCGAGTGCGTACGGCGGTCCGCCCGCTGACGTCCACGCGTAACCCGACGTGGTGGCGGACGACGCGACCAGCCTGACGAGGACCGCGACGGCCGGGCCGCTCTTCGTGAACTGGCCGGCCAGCTCCTTGTCACCGAGGAAGGCGGCTATCTGCTGCGGGGTCTGCGCACCGCGTCCGACCTGCTGCACGCGGCCGCGCAGCATCCCGTACTGCTGGGCGGGCGCCGACTGGACGGTGAGGTCGACATCCGCGCCGACCGGCACGGTCGCAGCCCTGTCCGCCGGGACGTACACCAGGGCGAGCAGGGGGTCCTTGGCGCTGCGGGTCTTCTCGACGGTGGCGACATCGGCGCCGGTGGTGACGACCGCGCCGATCCCGGCGTCGAGTGTGGTCACCCGGCCCGCGTCGATGGTGCGGACGAGCCGGTCGCCGTGCGCCGTACGGACCTTGAGGACGGGTGCGTCGGCGGCCAGCCGCTGCCCCTCCTTGGCGAGCACACCCGTGATCTGACCGGTGACGGGGCTCTGGAGGACGTAACTGCCCTGCGCGTGCGTGAGGACGCCGGGTGCGCGCAGCGTGGACGCCACCGATCCGGTCACCGCCCACACGGCGGCGGCGGCCATCACGACGACCGTCACCACCAGGGCGAGCAGGCCCTGCGGCCGGGCGAGGCGCACGGGAAGGTCGAGTTCCTCGGGCGACTGCAGCTTGGACAGGGCCTGTTGGCGGAACTGCACGGCGTTCTTCCCTTACGTTGCGGAGCCGGCGGGGCGACAGGCCCTGACAGCGCCGTCAGGCCCCGGAACCCTGGGGAAGGTTCCGGGGCCTGTGTGGAGCTGTGGCTCAGGCGCCGGCGATGAGGCCGGTGACGGCGCCGGTGTTGACACCGGTCAGGCCCTCGACCGTGCCGGTGACGGTGCCGACGAGGCCGGAGACCGGGGCGACGGAGTCGGCCGTGCCGGTCACGCTGCTGACGAGGCCGCCGACGAGACCGCCGGAGACGTTGTCGAGGTCGGCGTCGGAAATTTCGAGGGTCTCGACCTGGGGAGTGGTGTTCATGATCTGAGCGGGCCCTTCTCTTGGTAATGCGAGCGGGCGGGAATCAGTGGTGCAACTCCCGCGGTGCGGAGGATCAAAGCACGATGACGCCTCGTACATCCACTCGGAAGCTGCCCGGTCAGGCATTGCGGGGCGGTGGAATTGCGGCCGGGTGCAGGTCCGTTCACCGGGCCGGGACAGCGCCTTCACTTGCTCCACAGCTCCGTGGGGAAAAGGGCACTGCGAATTTCAGCAAAATGGACACCCCTGTATTGATGACCAAGGGCGATTATCCGGTTCGTGCCTGTTCCCGGGACACCGTGACCGGCCTGCGCATTCGGTGTGGAGGTTTACTGACGGTGCTCACTGACGCCGGTCCACCGCTCCGTGGGCCCGTTTCGCCCACGCCCGGTCACAGCCATCCGGAGCGCTGTGCCTGCAAGGCCATTTGGAAGCGGTTCGCCGCGCCCAGCCGGGCCATCAGGATCTGCAGCCTGCGGAACAGCGTGCGGCGGCTGATGCCCAGCTCGCGGGCGATGACGTCGTCGCCCGCGCCGCCCGCGAGGAGCCACAGCAGACGGCGGTCGGCGGGTGGCAGGCCGCCGGGGTGGGTGGTGCGGCCGTGGAACGGCAGGGCGTTCCGCCAGGACTGCTCGAACAGGGCCATGAGCGCCGAGAGCAGACCGCACGGCTGCACGACCAGCATCGTGTTGTGCACGTCGGCCTCTTTGATCGACAACGACACGAGCGCGTACGCCTCGTCGATGATCACGAGCTTGACCGGCACCGACGGCAGTACCCGTGCCTGCTCGCCCGCCCTGACGCACGGCTCGACGACCTCCTTGAGATGGCCCGGATGCTCCAGTGACGCCCGCGAGTACACGACACGCTGCGTCACACCGCGGGCCAGCGTGGCCAGCGCGTCGTCGGTGGCGCCGGTCAGCGGGAAGTACGGCGGTGACTCGAACTGCCGGATCTGGTCGCGGGCGCTCGCCCACGCCTGGCGAATCCTGGGGCCGACGGCATCGCCGGTCACGACCTCGACCAGATGGTCGTTGTACGCGGCGAGCCGCTGACGCCGGAACGAGTCGAACGCGCCCCCGACGCTGATGCGCGACTCCTCGACCTCGGCCGCCCGGTGCCGGGCGAGGATCTCCAGACCCGCGGCCGGCGGGACCGGGGCCACCATGTCCCCGCCCGACTCGGCGGCACTGGCCAGACCGGCGTCGACCAGCGCGGCGTACGCCGTGGTCAGCTCCGCGCCGTCCAGGCCGGCGGCGGCGCCGACGGCACTCAGCGGCGCCGGGGCCAGGTCGAGCAGGGCCAGATAGATCCGGACCGCCGCGTGATCGATTCCCAGGAGCCGCAGGGCATCGCCGAGCTTCACGTTCGTCATATGCCCCATTATCGGCGGCTCCCGCCGGGGTGCCTGGCCGATCTGTGCCAGTGGCGCTCCTGGGCCCCGGGCGGGCGGGGTGCGGGCTACCGTCCGGGAGCCGCCGGCGACCGATGGGCGGCGAGGCGCCCGTCGAGAGCGAAGAGGAAGGTGCACGACCGTGGCAGAAGGCCGAAGGAACAGTCTCTACCCGAGGATCTCCGACGAGCTGTCCGCTCTGATGCGGACGGGCTGGGCGGACACCGAGCGGCACGACCTGACGCTCGCCGAGCAGTCCCCGCACGCGGCCCGCCGCCGCGCGGCGCTCTCCGCGCGCTTCCCGGGCGAGCGCCTCGTGATCCCCTCCGGGAACCTCAAGGTCCGCTCGAACGACGACACTTACCCCTTCCGGCCGTACTCGGGCTATGTGCACATGACCGGGGACCAGGTCCGCGACGGCGCGCTCGTCCTGGAACCCCGCGCGGACGGCGGCCACGACGCCTACTGCTACCAGCTGCCGCGCGACAGCAGGGACAACAACGAGTTCTGGACCGGCCCCACGGCGGAGCTGTGGATGGGCCGGCGGCGCTCACTCGCCGAGTCGGAGCTCGTGCTCGGCCTGGAGTGCCGCGACATCCGCACGGCCGCCGCGGACCTGGCCGCCGCCCCCGCGGTGCCGACCCGGATCGTCCGCGGCGTCGACCCGGCCCTGACGGCCGCCGTGACCACCGACGAGGAGCGCGACGCCGGCCTTGACGAGGCGCTCAGCGATCTCCGCCTCGTCAAGGACCCGTGGGAGATCGCCGAGCTCCGCAAGGCCGTGGACTCCACCGTGCGCGGATTCACCGATGTGGTCGGTGAACTCTCCACGGCGGTCGCGTCGTCCGAGCGGTGGATCGAGGGCACGTTCTTCCGCCGTGCGCGCCTGGAGGGCAACGCCGTCGGCTACGGCTCGATCTGTGCCGCGGGCGAGCACGCCACGATCATGCACTGGACGCACAACGACGGTCCGGTGCGCCCCGGCGACCTGCTCCTGCTCGACGCGGGCGTCGAGACGAACACCCTCTACACGGCCGACGTCACGCGCACGCTGCCCATCAACGGGACCTTCACGCCCGTGCAGCGCACGGTCTACGACGCGGTGTACGAGGCCCAGGAGGCGGGCATGGCCGCCGTCAGGCCGGGCGCCGCCTACCGCGACTTCCACGAGGCGTCCCAGCGTCATCTGGCGGCCCGGCTGGTCGAGTGGGGCTTCATCGAAGGCCCCGCCGACCGCGCGTACGAACTCGGTCTCCAGCGCCGTTTCACCATGGCCGGTACGGGTCACATGCTCGGCCTCGACGTCCACGACTGCGCGCAGGCCAGGCAGGAGGGATACGTCGGCGGCGTACTGGAGCCGGGCATGGTGCTCACCGTCGAGCCCGGCCTGTACTTCCAGCCGGACGACCTCACCGTGCCCGAGGAGTGGCGCGGCATCGGTGTCCGTATCGAGGACGACCTGGTCGTCACGGATGACGGCAACGAGAACCTGTCGGACGGACTGCCGCGGTCGGCGGACGAGGTCGAGGCGTGGATGGCCCGCTTCGCCGGCTGAGTCGGGCTGGGGCAGGCCGAGTCGGGCTGGGTCGGGCCGAGTCAGGTTGGGTCGGGCTGGGTCGGGCCGAGCGAGCCGCGACGGCCGGTCACCGGCGGTGTGCCCTTCCCCGGCACCCCCTCTTGCGTTAAGAATGCGCATGTCAAACCGGAAGAACTTCGGTCACAGAGGGGACCCCCCACATGAAGAAGCCTCTCGTCGGCGCACTGCTCGCTCTTTTCCTCATGGGTGCGGCAGCGACACCCGCGGTGGCGGCCACCAGCCGTCCCGCGGCCAAAGCAGCCGACTTCGCGGGAACGGTGGCGCTGAGCAACTGCTCGGGCTCCGTCGTCCGCGTGCCGGACTCGCAGCCGGACGATCCCGCGCTGGTGCTCTCCAACGGCCACTGCCTGGAGGCCGGCTTCCCGGCGCCCGGTGAGGTCATCACCGACCAGCCGTCCAGCCGTACCTTCTCGCTGCTCAATGCCGCGGGCAGTTCGGTCGCCACGCTCAAGGCCGACAAGGTGGCCTACGCGACGATGACCGACACGGACATCTCGCTGTACGAGCTCTCCTCCACCTACGCGCAGATCCAGAGCAAGTACGGCATCTCGGCGCTGGAGCTCAACGCGGACCACCCGGCGCAGGGGACCGCGATCAGTGTGGTCTCCGGCTACTGGAAGAAGATCTACAGCTGCGACGTGGACGGTTTCGTCTACCGCCTCAAGGAGGGCGACTGGACCTGGAAGGACTCGCTCCGCTACACCTCCGCCTGCGACACCATCGGCGGTACCTCGGGGTCGCCGGTGATAGACACCTCGACCGGCAAGGTCGTCGCCGTCAACAACACGGGCAATGAGGACGGCGAGCGCTGCACGGAGAACAACCCGTGCGAGGTGGACGAGTCCGGCAACGTCACCGTCCACAAGGGCATCAACTACGCCGAGGAGACCTACGGGATCGTGCCGTGCGTCGGCACCGGCAACAAGATCGACCTGAGCCGCTCGGGCTGCACCCTGCCCAAGCCGTAGGGGCTGTCCGGGCCGTAGGGGCCGTCCGGTCCGATCAGGGGAGGCGCCCGCCGGGGAACCGGCGGGCGCCTCCGTGCGTTCCGGCGCTCCGGTCATACGCTCCGGTCATACTGGGCGGTGAACCGAGAGCAGGAGGGCCCGCACATGGCATGGACCGGGCAGCAGGGCGGCGCGTCGCCGGGACCGTACCCCGCCTATCCGCCGCAGCCCTGTTCACCGCAGCCGCAGCAGCCCCCGCCGCAGCAGGGGTTCGGGCCGCCGCCCCCGCTGTACGCTCCGGCGTCCCCTCCGGTGCCTTCTCCGGTGCAGCAGCCCGCGGGCCCCGCGCCCTCCGGAGACTTCGCCGGCGGGCCCGACTTCCTGGCCGCGGACCGGCGGAACGCCGTCGTGGTCGACAGCCAGGGGGTCTCGTTCGAACTGGACGGGCGGACCGCCGACTTCGGCTGGAGCCAGATCCGTTCGGTGCCGTACAAGGGATCCTTCGGAGGCACCACGCTCATGGTGGCGGTGGTGCTGGCCGACGGCGCGTTCTACGAGTGCGCGGTGGAGGCCCGCAGTGGCGCGGCGCTCCAGCAGTGGTTCGCCGAGCTGGCCCCGGTGCTGGGGTACTACCTCGGGGGCCGTCCGCAGTAGCCACCCGGCCCGGTACGCACGGCGGCAGCGCCACCGGGGGAGCGGCGGCGCTGCCGAGCTGGGTGCCGGTGTTGGTACCGGTGCGGCTACAGGCTGTGGACGTGCGGTCCGACCGCGCCGGACCAGGCGTTTCCGGCCGTGGCGTCCCAGTTGGTCGACCAGGTCATCGCGCCGCGCAGACCCGGGTAGGTCTTCGAGGGCTTGAAGGAGCCGCAGTTGCTGCCCTTGGTGAGGCAGTCGAGTGCGTCGTTGACGACGCTCGGCGCGACATAGCCGCTGCCCGCCGCGCTCGACGACGCCGGGACACCGAGGCCGACCTGCGAGGGGTCGAGGCCGCCCTCCAGCTGGATGCAGGCGAGCGCGGTGAGGAAGTCCACCGTGCCCTGGGAGTAGACCTTGCCGTCGCAGCCCAGCATGGATCCGCTGTTGTAGTACTGCATGTTGACGACGGTCAGGATGTCCTTGATGGCGAGCGCCGTCTTGAAGTACTCGGCCGACGTCGACTGCATGTCGATGGTCTGCGGGGCCATGGTGATGACCAGGCCCGAACCGGCCTTCGCCGACAGTGACTTGAGGGCCTGGGACATATACGTGGAGTTGACGCCGTTCTCCAGGTCGATGTCGACGCCGTCGAAGCCGTACTCCTGCATCAGTGAGTAGACGGAGTTGGCGAAGTTGTCCGCCGACGCCGAGTCGCTCACCGAGACCGTGCCGTTCTGGCCGCCGATGGAGATGACGACGGACTTGCCCGCGGCCTGCTTGGCCTTGATGTCGGCCTTGAACTGGTCGGCGGTGTAGCCGCCGAGCCCGGCCGAGTCCAGATTGAAGGTGACGGCGCCCGGCGAGCTGCCGGTGTCGGCGAAGGCGACCGCGATGATGTCGTAGTCGTCCGGTACGTCGCTGAGCTTCTGGACGGCGGCGCCGTTGTTGAAGTTCTGCCAGTAGCCCGTGACCGCGTGGGCGGGCGGCGCGGCCGTGTGCACGGTGGCGGCCGCGGTGGTCCTGGACGCTGTGGGGGCTGTGTTGCCGGCGGCCTGGGCCGTCGTCCCGGCGAGGGAGAGGGCCGCGGCCGCGAGGACGGCTACGGCGCCGCCCAGCCAGGCTCGGGTGGATCGTGCGGATGTCACGTACGGCCTCCAGATGTGGGGGGTGGCGGCTGGGATACGGGGAAGAGCTGAGACGCAGGGAAGAGCTGAGGTGCCGAACGGTGGCCACCGCCGAATGCCACCAAGCTGGTCCAGACCAATTGCAATGTCAAGGGATCTGTCAGGACGGGCCGCGCTCTCCACCGTTTCTCCGCCTCTCGCGGCCCGTGCTCATCGGCACTCATCAGCCAAGATCCAATGAATCTTGGGCAGTTGTGGTTCTTCCGGCGTGCCCCCTGGATACAGTGCTGAGGCAGGAGCAACCCGCTGTGAACGGGGGACCACGACGTGCCGACCGCCATAGCTGTCACCAGCGGCGATCTCGCGCTGCCGCCGTCCGACCGGCACACCCCGCTCGCCGCCGTGCTCCAGCCGCCGTCGGCGCAGTCGTTCGAAGCCTCCATCACGGAGCTGCACGCCCTCCTCGAACAGCACGGATACGTCGTCGTGCCCTATGCGGCCGCGCTGCCCGCCGCGTACGTCCAGCGGCTGCACGCCGTCCGCTCGGTCCTGGAGAGCGACCGCATCGCCCTGCTGCCCGTCGAACTGCCGCCGCTCGGCGTCGCGGTGCTCGCCCGCCAGCTGCGCCAGCTCTCCGTCTGCGACTTCAGCCCCGGTGTGCTCGCCTCCGCCGCCCGGCTGCTCGCCCACTACATCTACGCGGGCGCGCTGCTGCCGACGGTCACCCGGCTCGACCACGTACCGGTCTCCCTCACGGCGCACGCCAGATCCTGGATGCCCGGCTCCCAGTTCGCCGTACTCGCCTCGCCTGCGCCGCAGCTGGCCAAGGTGACCGGCACCGAACCGGGCCTGCTCGAAGGGCCGTCGTTCGCGACCCGGCTGCTCGTCGCCAGGGGGCAGCTCCAGTCCGACTGGGTGACCACCGTGCTCGCCCCGGCCTGGCAGGTGCAGGGCCATCTGGAGACCGCGCTGCCCGCCGAGTCGGCCGGCTGGTGGGCCACACCCCGGCTGGTGGAGTTCGCCGCCGCCATCCCCGAGCTGTCCGTCCTGCACCAGCTGGTCTCCTCCGTGCGCCGTGAGCTGTGCCGCTGGTGCGGGCTCGAACTCATCGGAGACCGCTGCGGGTTCTGCTCCGCGCCCTTCGCCGATCCGCACGCCCAGCTCGAGAGGTTGCCCGCCCAGTGAACTCCCGCCAGCGCCGCGGCGTCGTCCTGCTGATCCTGTCGGCCGTGTGTGCCGTCGCCGCGATCATCGGCGTGCTCTCGGTCATCCGCGACGTGAACGAAAAAGTCGGACCCGAGGTCACCGCGTACCGCGTACGCGACGACATAGCCCCGTACAAACAGCTCACCCCGGGCGACTTCGAGGAGACCCGGATGCCGCGGCGCTGGCTCTCCGCGAACGCCGTGACCGATCTGGCCCAGGTGCGCGGCAAGATCGCCGTCACCCAGCTGCGCAAGGGCTCGCTGCTGCAGAGCGACATGATCGTCCGGCAGCCCGAACTCACCGCGGGCGAGCAGGAGATCGCGATCATGATCGACGCGTCCACCGGGGTGGCGGGCAAGATCACGCCGGGCTCCAGCGTCAACATCTACGCGACCTTCAAGGGCGACGACAAGGGCGTCCCCGACACCTCCAAGGTGATCGTCTCCGGTGCCCGCGTCGTGGACGTCGGCAAGCTCACCGCCCTCGACCCGGACCAGAACGAGAGCGACCGCACCCGGCAGGCCACCGACGCCGTCCCGATCACCTTCGCGCTCAAGACGCTCGACGCCCAGCGTGTCGCGTACGCCGAGTCGTTCGCGACCCATGTCCGGCTGGCGCTCGTCGCGGCCGGCGGCAGCGCGGACGTCCCGCAGCGCGACCGTACCTACACCCTCGACGGCGACAAGTGAGGGACAGATGACGACACGCATCCTCCCGGTGGCCGGTGACCCGGACGCGGCGCGCGCGGTGCTCACCCTGCTCAGCCAGCTCCCCGACGCCGAACCCTTCCCGCCGGTCGCCGACTCGACCTCGCTGCTCGACCTGCTCGCCCGGCTGGCAGCCGATTCGCTCGACGAGCTGCCCGAGGTCGTCCTCGTCCACGAACGGATCGGCCCGGCGCCCGCGCTGGAGCTGATCCGGGAGGTCGCGCTGCGCTTCCCCGCCGTCGGCGTCGTCCTCATCACCGCCGACATCAGCCCGCTGCTCTACACATCGGCGATGGACGCGGGCGCCCGCGGTCTCGTCGGACTGCCGCTCGGTTACGAGGAGCTGGCGGCCCGGGTGCAGAACGCGGCCTCCTGGTCCACCGGCGTACGCCGTCATCTCGGCGGCGGCCCCGACCCGGCGGCGGGCCCCGGCGGCACGGTCGTCACGGTCACCGGGGCCAAGGGCGGGGTCGGCGCCACCGTCACGGCGGTCCAACTGGCGCTGGCCGCAAGGGCGTCCGGGAGATCCGTCGCCCTGGTCGACCTCGACCTGCAGTCCGGTGACGTGGCCTCGTATCTCGACGTACAGTTCCGCCGCTCCATCGCGGACCTGGCGGGCATCGCGGACATCTCGCCCCGGGTCATCCAGGACGCGGTGTACGCGCACCCGACCGGTGTCGGGCTGCTCCTCGCGCCGGGCGACGGTGAGCGCGGCGAGGAGGTCACCGACCGGGTGGCCCGGCAGGCGATCGGCGCCCTGCGCAACCGGTACGAGATCGTGGTCGTGGACTGCGGCACCCAGCTGACCGGTGCCAACGCCGCCGCGGTCGAAATGGCCGACCACGCACTGCTCCTGGTCACCCCCGACGTGGTGGCCGTGCGGGCGGCCAAGCGGATGGTGCGGATGTGGGACCGGCTCCAGGTCCGCAAGGCGGAGGAGACGGTCACCGTCGTCAACCGGGCCACCAGGAGCGCCGAGATCCAGCCGCCGCTGGTCGAGCGGATCACGGGTACGAAGGCGGCACGTGCCGCGATCCCGGCCGGGTTCAAGGAACTCCAGGCCGCGGTGGACGCGGGCCGGATGCAGGACCTGGACAGCCGTTCCACGGTCAAGCAGGCGATGTGGGCCCTGGCCGGGGAACTCGGCCTGGTGAAGGCGCCCGCGCCGGCCTCCCACGGCAGGGGCGCCCGTACCGGCCTGCTGCGCGGCCGGGCCGGTCGCCTCGACAGCGACCGGGGCTCGGCCCTGGTCGAGTTCGCCGGGATGGCCCCGCTGATCGCCTTCGTCCTGGTGGCGATGTGGCAGTGCGTGCTGTGGGGCTACACGTTCTCCCTGGCGGGCAACGCGGCGGACGAGGCGGCGCGGGCGGCCACGGCCTCGTACGCGGTGGACGGCACGACGGCGGGCTGCCGGGAGGCGGGCCTGAAACGTCTGCCGGCCAACTGGCGGGGCGCGGCCCGGGTCGACTGCGGTGCGGCGGGGGACCTGATGAAGGCGACAGTCCATCTGCGCACCCCGGTGCTCTTTCCGGGGGCCGGGAACTTTCCCTGGTCGGTGGACGGGAGCGCGGGGGCTGCGCTTGAGGGGGACGGAAGATGAGGCGGCGACTCTTTCACGTGGCTCCGCCCCCGACCCCGGTCCGCAATCTCCCCCGCCACGACGACCGTGGCACGGCCATCCTCGAATTCACCGGCATGCTCCCCCTCCTCCTCTTCATCGGCATGGCAGCCATCCAGCTCGGCATCGTCGGCTACACCGCCAACCAGGCCGGCACCGCGGCCCGGGCCGCCGCCCGTACCGAAGCGCTGGACGCCGGCGCGGGGGCCGCCGCCGGACAGGACGCCGTGTCCGGCTGGCTCCAGGGCAACACCCACGTCGCGGTCGGCGGCGGCGACACCGTACGCGCGACCGCCACCATCACCGTCCCGTCCGTCCTGCCGGGCATCCACCTCTTCGGCCCGGTCCACCGCACCGTCGCCATGCCGAACGACACCACGGACCGGAGCGCCGCACCCGGGAGCGCCGCACCCCGGAGCGCGAGGGAGGCACCATGAGCCTGCGGTCCCGCATCGCCACCCCCGAGGAGCACGGCGGCGGCCGCGAGGACGGCCACCAGGTCGCCGTCTACCGGGCGAAGCTCCTGGAGGAGATCGACCTCGCCGAGATGTCCTCGCTGGCCGCCGCCGACCGGCGCGCCAGACTGGAGCGGGTGCTCGGCCACATCATCAGCCGGGAGGGCCCCGTGCTCTCCACCGCCGAGCGCTCCCAGCTGATCCGCCGGGTCGTGGACGAAGCGCTCGGTCTCGGTGTGCTGGAACCGCTCCTGGAGGACGCCTCCATCACCGAGATCATGGTCAACGGGCCCGACGCGATCTTCGTGGAGCGGGCCGGACGCGTCGAGCAGCTCCCGATGCGCTTCGCGTCGACCGAGCAGCTGATGCAGACCATCGAACGCATCGTGTCGACCGTCAACCGCCGCGTGGACGAGTCCAATCCGATGGTCGACGCCCGCCTGCCGTCCGGCGAACGCGTCAACGTCATCATCCCGCCGCTCTCGCTGACCGGCCCCACCCTCACCATCCGCCGCTTCCCCCGCGCGTACCGCCTCCAGGAGCTCATCGCGCTCGGCACGCTGGACGAGCAGATGCTGCTGCTCCTCTCCGCCTTCGTCAGGGCCCGCTTCAACGTGATCGTCTCCGGCGGCACGGGCTCGGGGAAGACCACCCTGCTCAACGCGCTCTCCGGCCTCATCCCGGAGCACGAGCGCATCATCACCGTCGAGGACGCGGCCGAACTCCAGCTCCAGCAGGCCCATGTCGTACGCCTGGAGACCCGGCCGGCCAACGTCGAGGGCAACGGCAGGATCACCATCCGCGACCTCGTACGCAACTCGCTGCGGATGCGCCCCGACCGGATCATCGTCGGCGAGGTGCGCGGCGGCGAGACCCTCGACATGCTCCAGGCGATGTCGACCGGGCACGACGGCTCGCTCGCCACCGTGCACTCCAACAGCGCCGAGGACGCGCTGATGCGGCTGCAGACCCTGGGGTCCATGTCCGAGGTGGAGATCCCCTTCGAGGCGCTGCGCGACCAGATCAACAGCGCCGTCGACGTCATCGTCCAGCTCACCCGGCACGCCGACGGCTCCCGCAAGGTCAGCGAGCTGGTGCTCCTCGTCAGCCACGGACGGGAGAGCTTCCGGCTCGCCACCGTCTCCCGCTTCCGCGCCCGGCCGATGAACGCCGACCGGGTGGTGCACGGCCAGTTCGAACATCTGCCGCTGCCGCGCGGGATCGCGGAGCGGCTGTACCTCGCGAACGAGGCGCTGCCGCCCGCGTTCGGCGTGGTGCAGGGCGTCGACCCGCTCAACACGAGAGAGGCGAGGTAGGGCAGCACCATGACCGACACCGCTCTGCTGGCGATCGGCGGCACGCTGCTCTGCGGTGTGCTCGCCGTCACCGGTATCCATGTGTACGCCAGGGGGAGGGCCCAGCGCGAAGCCCTGGTCGACCGGCTCTCGCACAGCGGGCCGCCCCCCGAAGGGCTGCGCGTGCGCCGCTTCGGCGGGGTCGACCGGAGACTGCGCGGGACGGCCTTCGGCAAACGGCTCCAGCTGCGGCTGGCCGCGACCGGCCTCGATCTGACGGCGGGCGAGTTCGCGGTGTACGTCGTCGGGGGCGTCGTCGCGCTCTGGCTGGTCGCATCGGCCGCGCTGGCACCGTTCTTCGGCCCGGTCGCCGGCCTCGTCGCACTGTGGGCGGGCAACACCTTCCTCAACTGGCAGCGCCAGAAGCGCATCGAGGCGTTCATCAACCAGCTCCCCGAGCTGTCCAGGATCCTGGCCAACGCGACCGCGGCCGGGCTGGCCCTCCGTACCGCACTGGGCATGGCGGCGGAGGAGCTGGAGGCCCCGGCGGGCGAGGAGCTGGCCACGGTCACCGCCCAGCTGGCGCTCGGCAGGTCGATCGACGAGACCCTGGGTGAGCTGGCGGCCCGGCTGCCCTCACGGGAGCTGGTCGTCCTCGTCACCACCCTGGTCCTCTCCAACCGCGCGGGCGGCACGGTCGTCGGCAGCCTGCGCAACCTCACCGAGACCCTGGAGGAGCGCAAGGAGACCAGGCGCGAGGTGGTCACCATGCTCTCCGAGGTCAACGCCACCGCGTACACCCTGCCGCTGCTCGGGCTCGGCGCCATGATCATGCTCAATTCGATGGACTCCGGCTCCCTGGCCCGGATGACCGGCCACCCGCTCGGCCAGGCGGCCGTGCTCGTCGCACTCGGTCTGTACGCCGTCGGGTTCATCGGCATGCGGCGCCTCGGCAAGATCGAAGTCTGAGGGGAGGGGACCACAGCCATGCTGGGACTGCTGCTCGCTCTCGCGCTCGGCGCGGCCGTCGCCGGGATCTTCCAGGGCGTCCGGATGTACCGCTCCGACGTGAAGATCCCCAGCGATCTCGCCGTCGCGCTCGAAGTGGGTGCCACCCGGGTGCGCGGCGCCGAGGCCGCCGTCGACCGCGCCGGTATGCGCTTCGCGCCCGCCGTGCTCAGGGCGATGGGGCCCAGGGCGGTGGAGAGGAAGCGCCGCAGGATCGACTCGGCGGGGAACCCGGGCGGCCTGACCGTCGACCGCTATGCGGCCCGCCGCGCGGTGTACGGGATCTTCGGCGGCCTGGCGGGCCTCGCGCTCCTCACCAACGGCAGCTGGATCTTCGCCGTCTTCGCCTTCGCCTACGGGGCGTTCGCCGCCGACGCGACGATCTGGCAGGCCATCCGTAAACGCAAGGACATCATCGAGCGGACCCTGCCCGACTTCCTCGACGTCCTCGCGGTCGTCGTCAGCGCGGGGCTCGGCTTCCGGCAGGCGCTGGAGCGGGTCGCCGAGAAGTACGAGGGGCCCTGGGCCGACGAACTGCGCATCACCCTGCGCCAGATGGACATGGGCGTCAGCCGCCGCCAGGCGTTCGACGAACTGCGCAGGCGCAACGAGTCGGAGCAGGTCTCGCAGTTCGTCAGCGCGCTCCAGCAGGGCGAGGAACTGGGCGCGCCGATCGCGGACACGCTCATACAGATCGCCAACGACATGCGCCGCACCGACGCCCAGAACTCCCGCCGCCGGGCCGCGAAGGCGATCCCGCAGGCCACGGTGGTCACGCTGATCACCATGGTCCCGGCGACGCTCATCCTGATCGTGACGAACATGTTCCTGGGCTCCACCACCGACTTCGGCTCGCTGTTCGGGAACTGAGCGATGACACCGGGGTGGGCACCGCTGATACGGAGGGTGGGTTCCGGCCACTTTCTGTCAGCCGCTTCGGGGCCGCGATCCTTTGTGCCACCCTCTCCCCAGGGATATGACTTCGGGCCGAGTCCGAGGGAGGCGGAGGTCATGCACCGCACCGCCCCCGGCATGAGCACAGCTCCACCCGAACCAGCACCAACGGCCGTACCGCGCAGGCGATATGGCTGGGTACGTCCGCGCGGGAGCCCGGCCGCCATGGCTGAATCCGTACGCGGTGAGGGAAGGCGGGGCGCCGTGTACGGCAGCCCTGCCGCAGAGACGGAGTCGTACGTTCCCGAAGGGGCAGAGCATGGCGAAGGACATCACGCTCAAGGCGTATCTGGCACTCGGCACCTGGCGCGACACGGTGGTCTCCCGGATGCGCAGGCGGGCGGGCGACAGCGGCGCGAGCATCGTGGAGTACGGCGGGCTGCTGGTGATCGTGGCGCTGATCGTGGTGGCGGTGCGGGGGCTCGGGCTGCAGAACATCATCTCGAAAGCGATCGGTACCGCCGTCAACTCCATCACCGGGGGCTGAGGCCGTGCCAGGCCGAGCGTGACCGGGGCCAGACCATCCTGATCTACGTCGTTGTGGTGGGCGGACTGCTCTTTCTGGCGTTCGCGTATTTCGCCTTCGCGCAGGCCGCCGTGGCCCGCAACGGCGCGCAGTCGGCCGCGGACGCCGCGGCGCTGGCCGCGGCCCAGGACGTCCGGGACCAGATGGCGGACGGGCTGACCGCCTCGCTCGGCCGGCAGGACGCCTGGGCGGGCTGGCTGCTCGGCGACCACCCCGTCGCCGGTACGGGAAGCGCGGCAGCGGCACGGCTCGCGGGCGACAACGACGCCACGCTCGACGGGCTCACGCCGACGACGGTGAAGGGGTACCCCGCCTTCGAGGCCAGCGTCACCACCCGGTTCACCGTCGGCAAGTCCGTCATCCCCGGAACGGAGAGCAGGCACGCCAAGGCCCACGCCGTCGCGATGATCGAACCGCGCTGCTCGGCCACACCGTCCGACGACCCGAAGGTGATCACCTTCGAATGCGACGGCCGGCCCTGGAAGATCGACCCGAAGAATCCCGACACGATGGAACTGCCCCAGCCGAAGGACCTGTTCGCTGTCCACCTGGCGGAGTGAGGATGAGTAGCAGATGAGCATGCGGCGCACCGTCAAGGCCCGCAGGGCGCTGGTCACTGTGGCGGTCACAGCGGGCCTGGCACTCACCGTCGCGGGCTGTGGAGGTGACGGCGGCGACCAGGGCAAGGGGCGCGCGTCTTCCCCCGCGACCGGTGCGAAGGGAGACGGGAACACGGCCCAGCCGGCCCCGAGCGCGTCGGCCAACAAGACCCTCGCGCAGGTCAAGGGCGGCGCCGACATCACCCTGACCATCACCTCGGCCGTCCGCGACACCGGCGGCTTCCTCACCGTCAGCGGAACGGTGAAGAACGGAGGCGGCAAGTACTGGATCGAGCCCAGCTGGGCGGGGGACGAGAAGGAACTGGCCGCCAACTCCACATCGATGGCAGGGGCCGCGCTGGTCGACCAGACGGGCAAGAAGAAGTACCTCATTCTGCGGGACACCGACGGACGCTGCCTCTGCACGAAGTTCAGCGGCGGGATCCAGGCGGACGAGGAGAAGCCGTTCTACGCCCAGTTCCCCGCCCCGCCCGCCAGCACCAGGTCCGTGGAGTTCCAGATCGGCGACATGCCCCCCGCCACCATCGACATCTCCGACGGGCAGTGACCCATGAGACGACCCCGCCGCCCCGCGGCCACCCTCGCCGTCACTCTTCTGCTCACCGGGCTGTCCGTCACCGGTGCGCAGGCCGCCGACCCCACCCCCAGCGCGCCCCCGGACAGTACGACGTCCTCGCCGCCGCCCACGATCGATCCGGCCGCCCCCGGGCTGCGGCTCGGTGACGGGGCGACGCTCGCGGCCCCGCACGTCCTGGACATCAAGTCCGTCGTCGAGGACCTCGGCGGTGAGGAGCGCCGCGAGGACACCAACGCCGACGTGACCTTCGCGCTCCAGGCCGAAGTCCTCTTCGCCAAGGACAGCCCCCAGCTCAACCCCGAGGCCAGGGCGCGTATCAAGGCCATCGCCGACGAAGCACTCGCGCAGCACGCCACCAAGGTCCGGGTCTTCGGGTTCACCGACAACCTCGGGTCGTACGAGCACGGCAAGGTCCTCTCCAAGCGGCGCGCCGACGCGGTGCAGCAGCAGCTGGCCACGTCGCTGGGCTCCGATGTCACCTTCGACATCCGCGGCTACAGCGAGGACTATCCGATCGCGTCCAACGCCACCGAGGAGGGCCGTACGAAGAACCGCCGCGTCGAGATCTCCTTCCCGCGCGGCGAGAAGCCCGGGTCCGGGACCACCTCGTAGGGCCTTTCGTCTGGATCAGGCCAGACCCCGCTCCCTGATCCGGCCTGGTCCAAACGAAAGGCCCTTGCCCGCCGCCCGGACGCCCGGCGGCGCGGCCGGGTCGGGCAGGTCCCCGCTTCGCATACCCCGGCGTCCATCATGGACCGGTGATCAGTGTCCTCTTCGCCGTGCTCACCGCGCTCAGTAACGGCGCCGCATCCGTGTTCCAGCGCCGCGCCGCCGCGAAGGTGCCCGACGACGAGGCGATGCACGCGTCCCTCTTCGGGCATCTGATCCGGCAGCGGGTGTGGCTGGCCGGGGTCGGCCTGGTGATCGTCGCGGCCGTCTGCCAGGCCGTCGCGCTGGCCACCGGGCCCATCGCCGTGGTGCAGCCGATCTTCGTCATCGAGCTGCCCGCGACCCTGCTGCTCGCCGGCCACCTCCTGCACGTACGGCTGCCCCGTACGGTCTGGTACGGCGTGGCCGCGGTCACCCTGGGGCTCGCTCTGGGGATGGCCACCGCGGCCCCGGGCGGCGGTGGCGAGACCGTGAGCGGCCTGCGGTGGATCCCGGCCCTGGTCCTCACCGGGATCTTCGAGGTGGTCCTGATCGGCGCGGCCCTCAAGACCCGCGGCAACCCCCGCGGTGCCCTCCTCGGCCTGGCCGCCGCCTGCGGCTACGCGCTCACCGCCGCGCTCATGAAGGACGCCATGGCGCGGCTCAGCGACGCGGACGGGTGGGTGGAACTGCTGAAGGCGTGGCAGCTCTACGGCACGGCGGCAGCCGGCGTGGGCGCGCTCTTCCTGCTGCAGAACGCCCTCCAGGCGGGCACCCTGGTCGAGGTCCAGCCGATGCTCACGCTCGGGGACGCGCTCATCAGCATCCTGTACGGCGTGACCCTGTTCGGCGAGACCCTGCGCACCGGCTGGTGGCTGGTGCCGGAGCTGGCCGCACTCGCCCTGGTCGCCCTCGGCTGTGTGGAGCTGGCCCGCTCCCCGCTGGCGTCCGGCAACACCGGCTCGCCGTCCAGGGTGAAGTGAACGGCGGGCCGGGGCGCTGTCAGGCCGTGCACTCCACCCGCACCGAGGACACCGCATGGTGGGCGTTGTCCCGGGACGAGCTGCTCCAGTCGTCCCCGCGGTCATGGAGTTTGACGGTCAGCAGGCCCTTGGAGATCTTGTACGTGGAGGCGCCGACCCACTGTCCCCGGTGGCTCACCTGGGTGATCGTGAAGCTGCCCAGCTGGGTGTCGTTCCCCGTCGTCCCGTCGTGGACCGTGTAGTACGAGGGCTGTCCGCCCACATGGCGGGCCACGCTGTCGTCCGGGATGTAGACACTGACCTTGCAGCTCCCCGATGTCACCTTCCCGGTGCGGAAGACCCAGATCACGCTGTTGCCGGAATCCTTGGAGCTGCTCCCGGACATCGGCATCGAACGGTAGCGGCCCGTGCAGCCCCCCGACGCGTACGAGCCGTCGTGGGTCGTCCACCCCTCCTGGTCGTCGGTGTAGGCACCGCGCTCTTCGTAGGTGACCGAGCTGCTCGAACAGTGCGGGCCGCCGACCGCGGAGAAGAGCAGAGCCGAATTGACCTTGGAGCCCTGGGTGGAGGCGCTGCTTCCGCTGCCGCCACCGCTGCTGTCGGAGCCGGAGCCGGAGCCGGAGCCGGACTTCTTGCCGTCGTCGCCCTTCTCCGACGTGGTGTCCTTGCTGTCGCTGCGCTGACCGTCCTTCTTGCCGTCGGTGGGTTTCCCTCCGGGCCCGCTCACACTGTCCGCCGACGCGGCCTCCGTGATCGGGGGCGCGCCCAGGCCGCCCGTGGAGCCCGAGCGCTTCGAACCCCCCGGCACGGCCGGCCCCTTGGTGGCATCGGCGCCCGGGACGTACCCGTCGGCGCCCTGTCCCGGGTCGGTGTAACCGGCTGCGGTGTTACGGGAGTTGTGCTTCGGGCCGTCGCCGCCCGTGGCAGAGGCGACGACGAAGGGGAGCGACAGCAGGACGACGCCGCCGATGGCGGCAGCGGCGACCATCGGCCGGGACACCTTGCCGGGCGCCCCGGGTCCGCCGTCGTGCACGCCGCTGCCCTCGGGGCCGTCGCCCGCGCTG
>NZ_JAAGLN010000450.1 GCF_010548145.1 Streptomyces sp. SID10853
CAGGCGGCGGCGAAGGCGGCCGAGCCGTTCCGTACGCGGATGCTGAGCGTCCCCGGGCTCGGCGAGGGGGCGGCCGGGCGCCGCTCCAGGGCCAGGACCGAGCACGGCCGCACCACCGGTTCGCGCCCGCCGCAGGGCGCCCTCACCAAGCTGCATCTGGCAGCGACGGTCCAGGCCGCCGCACCGCATCAGCGGGCGCGCGGACGGTCGGGCCGCGGTCTTGTGGTGCGCAGGGACGATCTGCGGCAGGCCACCCGTGAGGGCCGCGAGGGCAATCTGGTGCTCTTCGTGGTGGACGCCTCCGGGTCGATGGCGGCCAGGCAGCGGATGAGCGCGGTGAAGGGCGCCGTGCTCTCGCTGCTGCTCGACGCGTATCAGCGCCGCGACAAGGTGGGTCTGGTGACCTTCAGGGGGAAGGACGCGGAGATCGCGCTGCCGCCGACCTCTTCGGTGGACGCGGCGGCGGCCCGGCTCGACACCCTGCCGACCGGGGGGCGCACGCCGGTGGCCGCCGGGCTGCTGAAGGCCCATGAGGTGCTCAGGGTCGAGCGGATGCGGGACCCGTCGCGCCGGCCACTGCTCGTGGTCGTCACCGACGGCAGGGCGACCGGCGGTCCGGATCCGGTGGCGCTGGCCGCGCGCGCCGCGCGGCTGCACGAGGCGGAGGGGGTCGCTTCGGTCGTCGTGGACTGCGAGACGGGGCCGGTCAGGCTCGGCCTCGCCGGGGAACTGGCGCGGCGGCTCGGCGGTACCGCGGTGACGCTGGACGAGCTGCGGGCCGAGAGCATCGCCGGGCTCGTCAAGGACGTACAGAGCACTTCATCGAGGAGGGCAGCGTAATGCCGCAGGGACAGCCGACCACCGTGCCCGAGGACGGGCTCACCACTCGCCAGCGCCGCAACCGGCCGCTGACCATGGTGCATACGGGCATCGGGAAGGGGAAGTCGACCGCGGCCTTCGGGCTCGCGCTGCGCGGCTGGAATCAGGGCTGGCCCATCGGGGTGTTCCAGTTCGTGAAGTCCGCCAAGTGGAAGGTCGGCGAGGAGCGGGCGCTGCGGGTGCTCGGGGACAGCGGTGAGGGCGGCACGGTCGCCTGGCACAAGATGGGCGAGGGGTGGTCCTGGGTCCAGCGGGACATCGAGTCCAGCGAGGAGGCGGCCCGCGAGGGCTGGGAGCAGGTGAAGCGCGATCTGGCGGCGGAGAGCTACCGGCTGGTCGTGCTCGACGAGTTCGCGTACCCGATGCACTGGGGGTGGGTGGACACCGACGAGGTGGTCTCCGTGCTGCGGGACCGGCCCGGCACCCAGCATGTGGTGATCACCGGGCGGAACGCGCCGCAGCCGCTGCTCGACTTCGCCGACCTGGTGACCGACATGTCGAAGGTCAAGCACCCGATGGACGCGGGGCAGAAGGGGCAGAGGGGCATCGAGTGGTAGCCAGACTCGTGATAGCCGCACCCTCGTCGGGGAGCGGCAAGACCACGGTCGCCACCGGGCTGATGGCCGCGTTCGCCGGGCGGGGACTCGCCGTGTCGCCGCACAAGGTGGGGCCCGACTACATCGACCCCGGCTACCACGCGCTGGCGACCGGCCGCCCCGGGCGCAATCTCGACGCGTACCTCTGCGGTACGGAGCTGATCGCGCCGCTCTTCGCACACGGCGCGGCCGGCGCGGATCTGGCGGTCGTCGAGGGCGTGATGGGGCTGTACGACGGGGCGGCCGGGCAGGGCGAGCTGGCGTCCACCGCACAGGTCGCGAAGGTGCTCAGGGCGCCGGTGGTACTGGTGGTCGACGCGTCGTCGCAGTCCAGGTCGGCGGCCGCGCTGGTGCACGGCTTCGCCTCCTGGGACCCGGGGGTGCGGATCGGCGGGGTGATCCTCAACAAGGTGGGCTCCGACCGGCACGAGGCGCTGCTCCGGGAGGCGCTGGACGAGTCGGGGGTGCCGGTGCTCGGGGTGCTCAGGCGTACCGGGCAGGCACAGACCCCGTCCCGGCATCTGGGTCTTGTGCCGGTGGCGGAGCGGCGGCCCGACGCGGTGGGCGCGGTCGCGGCGATGGCGGAGCAGGTGCGGGCCGGGTGCGACCTGGAGGCAGTGCTGGCGCTGGCGCGGAGCGCGCCGCCACTGGACACCGAGGTGTGGGACCCGCGCAGCGCCCTGGCCCCTGGCGGCATGGACGGCGGC
>NZ_JAAGLN010000451.1 GCF_010548145.1 Streptomyces sp. SID10853
GCTCGGCGCGTACGCCTTCACCGCGTTCCAGGCCGTCCCGCAGGACGCCAAGGGCCCGCTCGGCGAGGTCGCCCTGCTGGGCGCCAAGCCGCGCGACAAGGCCCACAAGGCCGCCGCCGAGCGCGCCTCGTCCGGCACGAAGCTCTCCGGCTCGTCCGGCACGGGGACGACATCGACGTAATCGGTGTCCGCCTCGTGGCCGTGCGCCTCGTCGTGACCGTGGTCCGAGATGTGCTCGTGGTCGGCCGTGTGCTCGTGGTCGCCGCCCGCGCCGCCGCGGCCGCGCTTCTTGGAGCGCTTGCCACCGCCACCGGAGGACGTCGGCTGCTCCATGTGCACGATGACGCCGCGCCCGTTGCAGTGGACACAGGTCTCGGAGAAGGACTCCAGGAGTCCCTGGCCGACCCGCTTGCGGGTCATCTGGACCAGGCCGAGCGAGGTGACCTCGGCGACCTGGTGCTTCGTACGGTCCCGGCCCAGGCACTCCAGCAGGCGCCGCAGCACCAGGTCCCGGTTGGACTCCAGCACCATGTCGATGAAGTCCACCACGACGATGCCGCCGAGGTCGCGCAGCCGCAGCTGGCGGACGATCTCCTCGGCCGCCTCCAGGTTGTTCTTGGTGACGGTCTCCTCGAGGTTGCCGCCCTGGCCGGTGAACTTGCCGGTGTTGACGTCGACCACGACCATCGCCTCGGTCTTGTCGATCACCAGCGAGCCGCCGCTGGGCAGATAGACCTTGCGGTCCAGCGCCTTCATCAGCTGCTCGTCGATGCGGTACGTCGCGAAGACGTCGACCTCGGACGTCCAGCGCGAGAGCCGGTCGGCCAGGTCGGGGGCGACGTGGGCGACATAGCCGTGGATGGTGTCCCAGGCTTCGTCACCGCTGACGATGACCTTCGAGAAGTCCTCGTTGAAGATGTCGCGGACCACCCGGACGGTCATGTCCGGCTCGCCGTAGAGCAGCGTCGGGGCATTGCTGCTGCCGCCGCTCTTCGCCTTCTTCTCGATGTCCTCCCACTGCGCCTGGAGCCGCTCGACGTCACGGCGCAGCTCGTCCTCGCTGGCGCCCTCGGCCGCGGTGCGCACGATGACACCGGCGTCCTCGGGGACGATCTTCTTGAGGATGGTCTTCAGCCGGGACCGCTCGGTGTCGGGCAGCTTGCGGCTGATGCCGGTCATCGAGCCCTCGGGCACGTACACCAGGTAGCGGCCGGGCAGCGAGACCTGGCTGGTCAGCCGGGCGCCCTTGTGGCCGATCGGGTCCTTCGTCACCTGGACGAGGACCGACTGGCCCGACTTGAGCGCGGTCTCGATACGGCGCGGCCCGTGGGCCATGCCGAGCGCCTCGAAGTTGACCTCACCGGCGTACAGGACGGCGTTGCGGCCCTTGCCGATGTCGACGAACGCGGCCTCCATCGACGGCAGGACGTTCTGGACCTTGCCCAGGTAGACGTTGCCGACGTAGCTGCTGGCCTGCTCCTTGTTGACGTAGTGCTCGACCAGCACGTTGTCCTCGAGGACGCCGATCTGGGTGCGCTCGCCGTGCTGGCGCACCACCATCACGCGCTCGACGGCCTCGCGGCGGGCCAGGAACTCGGCCTCGGTGATGATCGGGACCCGGCGGCGGCCCTGCTCACGCCCCTCGCGGCGGCGCTGCTTCTTCGCCTCCATGCGGGTGGAGCCCTTGATCGACTGGACCTCGTCGAAGCCGGTGCCGGGCTCACGCTCGGCCGCTTCCTTCTTGCGCGGCTCCCGGACCTTGACGACCGTACGCTCCGGGTCGTCGGCCACGGCGTCGGCGTCCGTACCCCCGTCACCGCTGCGACGGCGGCGGCGCCGGCGACGGCGGCTGCTGCTGGACCCGGAGGCCGCGTGGTCGTCGTCCTCCTCGTCGCTGCCCGCGGAGCCGGAGCCCTCGCGGGTGTCGGTCTCGTCCGCGCTCTCCGCCTCGGAGTCGTCACGGTCGTGGTGGCCGTTGGTGTCCTGGTGGCCGTTGTTGTCGTGGTCGTCCGCGTCTCCGGACTCACCGCGACGGCGGCGGCGGCCGCCCCGGCGACGGCGGCGCGAGGGCCGGTCGCCGTACTCGTCGGACTCGTCGCCCTGCTGGGTGTCGTCGGCCGACTGCTCTTCGGTCTCGGCCTCGGGCTCGTCGGCCGCGGGCTGCGCGGCGGC
>NZ_JAAGLN010000452.1 GCF_010548145.1 Streptomyces sp. SID10853
GGGCCCGCAGCCCCGCCGGGCCATGCCGCTGCGGGTCCCCGAGGACAAGGCACTGGCCGACGAGCTCGAACTCGGCCGGGCGCTGCGGCCGTTGCGCCGCCGCCGCGACAGCCGGCACCGTACGGAGATCGACGAGGAACGCACAGCCGCCGCGCTCGCCGAGACCCGGCTCGCCGACGTGGTGCAGCGGCCGGTGAGGGAGCGCTGGCTGAATCTCGTGCTGCTCGTCGACGACGGCCTGTCCATGCTGCTGTGGCACCGCCTCGGTACGGAGCTGCGCGCCCTCCTGGAGCGGCTCGGGGCCTTCGCCGCCATCCGCGTACTCGGCCTCGACACCCGCTCGGCGCACCGGCCGCGGCTGCACGCACGCCCGTTCCACACCGACAGCCCCGAGCTGCCGCTGAGCGCCGTCAACGACCCGTCGGGCCGCACCCTCCTGCTGGTCGTCAGCGACGGCATGGGCGCCGCCTGGCGGTCGGGCACGGTCCACGAGCTGCTGGCCAGGCGGTCGGCGCGCGGCCCGGTCGCGGTGCTGCACACCCTGCCGCCTGACATGTGGGAGGCGTCCGGTATCTCCGCCGAGCGCTGGCGTGCCACCACCCGGCGGATCGGCGGCGCCAACACCTCCTGGGAGATCGCGGATCCCGTACTGCCCCCGGGACTCGCAGACTTCGACGGGGTGCCGGTGCCCGTCCTGGAGCCCACGGCCGGCTCGCTGGGGGACTGGGCGCGGCTGCTCGCCTCGCCGGGCACCACCGTGGAGCTGCCGCTGCTGAACCGGCCCAGCCGTTACGGGGCGGTGGCCCCCTCGCGGGACCTGAGCAGCGTCCAGCACTTCAGGGACGCGGCCACCCCGGAGGCGTACCGGCTCGCGGCCCATCTCGCTGCGGTGTCCCCGCTGTCCGTGCCCGTGATGCGGCTGGTGCAGACCGCCGTGCCCTGGCAGGCCGGCACATCCGACCTCGCGGAGGTGTTCCTCGGCGGCCTCGTGCGCCCGCATCCGGCGCCCGTGCCGGGGCCGCTCCCCGCCAAGCACCGGGTCTTCGACTTCTCCGACGAGACCAAGGCGGTGCTCCTGGACGCCGTCCCGCAGGCCGAACTCCTGCACACCAGCCGCAGCATCGGCCGGCGGCTCGGCGAACTCGCCGGGAACTCACCGGACTTCCCGGCCTGGCTGGCCCATCCGGACGGCCCGGCGCAGCTGCCCGGCTCGCACCAGCCGTTCACCAGCGTCGAGCGGCGGCTGCTCAGCAGGTTCGGCTTCTCGTTCGGCGACCGTACGCCGGACGGCGCACCGGAGCGACGGGAGCACGAACCCGCCCGCTCCGACACGGACGACTGGGACCCGCTCACGGACGACGACCCGCGCAGGCTCGGCCCGTACGAGCTGCGCGGCCGCCGCCGCGGGCGCCGCACGGTGGTGTACCGCGGCACGAACCACCCGGGCTCGGGCCCGCGCGACCCCGGCGCCGTCCTGCGGATACCGCGCCCCGATCTCCCCGCGGTCAACGGCAGACTGATCGAGGTGGAGGCCGAGGTGCTCCGCCGGCTCCAGGGGCAGGGCGCCCCCGCCCTGCTCGCCACCGGGCTCGGCGATTCGCCGCCCTGGCTCGCGATGACCCCGGTCGCGGACGCGGACACGCCGACCGCACAGCCGCCCCGGCTCGGTGACATCTACGCGCAGGCCGTGCCGGCCGGCACCGCGCCCTTCGACATCCTGCGCGGGCTGCTCGTCGCCTGCTACCTCGCGAACGCCCTCACCGTCTGCCATGTCAACGGCATCGTGCTCGCCGACCTCAACGCCGACAGTGTGTTCGTCCTGCGGCGCAGCGTGGTCCTGGGCGACCTCTCGGACTGCGCGGTCGACGGGGAGTATCTGGGCCCGGGACCGGCCCCGACCCGCGAGGACAACATGCGGTCCCTGGGCGAGCTGCTCCAGCTCATCAGCAGCAAGCCTGGCCTGGAACTGCCGGGCCTGCCGGAGGGCATGCATCTGTGGCAGGGCGGCGCCTGGGACCAGCTGCGCGCTCTGGTGCTGCGCTGCCTCGACGCGGATCCGGCGCGGCGCCCCGCGGCGAGCGAGGTCGCCGAGCTGCTCGCGCGGTACGTCGCCCGGGTCAGGCTGCAGCGGGGCGGCGCGGAGACGGCCCAGCCCACGGCCA
>NZ_JAAGLN010000453.1 GCF_010548145.1 Streptomyces sp. SID10853
GGTCGGGTCGGCGAGCACCGTGTCCGCGCGGTCGCAGGCCGGCCGGGGCGCGCCGGTGATCAGTTCGATCTCGGCGAGGTGGGCGAGGAGTTCGGCGGCGGTCCCGGGGCGGACACCGCTGTCCAGTGCGGTTCGCGCCAGCGCGGCGGCTCGGCCCGCACGTCCGGTGGCGACGAGGGAGCTCACCACGGGAACGAGCAGTCCGGCGCGCTCCGGGCCCGCGGGCTGCCGCTCTGCCGCCGGGGCCACCAGATCTATCACCGTGGCCGGGTGCTGCAGGGCGAGCCGCCTCGCGGTGCGCTCCAGCTCGCAGAGTGCACCGCTCTCACCCCCGGCCGCGGCTGCCGCCAGATGTCCGGCCGCGCCGGTGAAGTCGCCAGTGGCGGCGAGGCGTTCGCCCAGTTCCCGGCGGAGCGCGGTACGCACCGGCGGGGGCACTGCCTCTGCCACGGCCCGCCGCAGCGCCGCATGGCGGAACACCAGCCGGTGTTCCGTGGACACCAGCACGCCCGCTGCGACGCACTCCTGTACCGGCGTCATCAGGTCACGCGCCGTCCGCTCCAGCGCCAGCGCGAGGTCGACCGGCGTGACGGAGCGGCCCAGTACCGCCGTCACGTCCAGCAGCGTGCCTGCCTCCGGGGACAGTCCGCGCAGGGGCCGCAGCAGTGCCTCCCGCAGCCGGTCGGGCAGCGGACCCGGCGGCAGCGTCGCCGTCGGCGCACCCGCGGCCGGCACGGTGAACTCCGCTGCGGTCCCGGCGAGTTCCACGACGCGTCCGGGCAGTCCGTCCGCGACGGCGCACAGGGCGGTGAGCCGTTCGTCGGGCGGTGCGCCCAGCACGTCCGTGGCCAGTTCGGCCACCGCGTCCGCGGGGAGCGGCCCCAGTTCCATCCGGAGCGCGGCGTCCGCGGTGAGGGCGGCGAGGAGACGGCTGACGCCGGAAGTGTCCGTGTCCTCTCCGGCCGGCGCCGGTCCGCCGCCCGGCGCACGCGTCAGTATCACGAGCACCGGAAGGGAGCAGGTGGTCAGCAGCGCGGACAGGTCGCGCAGGGCCTCCAGTGCCTGCGGGCTCGCCCACTGCACGTCGTCCAGCGCGACCAGCAGCGGTGCCGTGGGCGGCCGTTCCGCGATGTGGCGGAGCAGCCGGGCGAGCGCGCTGTCGTCCTCGGATCCCTGTGGGCCGGGCAGCAGCCGGAGCGGGGCGAGGAAACCGGGGTGGCCGAGGTGGTCGGCTGCGGCCCGGCAGACGGTGAACCCGCGGACGGAAGCGAGCAGTTCGGTCTCCGCGAGCATCCGGCTGCGTCCGCTTCCGGGGCCGCCCTCGACCAGGACGACCCGGCCCCGTCCCCCGGCCGCCTCCGTGAGCGCTCGCACCAGTTGCCCGCGCAGGGTGTCCCGGCCTCGCAGTGCATGGACCACGGAATCCACTTCCTTTGCTCAGGCACTCGGTGTTCCGCCGATCGGGAACACCGGGAAAAGAATGACCATTTTCTGTGGCTGCCGAAAGTCGCGAATTCCCGGAAAGGCGAATGAGGGACCCTGTTCACGGTGACGGGCATCAGGTACGTAATTCTTGGGAACGCGATTCCGTGACCGCGACACCGTGAACGCGACTCCGTGACCGATGCCCTGTGGAACGGGACATGTGGTGGGGCGCCGGAACACGTCTTCTGCCAGGCCGGGTTCAGTGCGGATGCGTCCTTTCGGGAATGCTCACCCCACCCGGACGCGCGGGATGTGGCAGCGGCTCGCACACTCCTTGACGGTATTTCGTGAATAGCGCGGAAGGGCTGGGCCGGCCCGTGCGGCTGTGCCTATATTTCCGTTCGTGAAAATATTCAGGAGAGATCACTCCGGCCTTTTCGCGTGGCGCCCGCTAGTCCGGCTCGTGCGCGCCCCCGCCGCCCTGTCCGTACCCGGGGACGTCCTGAGCGGAGCCGCTGCCGCCGGGCGGCCCATGGACATCCGTACGCTCGGAGCCGCCGCGTCCTCCGTCTGCCTGTACTGGGCGGGCATGTCCCTCAACGACTACGCCGACGCCGCTGTCGACGGCGTCGAGCGCCCCGGCCGGCCGGTTCCCTCCGGGGCCGTCGAGCGGCGCACCGCGCTGGCCGTGGCCGCCGGACTCACCGCTGCGGGTCTGGCGCTGGCCGCC
>NZ_JAAGLN010000454.1 GCF_010548145.1 Streptomyces sp. SID10853
CGCGGGCGGCAGCAGCAGAGCGGCGGCGATGGGCACGGCGAAGAACGGCCCGCTCCCCGGTGACCTGCGGGCGAGCAGCTCGCATCCTGCGTACACCGCGGCGAGCAGCGCGACGGCCGTCCAGGGGGTGCCGGGGTCGGTGAGCGCGGGCAGCACACACCAGGCGGCGGCCAGGACCGCGCACAGGACGCAGGCGCGCGCCGTCGGCGGCAGTGCCCGCATGGCGGCCTCCTCCTCCGGGATCCGCACGGCTCCGGCGTCCGTACAGGTTGGGGAGAATAGGCGCGGGCGGACGGCCGGGGGGCCGCATCTGCGGATCAGCAGCCCATCGGGTGACAGCGCGGGGGCCGAAACCGGAGCGCGGGGCGGAAACCGGGCGCGGACCGGCACCACATCACCACCGCGCACAGCAGCGGGACCACGGCGCGCGCCGTGGTCCCGCTGTGGATGTCGTGATGTGGTGCGCCGGAGGCGGCCGGGAGGCCCCTGCCGTCCGGCCGCGAGTCACTCCTGGGTGGCCGCCGACCGGTCGGTGACGGTGATGTCCTGGTCGGGCACCGTCTGTCCGGAGCGGATCAGATCGATGCGTCCCATGACCTTGGACCGGAGGTCCGCCGGTACGTCGTCACTGCCGCAGCAGCGCTTCACCAGCTTCTTGACGGCCTGTTCGAGGCCGTACTTCTCCAGGCACGGGGAGCACTCCTCGAAGTGCACCTCGAACTTGGTGCAGTCGTTGTCCGGCATCTCGTGGTCGAGGAACTCGTAAAGATGGTCCAGGACCTCGGAGCAGTCCGTTTCGTGCGGCTCTCCGCAGCTCATGAGCCCGAACCTTTCGCCTCGTTCGACTCTCCGGCGCCCGCCGGGACAAGCCCGCGGTCGCGTGCGTAGTCCTCCAGCATGCCGCGCAGCTGACGGCGGCCCCGGTGCAGCCGGGACATGACCGTCCCGATGGGTGTCCCCATGATGTCTGCGATCTCCTTGTACGCAAAGCCCTCGACATCGGCGAGATACACCGCGATGCGGAACTCTTCGGGGATCGCCTGCAGTGCGGACTTCACATCCGAGTCGGGCAGGTGGTCGAGCGCCTGCGACTCGGCGGAGCGCAGCCCGGTGGACATGTGCGACTCGGCGCGTGCGAGCTGCCAGTCCTCGATCTCCTCGGCGGCACTGCGCTGAGGTTCGCGCTGCTTCTTGCGGTACGAGTTGATGAACGTGTTCGTGAGGATGCGGTACATCCACGCCTTGAGGTTGGTCCCCTCACGGAACTGGTGGAACGAGCCGTACGCCTTCGCATAGGTCTCCTGCACCAGGTCCTCGGCATCGGCCGGATTGCGCGTCATGCGCAGCGCGGCCGAGTACATCTGGTCGAGGTAGCCGAGGGCATCCCGCTCGAAGCGCGCATTGCGCTCCGCGGCCGTCTCTTCCGCATGGCCGTCTTCGGTCCCTGTGTCGGTCCCAGTGACCGGACCCACCTCCTCCAACGCCGTGGCGGATCCGAATGCGGACCCACTCGAATCGGAGGATAGACGACGATCCGGTCCGCCCGCCGCCCGGGAAGGAGCGCTCCGGTCTGCCGGAAGCACGGTCCACTCCAGGTCAGCGGTGTGCGGGCGGCGCGGGCAGATGGTCGAACCCATGCGACGGACTCCCTCTCCACGAACAAGCTTCTCGGTACCGGCGTCCAGTACCGGTGTTCTCCGACAACAGCGCTCCGCGGCTCAGCATTCCCGCAGCCGCACCGCCCACCCGGCCACCGCGTCGGTGATGGTCTTCAGCGCCTGTTCCTGGCCGGTCGCGGCCCGCTTCGGCACGGCGAAGCCGTGATCGGCGTCCGCGACCCCCACCAGCTCGAAGTCCCCCGCGCCGAACTCGGCGGCGCCCGGGAACTCGGCGGGCTTCCCGAACGGGTCCCGCTCGCCCTGGACGACCAGCGTGCTGACCCCGGCCCCGGTCAGCTCCCGTTGCCTGGACTTCTCCGGCTTCCCCGGCGGATGCAGCGGGAAGCTCAGCGCCAGGACGAGCAGTAGTGATGCGAAGGCTTCCCAGAGCATGTCTTCCCTTCCGCGCGCCGCTGCGAATCGTGTGAACCAGCTGTGAGCTGACTGATCCTTTACTGATTCCGGTCTTACCCGGCGGCCGCGGAA
>NZ_JAAGLN010000455.1 GCF_010548145.1 Streptomyces sp. SID10853
GCCTCACGGACGCGGCGGGTGCGGACGGCGCGGGTGGTGCGGACGAGCCCGCCGGCACGCCCTCCCTCGGCTTCGATCTGGCGCCCGTCGTCGCGCCGTACCGGCTGGGCGGTGACCGTATCCGCCGTACCGCGCGTGCGGCGCTGGACCTCGCTGCCTTCGACGGCGTGGAGTTGTCCGCCGCGCATCTGCGGCTGGCCGCCCGGCAGCAGTCCGCCTCCGGGCTCGAACAGCACGCCCGTCGGATCAGACCGGACGTGACCTGGGACGACCTGGTGCTGCCCGAACGGCCGCTGGCGCAGCTGCACGAGCTGGCCCTCCGTGCCCGCCACCGCGACCGGGTACTCGGCGACTGGCGGCTGAGCGCCGGCGGCGGGCGCGGGCGCGGTGCGCTGGCGCTGTTCGCGGGTGACTCGGGGACCGGCAAGACGCTGTCGGCCGAGGTGGTCGCGGCCGAACTCGGCCTCGATCTCTACGTCGTGCAGCTGTCATCGGTGGTCGACAAGTACATCGGCGAGACCGAGAAGAACCTGGAACGGATCTTCGCCGAGGCCGACCGTACGGATGCCGTGCTGCTCTTCGACGAGGCGGACGCCGTCTTCGGCAAGCGCTCGCAGGTGACCAGCTCGAACGACCGCTACGCGAACCTGGAGAGCGCCTATCTGCTCCAGCGCCTGGAGTCCTTCGACGGCATCGTGCTGCTGACCACCAACCTGCGGGCCAATATCGACGAGGCGTTCACCCGGCGCCTGGACCTGATCGTCGACTTCCCGTTCCCCGATGTCGCCCAGCGGCTGGCGCTGTGGCAGCACAGCCTGGTGCATGTGCCGTGCACGGACGACATCGATCCCGGCCGGTGCGCCAAGGAGTTCGAGCTGGCGGGCGGTTCGATCCGCAGTGCCGTGGTCACCGCCGCCTACGCGGCAGCGGGGCGGGGCTCACCGGTCACATCCGCCGACCTGCTGGCGGGCGCGCAGCGCGAGTACCGCAAGGCCGGACGGCTGGTCCTGGACGACGGCGGCTGGTGACGTCCGGCCGGTGAACGGCGGCTGGTGATGCCTGGCGGGTGAACGGTGGCTGGTGACGCCCGGCCGGTCGGCCGGTTGACGCCTGGCCGGTGAACGGTGGCCGGTTGACGTCCGGCCGGTGAACGGCGGCTGGTGATGCCCGGCGGGTGAAGGGTGGCCGGCGGCGCTGGCCGGGTGGCGGTGCACGGGCGGCTGGTTCTCACCCGCTCACCCGCTCACCCGCCGCCCGCTCTTCGCTCATCGGCCGCTCAGCGGCCGCCCGCGGGCCGCCCGTCGGACGTTCACCGGCCGCCGCCCACCGGTCCCGGCCGGATCACGCGTCCTTGGGCACCTGGACGATGGCCCACTCATGGGCGTCCTGGAGGTCGCACCGCCCGATCAGGAGCTCGTTGTCGTCGTCGTCACCCTGCTTGTTGTCCGGACCGTTCTGCGTCGACTTCAGGCAGAGGTCGTGGCTCGCGTAGTTGCGGATCAGGTAGTGATCGTCGCGCTGCTTGTCGAGCCACCACAGCTGGTTGTCCTGCTTGGTGCCGTTGCAGGTGAACTCGGCGACCCCGGTTCCTGCGGGCCTGGCGCCGAATTCGCCCAGGTCCATGCAGAGTTTGTCCTTGATGTTGCGGATCTGGAAGAGGCTGTTGTTGTGCGGGCCGCCGTGCGAGTAGCGCACCTCCAGGTCCCAGACCTGGTTGTCCGCGTCCGTGTAGTTGCAGTCGTTCTCGATGACCCAGCCGTTGATCTTGCCCTTGTCCCTGCCGGGGAGTTCGGCGCAGAGCTTGGTGCCCGTGTTCTTGAGCGACACGTGCTTGGTGTTCGCCGGATCCGCCTTCTTCTTGGGCGCACCTCCGCCGCCTCCGCCTCCGCCGTTTCCGCCGCCGCTGTTGCCCGCGTCCGGGTTGGCGGGTGCTGACGGGGTGGGCGGGGCGACGCTCGCCGCGGGCGGTGGCAGGCTCGGGGTCGGTGTCGGGGTGGCGATGGCGCCTGCCTCTTCGACCTTCGGCTGGGCCGCGGTGGCGACCGTGGGCTTGTGGGTGAACCAGG
>NZ_JAAGLN010000456.1 GCF_010548145.1 Streptomyces sp. SID10853
GTGGCTGGGCCGGCGAGTGGTGCGCCGACCTGGGCGGCCAGGCCGGAAGGGGGCGGCCGGGCGGGGGCGTTGCTGGCGAAGTGGCGCCGCCGGGAGCCCGGCCGGAGCCCGGGCCGGGCGGATGGCCGCTCTCCGGACTGACAACCGGTGGTTGACGGCCGCTCGACTGTCAACCTAAGGTTGTCACATGGAGAATTCAGATCGCAAGGCTCATCCGGTCCGGCTGGACGACCTGATCGAAGCCATCAAAAAAGGCCACTCCGACACTCTGGAACAACTGACCGACGCGGTCCTCGCCGCCGACCATCTGGGGGAGGTGGCCGACCATCTGATCGGCCACTTCGTCGACCAGGCGCGTCGTTCGGGTGCGTCCTGGACCGACATCGGCAAGAGCATGGGGGTGACCCGGCAGGCGGCGCAGAAGCGCTTCGTCCCCAAGGGGGCCGGTGAAGCGGTGACTCTCGACCCCAGCCAGGGATTCGACCGGTTCACGCCACGGGCGAAGAGTGTCGTGACGGCTGCGCAGGACGAGGCCCGCGCGGCGGGCAACGCCGAGATCGGAGTCGGGCACCTGGCGCTCGGGCTCCTGACCGAGCCCGACGCGATGGCCGCACAGTCACTCATCGCGCAGGGCGCTCCACTGGACGCCGTACGGGGAGCGGTTACCGCCGTACTGCCGCCCGTGGCGGAGACGGTGCCCGAGCTGATCCCGTACGACGCCGCCGCGCGCAAGGTGCTGGAGCTGACCTATCGGGAGGCTCTGCGGCTCGGCCACAACTACATCGGCACCGAACACATCCTGCTCGCGCTGCTGGAGTTCGAGGACGGCACAGGGCCCCTGCACGGGCTCGACGTCAGCAAGGCGGCCACCGAGTCCTCCGTGGAACGGGTGCTGGCGGATATCAGGGCCAGCCGGGGGCAGGGCTGATCCCTGCGGGGGCCGTCGTGCGACGGGGAGCCGGCGGTGAAGTCCGGCCGCCCGAGGGGCTCGTGGTCCTGTCCTCAGTACCGCAGCCACCGGCTGCGGTACTGATCACACCTCCTACCGGATACGGTTCTGGTGTGATCAATGGGGACGATATGACACCGGGAACCGCACTGCTGCTGGCGGCCGCACCGGAGGGCAAAGGCCGTTTGACCGACGCGACCTCCGTGCTGGCGACGCTCGCGGCGGTGCCCCCGAGCGCGCTCACCGGCACCACGGCCGCCACCGTTGTCGAACTCGCGGACCCCATGGACCCGCAGACGGTCCTGACGCGACTGCGTGCCGTCTCGGCGGCTCCCGGGCCGCTCCATCTGTACATCGCGGGGCAGCTGCAACTCGACCGCAAACAGCGGCTGGTTCACCTGGCTCTGGCCCGTACCACGGCGATCACCGTGCGCTACAGCGGCCTTCCGTGGCACTGGCTCGCGACCGAACTCGCCGTACGGCCGCCCGGCACGACGACCGCGGTCGTCGACCTGGTCGCCGATGCCGCGGTCTGGGAGCAGCTGGTACGCGGGGGCTTCGGCCTCGGGCCCGGGGTGCGGCTCTACGGGAGGGTCGCCCCGCCCCCCGGTCGCCGCTCCACGCTCGGGCCCAGCTACCTCAAGGCCATGGCCGAGATCTGGCGTACCGGAGCGAGGCCGCCGATGGCGCAGCTGCATGAACTGGCCGCGACCCAGGGCGGGTCCGATGGAGCCCTGCTGTTCGCCGCCGACGAGGGCGCGTACGAGGGCGGGGACGGGAGCGTGAACGGGGGGCTCGGCAGGGGTGCAGGCCGGGACGGGCCCGAGGGCGGCGGGGGCTTTGCGGCGGCACCGGTATCCGGGCTCGCGGCGCAGTACGAACGGGCCTCCGCCCCGCAGCAGTTCAGCCCGAACACCGCCCCGTCCCCGCAGGCCCCCAGCCGGTCCGCTGCCCCTGCCCCCATCCTCGCCCCCGACCCGGTACCGGCAGCTGCATCCGCCCTGGCGCCGGCATCCGACCCGGCACCAGCGTCCGACCCGGCACCCGCACCCGCACCAGCACCCGCACCCGCACCGGCACTCGACCCGGCACCTGCACCCGCA
>NZ_JAAGLN010000457.1 GCF_010548145.1 Streptomyces sp. SID10853
CGTGCCGGGCGGCCGCCACGGACTCCTCGTCGTCGCCCAGCACCCGCAGCCACGCGCCGCAGTCGTGCGGCAGCACGCTCACTCCGTACCGCAGCCCGGACCGCGGCCCCAGGCCGTCGAGCGCGGTGTGCAGGGCGTCGGCCACCTCGGCCGCGGGCGACCGGCCGGTCACCACGTACAGCGAGGCCAGCTGGGTGTGGCCGGAGAGCATCCCGGGGCCCGACACATCGTGCCGGTCCGGGCACAGCCGTACCGCGTCGAGGGCCAGCAGCCTGCCGTGCGGGCGGCGCACCTCCAGGTCGAGCCCGAGTACGTCGTACCCGTGACGCCCGCCGGGCCCGGGCCGGCCGGCCGCCACCGTCTCACCGATGACGAAGGTGGCCGCGGGGTCCGCGGTGATCACGGTGCGCTGGTAGAGCCTGGCACCCGGCAGCGGCACCAGCGGATCCGGCAGGTACTCCAGATACGCGTCGGGTCCTGCCGAGAGGTTGACCAGCCGGGTGGCATAACCCCGCTCCATCGCACGGACCTCGGTCGCGGCTCCCGTCGAGAGGTGCGCTTCGGTGTCGGCGCCGCAGCAGACGTCGATACGCTGCCGGTCCTCCTGGACCAGGCCGCCCGCGACAGGGGCCAGCCGCACGAACGCCATCTGCGGCCGCAGCGGGTCCGGGTGCTGCGGCCTGCCGATCCGCAGCGGCATCCTGCTGTACCTGCGGACCAGTTCGGTGCGTCCGCTCTGCCGCTCGAACCCCATTTCCAGGAGGCCGATCCGGTGGGCGGGCTCCCCGGTGACCGCGCCGGGGGCCGGGGCGTGACTGGCCACCTCGGGCGGTATCCGGCCCGGGGTGTGGTGTGTGGCGGAGAGCCGCGACGCCCCGCGTGTGCGTCCCGTCGCCGACGCCTCGGGAATGTCGTCCGTGACAAGCGCCATGGTGATTCCTTCCGGTCTGGCGGCCGGTGGGCCGGCAAGTCGTGCGCTGGGGAGCCGCTCAGTGTGCGGGCGCCGGGGCCGGCGCACCGCCGGAGGTCCCCGACAGGGCCTGGGCGGCGGGCACACAGCCGCCCAGATCGGCGAGTTCACGGCAGAGGGCGTCCGCCGTCACCTCCTCGATCACCGGAGCCGCCCCGCGCAGCAGCAGCTGGGCCGCGCCGTGGTCGGCCGTTCCCGTCCGCCGGGCCGCGGCGGCGAAGGCGGCGCAGAACGCGAACAGCTCGGCGGACACCGCCTGTTGGCGTGGCACACCGGCTCCGGCCTGGATGACGGCGGAGACCACCGCCCGGTTGCCCGGCGCCTCCCTGCGGGCGACCAGGGCGGCGAACTCCTCCACCGCTTCGGAGGGGAACACCGCACGGCCGGTGTCGAGCATCCCCCGGCCGGCCCGGGTCGCGGCGGCCCGCTGCTCCCGGCCGAGCTTGGCGGCGTACAGCCGTTCGTCGATCTCGGCCACCTCGCCCCAGCAGCCGTCCGAAGCGGCGGCGTGGGCGAGGGCGAGGGCCGTCGCGTCGGACGGCCCGACGCCCTGCCGCAGCAGGGTGTGCAGCAGGGGGCCGAGGCCGGCCCGGTCGACCTGGCCCGGCCGGACGAGGCAGTCCCACTCGTAGGCGGGGTTGCACATACCGCCGGGAAACCCGGGGTCGGCCAGCTGCAGGCTGATCAGCAGGGACGCGTGCGGGCCCGGGGTGACCGGGGCTGCGGGCGTCACCGGAGGCCGGGGCCGGTCGGGCAGCACGACACGTGGCACCCCTGGCCGGTGCCGGGTGGACCGTCGGCACGTCGGACGGCTGTGGGGCCGTCTCCGTACAGGTACACCGGCTGGCCGACCATGGTTGCCTCGTTTCGGCGGTTCGGGCAGATCACTGGGTGGAGTCGGACACGGCGAAGGCCGCGCTTCCGACGCTACGAGAGCCCGCGGGACCTGCCACTCCAGACGGCCCGATGGAGTGAGCGGCGCGGGTCAGCCGTGCGTACGCCGCCTGCGGGCCACGGCCACCAGGGCCGCGCCCGCCGCGGCGACGGCGGCCGACGCACCGGCG
>NZ_JAAGLN010000458.1 GCF_010548145.1 Streptomyces sp. SID10853
GGCACCGCGGCGCCGTCGGCGTCGAGCACCCGGCCGCGGAACCCGCGGAAGACACGGTCCCGGCCGCCGGTGAGGGTCTCGGCGGCCTCCGTGGCCTCGGCGACCGGCGCCGTGATGCCCTCGCTCGTGGCGACGGGCTGCGCGGGCGCGGCCGTGCGCTTGCGCGAGGGGAGGAACACCGCGAAGACCAGGCCGATGACGACCGCGCCCGTGGCGATCATGAACGAGGTACGGAAGCCGCTCATGCTCGGTACGGACACCGGGCCCATCGCGACCGACGAGTGCGCGAGCACCATGCCGATCACCGCACTCGACACCGAGGTGCCGATGGAGCGCATCAGTGTGTTCAGGCCGTTGGCCGCGCCCGTCTCGGAGGGGTCGACCGCGCCGATGATCAGCGCCGGCAGCGAGGAGTAGGCGAGACCGATACCGGCGCCGACGACGACCGAGATGATGATGGTCTGCCAGGGCGCGCTCATCAGGGCGAGCCCCGCCCCGTAACCGACCGCGATGATCAGCATGCCGATCATCAGCGAGACCTTGGGCCCGTACTTCGCGGCGATCCTGGCGTAGACCGGCGCGGTCAGCATCATCGTGAGGCCGAGCGGCGCGACGCACAGGCCCGCGACCACCATCGACTGCCCGAGGCCGTAACCGGTCGCCTTCGGCAGCTGGAGCAGCTGCGGCAGGACCAGCGAGATGGCGTAGAAGGCGACACCGACCATGATCGACGCCAGGTTGGTGAGCAGCACCTCACGGCGGGCCGTGGTGCGCAGGTCGACGAGCGGGGCCGCGATCCGCAGCTCCATCAGACCCCACAGCAGCAGGATGGCGACCGCGCCGGCGAAGAGCCCGAGTGTGGTGCCCGAGGTCCAGCCCCAGTCGGACCCCTTGGTGACCGGCAGCAGCAGACAGACCAGACCGGCCGAGAGACCGAGCGCGCCGATGGTGTCGAAGCTGCCGCGGGCGCGGGTCGACGACTCCGGTACGAAGACGAGGGTGAGGGCCATCGAGACGACGCCGAGCCCTGCGGCGCCGAAGAACAGGGCGTGCCAGTCGGCGTGCTGGGCCACCAGGGCGGCGGCCGGCAGGGCGAGTCCGCCGCCGACGCCGATGGAGGAGCTCATCAGGGCCATGGCCGAGCCGAGCTTCTCGCGCGGCAGCTCGTCGCGCATGATGCCGATGCCGAGCGGGATGGCGCCCATGGCGAAGCCCTGGAGCGCCCGGCCGACGATCATGATCAGCAAGTTGTCGGTGAAGCCGCAGATCAGCGAGCCGATCACCATGACGGAGAGGCTGGCGAGCAGCATCCGCCGCTTGCCGTAGAGGTCGCCGAGCCGTCCCATGATCGGGGTGGCTATCGCGCCCGCGAGCAGCGTGGCGGTCATGACCCAGGTGGCGTTCGACGGGGCGGTGCTCAGCAGTGTCGGCAGGTCCTTGATGACCGGGACGAGCAGCGTCTGCATGACGGCCACGACGATGCCTGCGAAGGCGAGTACGGGGACGATGCCGCCCCTGCCGCGTGGCGGGCGCGGTTCCTCGGCGATTGTCTCGGGCAGCAAGGGAGCGGCCTGTGTCATGCGGGAAGCCTCCGGGGCGTAAGTGGTTGCATCGTGAAAGCTTCCGGAGGGGGCGGGGTATTCCGGTAAAGGCCATATAAGTACCGCGTGATCTGTATCACCTGGCCCCACCTCCATATCTGACCTTCCGTCAGAATGTAACGTGTTCTAGTCTCGCTGTGCATGGGCATCGGAATCACGCAGGAGCAGAGGGAGTTGGCCGACGCCGTCCGCGGGCTGCTGGCGCGCGAGGCGCCGCCCGGGAAGGCCCGTGAACTGCTCGACGCGTCACCGGGCGGAGACGGCGGGCCGGGTGGCGGCGGAGGTGGCCGACGCGGTGGCGGCGGCGCAGGCGGCCAGGGTGGTGAAAGCGGCGAGCGCGG
>NZ_JAAGLN010000459.1 GCF_010548145.1 Streptomyces sp. SID10853
CGGCTGCGCAGGTCCAGGTGCGGTGCCGGGCGGGGCACCGCTCCTCCCCCGCTGGAACGGGAACGTGCGGGAGGGCAGTACGCCGTCCTCAGGCGGCTCCCACGGCGCCCGGCCCTCCGGTGCGGCCACCGGCCACGCTGCCCGCGCGGTCCCCACCGCTGACCGATCGGCCGCAGGCGGATCAGCCGCGGACGGATCGGCCGCGGACGGCAACTCCCCTTCCGGACCCGGTGGTTCGTGCCCGTCCGCACCGGGAACCGCGCCCCGCACGGCGCCCACCGCCCCCGCCGCGGAGACGAAACGGTCGTCCAGGGTGTCGCCCTTGTCGGCGGTCGCCCGGTCCTCTGCGGTCTCGTCGTACAGCCGGCCCCACCAGTCGTCGGCGGTGGCGGGCTTCTCCCCCTGCTGACTCATGCCCCTATTGTCCACCGATGGGGTGGTCCCGGTACAGAGCACGCGAAAATGCCCGTTGGGCCGCACCGCCCCCCACGGGGGTACGGCCCAACGGAGTTGCGGAACGGGCGCCGCAAACCGCCCGATACGGTCAACCGGGCGCGGCGGCGAGCCAGGTTCTGTTACACCAGTTCGATCACCCTGGCAGAAACCGGAGTTGAGCGGCGATGATGTGCCATGGCGGAAACCCGCCGTGACTCAAAACCGCCACCGGATCGAGGTTCCCTTGCTCGGCGTCATAGGTCTGGACGACGTTCAGGAGTCGGCGTACCGCTCACTCGTCGCACTGGGCGCGGCCGATGTGGCCGACCTGGCGCACCGGCTCCAGCTCCCCGAGGCCGATACGGAACGCGCCCTGCGCCGCCTCGAACGGCACGGTCTGGCCGCCCAGTCGTCCGCCAGGACCGGCCGCTGGGTGGCCGCGCCGCCGGGTGTCGCCCTGGGCGCACTGCTCACCCAGCACCGCCACGAGCTGGAACAGGCCGAGCTGGCGGCCGCGTTGCTGGTCGAGGAGTTCCGGGCGGAGGCGAGGGAGCCGGCGGTGCTCGACCTGGTGGAGGTGGTCACCGGGGCGAACGCGGTGTCCCAGCGCTTCCTCCAGCTGCAGCTGGGTGCGACGGACGAGGTCTGTGCGCTGGTGACGGGCGGCGACCCGATCGCGGTGTCCGGCGTTGACAACGATGCCGAGGAGCGGGCGGCGACGCGTGGGGTCGCCTACCGGGTGGTACTGGAGCGGGTCGTCCTGGAAGCGCCCGGCGGGATAGCGGCGCTGGCCGAGGCGATGGGCCGCAAGGAACAGGTACGGGTCGTCGACCGGGTGCCGACGAAGCTGGTGATCGCGGACCGGAGCCTGGCGATGGTGCCGCTGACCGGCCGGGGCGCACAGCCTTCCGCGCTCGTCGTCCATGGCAGCGGGCTCCTGGAGTCACTGCGCGGACTCTTCGAGGCGGTCTGGCGGGAGGCGCTGCCCCTGCGGCTGGGTCACGGTGGAGAGGTCGCCGAGGAGGGCGTACCCGGCCCCGATGCCACGGATCTGCAGATCCTCTCGCTCCTGCTGGCCGGGATGACGGACGCGAGCGTCGCCAAGCAGCTGGAGCTCGGGCTGCGCACGGTGCAGCGGAGGGTGAAGGGCCTGATGGAGCTGACCGGGGTCAGCACACGGCTGCAGCTCGGCTGGCACGCGTACGAGAAGGGGTGGGTCGCCCGGGACCCCGTCCGGAACACCGCCACCCCGAACACCGCCACCCCGAACACCGCCACCGCGAACACGGCCACCCCGAACGCAGCCGCCCTGAACACCGCTGCCCAGGACACGCCTGGCCGGAGCACACCGGCCGGAGCCGTCGAGGGAAGCGGCTGACGGCCCCCCGGGCAGCCGCACCCGCCGCACCCGCCGCACCCGTCGGGCGCCCACCCAGGATGCGCACGTCCAGGACCCGGGCAGCGCGGGCGCCCCGGGTGGCGCGGGCGAC
>NZ_JAAGLN010000045.1 GCF_010548145.1 Streptomyces sp. SID10853
AGCGCGTCCACCGGGTCGTACGGCCCCAGCTCCCGCTCCTGCCGTACGCCCGCCGTGACCGTCCCCGCCCTGGCGATCCGGCTCTGGAAATCGGCCCCGGCGGCCCCCGCGGCGGTGGCGGCGGGCAGGGCGCGGGCCTCCGCCAGGTCCGCATCCGTCTCGGTGAGCGCACCGGTCAGCCGGACCTCCGCCTCGGCCGCCTCCCGGGCCATCCGGTCGACCGCGTCGATGAGCGTCGCCGCCTGGTCCACCGCGCTCTCCGCGGCCCTGATGTGCACCGCGGCCCGCGCGTGATCCCCGGTGTCCGCCTCCTGCCGGGCCCGGTTGAGGCCGTTCGTCGCGAAGAGGAGCCGGTCCCTGGCCTGTTCGACGTTCCCGGCGACCGGCGCCGATGCCGACTCCGCGTACCGCTCCCGCAGCGCGGCAAGCGTGGAAGCGGCAGCTCCGGTCCGCCCCGCGACCGTCCGGAAGGCGCTCTCCGCCGCTGCCAGCGCCTCTGGTGCGTCCCGTTCCAGGGCGCGCAGCCCGTCGAAGCCGGCCGACTCCTCGTCCAGCCGCCGCCCGGCCTCCGTACACCGCGCGATGATCTCCTCCAGCATGTGCCGCCTGGCGGTCCCGCCCTCGGGAGATGAGTCGTCGAGCTGCTGGCTGAGCCGGAACGCCGTCGCCAGCTCGCTCCTCGCATAGGTCAGCGCCGCCGCGTACGGTGCCGCGGCCCGCTCCCCGGAGCGCGCGGTGGCGAGGCCCAGTTCCTCCGTACTGGTGTGGACGGCGTCATCGGTCGCCACCAGCAGCTCCCCGGCCTCCGTGTCGAGCTGCGCCGTCGCGATCCGCTCGGTGCCCGCGCCGGTCCAGCCCTGCTGCTGTCCACTGCCCGCGGGGGTGGTCCTGGTCTCGGCGCGCCGCCTTCTGCGGGTGTACGCGTAGATCGCCAGGCTGCCGACCACGACCACCAGCGCGAGCGGCACCAGCAGGGCGCCGTCGCCCATGTCGACTCTTCTGCCGGGGCCGGACAGGTCGAGCGCGTGCGCCTGACCGTCCGCGTGCGCGGCCGGTACCGGCGCGACCAGCAGGAACACCGCGATGAACGCGGCGGCCCGAGCGGCGAGGCCGGCGGTGTGCGGCCGTGCGGGTGGCTCGTGCGGCGTCACATGGGGGAGCGTATGACCGTCCGGGGCACCCCGCGACCGCAGCTACGCTGTGGGGCTTACCCGTACTAGCTCGTGGGGGGCATGGGTGCGAGTGCGCCACTGGGACGCCCGGAACAGGACCGTCCGGAACCGGACCGTCCGCGACTGGACCGTCCGGATACGGCGCGCGGCGGCCGGCCTGCTGATCCGGATCGCACCGCACGACAGACCTGAGCGAAGTCCGGAGCGAGGCCCGGAGCGGAGCCCGGAGCGAGAGCCGACGCGAGGGCAGGGACGCAGACCGGCGCGCGGTCCGCTGCGCACCTGGCTCGGGCGGACCGCACTCGGAGCCGCCGTCCTCGTCCTCGTCCCCGTGCTCACCGCGGGCATCGCCCTGCGCGCCGACTACGCGGGCGACTACCGCGACGGCACCCGCACCCGCGGCCGTGACGCCCTCTGGCTCGGCCACGCCTGGGTCGACGGCCGCAAGAAGGACAGCGACGTGGACGCACTGGCGGCCCGGCTGCGGGGGACCGGCCTGCGGGACCTCTATGTGCACGCCGGGCCCCTGGAGGACGACGGGACCCTGCCGCCCGCCCGGTACGCCGGGGCCAAGTGGCTCATCGGCGCCGTGCACCGCGAGCTGCCCGGCGTACGCGTCCAGGCATGGCTCGGCGACCAGCTGGCCACCGAGAGCCCGGACGGACTCGACCTCACCCGGGCCGCCTCCCGCAGCGCCGTCGTCGGCTCCGCGCGCGCGGTCATCGACGCGGGCTTCGAGGGGACGCACTTCGACCTGGAGCCGCTGCACTCGGGCGACCGCGACTATCTGGCGCTGCTCGACCGGCTGCGCGCCCTCACCAGGGACCGGGGCGTCCTGCTGTCCGTGGCCTCCCACCAGATAGACCCGCTGCCCGCCCTGCACACCGTCGCGGGCGCGCTCAGCGGGCACCCCAAGTACTGGTCGCAGGCGTACTTCGGTGAGGTGGCCCGCCGGGTGGACCAGATCGCCGTCATGTCGTACGACACCGCGCTGCCGCTGCAGAGCCTGTACGGCGGTTATGTCGCGGAGCAGACCGCGCTGGCCATCGAAGTCACCCCGGAATCAACCGACTTGCTGATGGGGCTGCCCTTCTACCACGAGACGAAGCCCGGACACCTCGCGTCCGCCGAGACCGTCGCGGCGGCGGTGCGCGGGGTACGGCTCGGGCTCGGCAGGAAGGACCGCGACCGGGAGCACTTCGGGGTCGCGCTGTACGTCGACTTCGCCGCGACCGACGCCGACTGGACGGCGTACCGGAAGGGCTGGAGCTGAGGGACGGACACCTGCCGCCCGGAGAAACGGACACCTGCCGCCCGGAGAAGGGGAAGGGCGCGCGGACAGGGAGAGCCGGCGGAGGCAGGGCGAGAGCCGGCGCGGACCAGAAGAGCCGGTGGAGGCAGGGCGAGAGGCGGCGCGGACCGGAAGAGCCGGCGGAGGCAGGGCGAGAGGCGCCGGGGACTGGGCGAGAGGCGCCGGAGGCAGGGGAGAGAGCCGGCGGCGTCAGGACCGCCGGCTCTCCCGGTTCATGGTGCGCGCCAGGTCAGGCGGCGACGCGCGGCAGCTCACGGCTGCCGCCGAGCCCGCCCAGCCAGACCGCGGACGGCTTGGCGGTACGGGCGAAGGTCTCCGGGTCGACGGAGATCAGGCCGAACGTGGGCCGGTAGGAGCCCCACTCGTAGTTGTCCAGCGCGCTCCAGGCCAGATACCCGGCGACGTTCACCCCGTCCTCGATGGCCGCGCCCACCGCGCTGAGCGCCCCGGTGTAGTAGTCGATCCGGCGGGCGTCGTCGGCGGTCGCGATGCCGTTCTCGGTGACCACGAGCGGGATGTCACCCGCGATCTCCGCGGTGTGGCGCAGCGCGTGCCCGACGGCTGCGGGGTAGTACTCCCACTGCGTCAGGGTCCGCTCCGCGTCGTCCGGCGCCGGGACGGGACCGTCCTGGCCGATCATGGTCCGGGTGTAGGACTGCACGCCGATCCAGTCGTCGCCGCGTGCGGCCTCGATGAAGACGTCCTCGCGCGGGCGGCGGTAGGCGGCCGTGACGTCCTCGGCGCCGGGCAGCGCCTGGTAGACCTGGTTGGCGACGGTCCAGCCGGCCTGGATCTCCGGGTTGATGGCCTTGACCGCCCGCACGGCCGCGTGGTGGGCGGCGATGACCGCGTCCGTGGTGTCGGCGTCGGGCGTCGGCAGACCGGCCGGCGGGAAGCCGTCGTTGCCGGACTTGGCGAGCCCGGCCATCACGGCGATCATGTTCGGCTCGTTGATGGTGCAGACGTGGCGCACCCCCGTACCGATGACGGGCGCGGTGGCCGCCACGTACCGGGCGAAGAGACCGACGGCGCCGTCGGCGGTCCAGCCGCCGCGCTCCTCGAACCAGCGCGGCACGGTGAAGTGGTGCAGGGTCACCATCGGGCGCAGGCCGCGCGCGATCGCGCCCTCGACCATCCGCCGGTAGTGGGCGATCTCGGCCCGGGAGAAGTGGCCTTCGGCGGGCTCGATCCGGGCCCACTCGATGCTGAACCGGTAGTCGGTGAAGCCCAGTCCGGCGAGCAGATCCATGTCGTCGGACCAGCGGTGGTAGCTGTCGCACGCGTCCAGGCTCGGCTGCTCGACGTGCTCGGTGGCGCTGTGCTCCTTGGCCCACCAGTCGCTGTTGGTGTTGTTGCCCTCGATCTGGTGGGCGGCGGTGGAGGCCCCCCACAGGAAGCCCTCGGGGAACGGGGTCGGGGTGTGCGTCATCGCTCTGTCTCTCTTGTGCGTACGTGAGGGGGGTGGGGGAGCCGGCGTCGGCCGGGACGCGGCGGGTTACTTCATCCCGGCGGTCGCGATGCCCTGGGTGAAGTGCCGCTGGAGCACGGCGAAGACGAGCAGCACGGGCAGCACCACCAGGAGGGACCCGGCCATCAGCATGCCGTTGGAGCCCGCCGACTGGTTGGGGTCGGTGGCGAACGTCGCCAGGGCCACCGGCAGCGTGTACTTCCCGGGGTCGTTGGTCGCGATCAGCGGCCAGACGAAGTTGTTCCAGGAGCCCAGGAAGGTGATGATCGAAAGGGTCGCGAGGGCGGGCCTGACCAGCGGCATCACGATCCGCCAGAAGATGTACCACTCGCGGGCGCCGTCCATCCGGGCCGCTTCGAGCAGCTCGTCCGGGATCGACTGCATGAACTGACGCATCAGGAAGACCCCGAAGGCGCCGGCGGCGAAGGGCAGGACCAGACCCGCGTACGAGTCGATCAGATGCAGCTTGCTCATCAGCACGAAGAGCGGCAGCAGCATCAGATTGCCGGGCACCATGAGGGCGCCGAGTACCAGCGCGAAGACCTTGCTGCGCCCGGCGAACCGCAGCTTCGCCAGCGCGTAGCCGAGCATCGAGCAGAAGACCAGATTGCAGACGGTGACCAGCACCGCCACGATCACCGAGTTGAGGAAGTAGAGCGGCAGGTCCAGCTTGTCGAGCAGCTCGCTGAAGTGCGTCAGCGTCCAGGTGGTCGGGATCCAGACCGGCGGGCTCGCGCCCAGCTCCTTGTTGGTCTTGAAGGCGGAGAGCGCCATCCACAGGAAGGGCGCCGACATGACCAGCAGACCGGCCGAGAGCAGCACGTAGACGAACGGCTTCTTCAGGCGTGCGCCGCCTGTGGCACGGATGTCGCTCACTTGGTGTTGTCCTTCAGCAGTCGGAGCTGGAGCACCGTGATGCCCATGATCACAACGAAGAGGACATACGCCATCGCGCTCGCATAACCCATGTGGAAGAAGTTGAAGCCCTCGCGGTACATGTCCAGCGAGACCGTCAGGGTCGAGTCCGAAGGGCCGCCCTGGGTCATCACGAACGGCTCCTCGAACACATTGAGATAGCCGATGGTGGTGATCACGGTCGCGTACAGCATCGTGGGGCGCAGCAGCGGCACGGTGATCCGGCGGAACTCCTGCCACATCCCGGCGCCGTCCAGTTTCGCGGCCTCCCGCACATCGGCGGGGATCGCCTGGAGCCCGGCGATGAAGAGCACCATGACCGTACCGACGTTGCGCCAGACGGCCATCGCGATCAGCGAGGGCATCGCCAGCTTCTGGGACCCGAGGAAGTCCGGTGCGGTCAGGCCCACTTCGGAGAAGAGGCCCGAGATCAGACCGTCCGAGGGGTCGAGCACGAAGCGCCACACGACGGCGACGGCCACGATGCTGGTGACCACCGGCGCGTAGAAACCGATCCGGAAGAAGGTCCGTGCCCGGTCGATGCCGTTGTTGAGCAGGACGGCGACGGCGAGGCCCAGCACGATCGTCAGCGGCACCCCGATGACCACGAAGTACGCGGTGTTGAAGAGCGACGTGAGGAACTTGTCGTCGCTGAAGAGGTGCGTGTAGTTGTCGAAGCCGATGAACTTCGCGCTGAGCGGGTCGGTGACATTGCGCAGCCCGAAGTCGGTGAAGCTCATGACGAGCGTCGCGACGATCGGGAAGGCCATGAAGACGCCGAACAGGACGAGGAACGGGGTGGAGAACAGCCAGCCCGCCGCGTTCTGTACGCCCATGGCCCGCCGCCTGCCGCCCGGCCGCCGCCCCGACGGCCCGGCGGCCGGGGAGCCCGGCCGCGCGGCCCCCGGCCCCGCCTGCTTGCGGGCCGTCTCGCCGCCCGGACGGTCGTGGTGCTCATGTCGCCTACTTCACGAGACCTTCGATGTCGGAGTGGGCCTTCTTGGCGGCGTCCTCGGCGGACGCCTTGCCCTGGGTGACGGACTCGATGGCCGTGTCGACCTTCGAGGTGATCTCGGTCCACTTGGGCTGGACCGGCGACGACCGCGCGGTCTTCATCTGCTCGCCGTAGACCTTCAGGCTCGGGTCGGTGGCCAGCTCACCGGTCTGCCACGCCGAGGTGTTGGCGGGCAGGTCCTTGGACCGCTCGAACCAGTCGGCCTGGCCCTTGGCGCCCGTGAGGTACGAGATGAACTCCTTGGCCGCCGCCTTGTGGCCGCTGTCCTTGGAGATCGTCAGGCTGGAGCCGCCCGCCATCGAGACCGATGCCTTGTCGGCGGGGATCTTCGCCACGGCCCACTTGCCCTTGAGCTGCGGCTGGCCCTCGTCGATCATGCTGGTCTGCCAGGGGCCGCCGAAGAACATCGGCACCGAGCTGTTGCCGAAGTCCTTGATGACGTCGTAGCCGGGCTGGACGCTCTTCTTGATGAGGCCCTTGCTGAAGTACGAGCCGTACTCCTTGAAGGCCCGGACGGATGCGGGGCTGTCGATGACGATCTTGCCCTTGTCGTCGACGATGCCGCCGCCGGCCGAGTACAGGAACGGGTAGAAGCTCTGCACCGTGTCCAGGCCGCTCGGCTGGATGTAGAGACCCCACTTCGTGCCGGCCTTCTGCTGGTAGGCGGAGGCGAGTTGCTCCATTTCCTTCCAGGTGGCGGGGGCCTTGGTGATGCCGGCCTTCTTCGCGAGGTCGGTGCGGTAGTAGAGGACGCGGGTGTCGACGTACCACGGCACGCCGTACGCCGTGTCGTCGACGACGCCCTGCTTCCAGGAGGCGGGGAAGAAGTCGCCCTGCTTGAAGGTCTTGGTGTCCACCGGCTCCAGCACACCGAGGTCGGCGAACTCGCCCATGTAACTGCCGCCCATCTGCGCGATGTCCGGCATGGTGCCGGCGGCGGCAGCGGAGACCAGCTTCTGGTGGGCGACGTCCCAGCCGACCGGCGTGACCTTCACCGTGATGTTCGGGTGCGCCTTCTGGTACACCTTCGCGACGTCGGCGAGCTTCTCGCCCTCGGCGCCCATGGCCCAGACGGTGAGCGTCTGCTTCTTGTCGGCGGCGACGCTCCTGCCACCGGAACTGCCGCATGCGGCAAGTGTGAAGGCCGACGCGATGGCGACGGCGGCCGATGCGGTTCTGGCGGCGCGGTGCATGGACGGCTCCTCCTTGAGCTTCCCGATGTATGCGCTGTCTGTAAGCGCATACATAACTGTGTGGCACGGGCCTGGCGGGTGGCAAGGGGGGATCTGGTCACACTCGCGTAACGGGCGCGTCGGCCGGGGTGCTGCGCTTTAAGTAAGTTATGCCGGAACTTTGCCCATTAGAAGCAATAGTGACCGATTTCGCTTTTGGTGGGGGTGGGAGGTAGGGGGCTGGGGGAGCAGGGAGCAGGGGTGGGGGACAGGGGGGAGCGGGTGTGTCGAGGCCGTTAGGGTCGCGCGCATGGGTGCTCACTTCACGCACGACTTCTCCTTCGACCCGGCGTACGGCCACACCCTGGACGATCTGCGGCGCGTCGGGGTCCCGGCGGCGCCCGGGGACTTCGACGCGTTCTGGCGGTCCAGGTACGAGGCCGCCCTGCGGGTCGACCCGGCGCCGGAGACCGGCCGGCTGGAGGAGGAGCGGGACGGCGTACGGATCTTCGCCGTGACCTACACATCGGTCGGCGGCGTCCGGATCGGCGGGCGTCTGGTGCTGCCCGCCGAGGGGCCGGTGGAGCACGGCTTCGTTATCGGTCACGGGTACGGCGGACGTGATGCGGCGGGCCCCGACGTACCCCTGCCGCTGCCCCGGTCGGCCGCGCTGCTGCCCTGTGTGCGTGGCATGGGGGACCGGAGCCTGCTGCCCGGGATCCCGGCCACGGCCGACGGGCATGTGCTGTACGGGATCGGGTCGCGGGACACCTATGTCATCGGTGATTGCGTGGCGGACCTGTGGTGCGCGGCGTCCGCGCTGCTCGCGCTGGTGCCGGAGCTGGACCGCAGGGGCGGGCCGGGGTCTGGTCTTGTCTCCCGGCTCGGTCCCGGCCCCGGTCCCGGCCCTGGGTTTGTTCCCGGCCCTGGCCCTGCCCCCGGTCCCGGCCCCGGTCCCGGCCCCGGTCCCGGCTCTGGACTTGGTCCCGGCCCTGGCTCCGATCCCGGTCCCGGCCCTGGTCCTGCCCCCGATCCCGGCCTTGGCCCCGTCGCCGGTCCCCGGCTCGGGTATCTCGGGGAGAGTTTCGGCGGTGGGCTCGGGGCGCTCGCGCTGCCCTGGGACGCGCGGTTCGCGGCGGGGCAGCTGACGGTCCCGACGTTCGGTAACCACCCGCTGCGGCTGACGCTGCCGTGCGTGGGGAGCGGTGAGTCGGTCCGTACGTACCATCGTTCGCACCCCGAAGTCACCGACGTGCTGCGGTACTTCGACGCGGCGACCGCGGCCACGCGGATCCGGGTTCCGGTCCTGGTGGCGGCGGCCCGCTTCGACCCTTCGGTGCCGCCGCCGGGGCAGTTCGCGGTCGTCAACGGGCTTGCGGAGAAGGGGGAGCTGCGGGTCCTGTCGGCGGGACACTTCGAGCACCCGGGCACCGAGGCCGAGGCGCGGGAACTCACCCTGGCCAAGCAGGAGTTCTTCGCGAGGCAGGCGGTCTGAGGCGCCTGCCTGAGGCGCCTGCCTGAGAGGGGGCTGAGGAGGGGGCTGCCTGAGAGGGGTAAGGGCGCTGCCTGAGAGGAGGTGGCCTGAGGAGGGGGCTGAGAGGAGGGGGCCTGAGAGGGCTGCCCCGTTCCTCAGCCGGCCGGGGTCTCCGGGGATTCGCGCCCCGGGGAGTCGGGACCGGCCGGGCCGGAGACCTCCGCCGGGCCGCAGCCGCAGCTCTCGCGGTGGACCGGCGTCACCGGCAGCATCAGCGACATCGGCTCGTCGCTGTCCGCCCCGGTGAGCCGGCGCACCAGCCGTTCCACCGCTTCCTCGCCCATCCGCCGCATCGGCTGCCGCACCGTCGTGAGCGCGGGACGGACCAGTCTGCTGAGCGGGATCCCGTCGAAACCGGTCACCGCCACGTCCCCGGGCACCCGCACCCCGCGCCGCTCCAGGGCGTGCAGGGCCCCCGCCGCCATCTGGTCGTTGGCGAAGAGCATGGCCTGCGGCGGACCCGCACTGTCACGGTCGAGCAGGACACCGGCCGCCCGCGCGCCCTCCGCCTGCGTCATCATCGGGACCCGCAGATCGGGCTCTTCGGCCACCGGCAGACCGGCCGACCGGCACGCCTCCTGATAGCCGCGGAAGCGGGCCTCGGCGTCCGGCGAGTCCCGCTCGCCCGCGATGAAGGTGAGCCGCCGCAGCCCGTGGTCCTCGATGAGATGGTGCGTCAGCTGCCGCTGGCCGTCGGAGTTCGCGGCCTCGATGTGGTCCAGGTGGTCTATCTCGCGGGGTCCGGCGAGCATCACCACCGGCAGTCGCCGCGAGATGACCTCCAGGTCCTCGGTCGGCACGGTCCTGGCCAGGACGGCGAACCCGTCGACCCGCCCCGCCACCTTCGCGACCAGGCTTTCCGGGCCGCCCTTGAGCGAAGCGGCGATCAGCAGCGCGTACCCGTGCCGCCGCGCGGCCCGCTCCATGCCGCGGATGATCTGGTCGGAGTAGAGCATCGCGGCGTTGTCGTCGGTCTCGTCGTCCGCCCCGGTGTCGGTGTCCGGGTCGGCGTAGTCGGGGAAGCAGAGCCCCAGCACCCCGGTGGAGCGGCTGGCCAGGCCCCGGGCGTTCCCGCTCGGTACGTACCCCAGCTCGCGGGCCGCGGCGAGCACCCGCTCGCGGGTCTGGGCCCGCACCGAGTCCGGGTTGCGGTACACCCGGGACACGGTCGCGATGGAGACACCGGACCGCTCGGCGACGTCGTACACCGTAGGGGCTGTGCTCACCCGATCGACCGCCTGATCCTCGTCCCGGCACCGGCCCGCCCGGTGCCCCCGGCGCTGGGCGGACGCTCAGCGCCCGTGGTGCCTGTCCGCCGTCCGGGACGTCTCGTCCGGATCATGGAAAGGTCCCACGCATGAAAGCGCATTCACCCTAGGTGCGGACCCGGCGCCCGGGCAAGCCAGGACCTGCGGTCCCCGGGCAAGGACCTGCGGTCCCCGGGCCTGCCCGGCCGCAGGGACCGTACTCACTCACGAGGGACCGTACTCACTCGCGCTCGCTCGCTCGCTCACTCACTCACGAGGGGACCGTACTCACTCGCGGCGGCGTCCGATCTTGTTCCCCAGCCAGACCAGCGGGTCGTACTTCCGGTCCACGGCCCGCTCCTTCAGGGGGATCAGGGCGTTGTCGGTGATCTTGATGCCCTCCGGGCAGACATCCGTGCAGCACTTGGTGATGTTGCAGTAGCCGAGCCCATGCTCCTCCTGCGCGGTCCGCTTCCGGTCGAGTCCGGCGTCCGCCGCTGCGTCCAGTGGGTGCATGTCCAGTTCGGCGACCCGCATCAGGAACCGCGGGCCGGCGAAGGCCGCCTTGTTCTCCTCGTGGTCGCGCACCACGTGGCAGGTGTCCTGGCAGAGGAAGCACTCGATGCATTTGCGGAACTCCTGCGAACGTTCCACGTCCACCTGCTGCATCCGGTACTCGCCCGGCTTCACGCCCTCCGGTGGTACGAAAGCGGGCACCTCGCGGGCCTTCGCGTAGTTGAACGACACATCCGTCACCAGGTCCCGGACGACCGGGAACGCCCGCAGCGGGGTCACGGTGACCGTGTCCGTCCGCGCGAAGACGGACATCCGCGTCATACACATCAGCCGTGGCCGGCCGTTGACCTCGGCGCTGCACGAACCGCACTTGCCGGCCTTGCAGTTCCAGCGCACCGCCAGATCGGACGCCTGCGTCGCCTGGATGCGGTGGATGATGTCGAGGACCACCTCGCCGTCGTTCACCTCGACGGTGAAGTCCCGCAGCTCACCGCCGTCCGTGTCCCCGCGCCAGACCCTGAAGCGTGCTTCGTACGAACTCACTCGTACAACTCCTCTTCGGCGAGGTACTTGACCAGCTCTTCCCGCTCGAAAAGGGCGAGCAGGTCCTGACGGATCGGCACGGTCTGCTTGCGGACGAGTACGATCCGGCCCGCGTCCGGCTCCGCCGGGGACCGGCCGACGACCGCCTGGGCCTGACCGCCGGCCGCGGGACCGGCCAGCCGGCACAGCAGATTGATCCCGCGCCAGCTGTGCTCCATGGCGGGGAAGTCCTCGCGGGTGTGGCCGCCGCGGCTCTCGGTCCGTTCCAGCGCGGCGCGTGCGACGCACTCGCTGACCAGCAGCATGTTGCGGAGGTCCAGCGCGAGGTGCCAGCCCGGGTTGAACTGCCGGTGCCCCTCGACCCCGGCCCGCCTGGCACGTATCCGCAGCGCCGCCAGTCTCCCCAGGGCCTGCACCATCTCGGCCTCGCGGCGGATGATGCCGACCAGGTCGTTCATGGTCTGCTGGAGCTCCTGGTGGAGGGTGTACGGATTCTCCGCCGCAGCCACTGCCGCAGCCCCTGCCTCCGCCGCTGCCGTCGTGTCCGCGCCGCTCCCCGTGCCGGGGCTCTCGGCGCTGAAGGGCCGCAGCGCCTCGGCCGCCGCCGCGTCGATCCGGTCCTCGTCGACCTGTGGCCGTACGGGAAGCGAGGCCGAGTGGCGCGCGGCGTGGAGCCCGGCCCGGCGGCCGAAGACCAGCAGGTCGGAGAGGGAGTTGCCGCCGAGCCGGTTGGAGCCGTGCATGCCGCCCGCGACCTCGCCCGCCGCGTAGAGCCCCGGCACACCGAGTGCCGCCGCGGTCTCCGAGTCCACCGCGATCCCGCCCATCACGTAGTGGCAGGTCGGGCCGACCTCCATCGGCTCGGCGGTGATGTCGACATCGGCCAGCTCCCTGAACTGGTGGTACATCGAGGGCAGCCGGCGCTTGATGACCTCGGCGGGCATCCGCGTCGACACATCGAGGTAGACCCCGCCGTGCGGCGAGCCGCGGCCCGCCTTGACCTCGGAGTTGATCGCGCGGGCCACCTCGTCGCGCGGCAGCAGCTCGGGCGGCCTGCGGTTGCTGTCCGGGTCCTCGTACCAGCGGTCGCCCTCCTCCTCGGACTCCGCGTACTTCTCCTTGAAGACATCGGGGATGTAGTCGAACATGAACCGCTTGCCCTCGCTGTTGCGCAGCACCCCGCCGTCGCCGCGCACCGACTCGGTGACCAGCAGCCCCTTCACCGAGGGCGGCCAGATCATCCCGGTCGGGTGGAACTGCACGAACTCCATGTTCAGCAGGGGCGCGCCCGCGAGCAGCGCCAGTGCGTGGCCGTCGCCGGTGTACTCCCAGGAGTTCGACGTGACCTTGAACGACTTGCCGATACCGCCGGTGGCGAGGACCACGCTGGGCGCTTCCAGGACGAAGAACCGGCCCGACTCGCGCTGGTAGCAGAAGGTGCCCGCGACCCGTTCACCCGTGGGGGAGCCGCCGTCCGGCGCGGCCGTGGCGTCACCCGCGGCGTCACCCGCAGTGGATCCGCCGTCCGCCGCGCGCCCGTCCTCCGCCGCCGCGGGCCGGTCCTCCGCCGCCGCTGGCCCGTCCTCCGCCGCCGTGGTGAGGATCCGGGTCACCGTGCACTCCTGGAACACCTTCAACCGCGCCTCGGGGTCGCCGAATTCACGCGCGTCCTCCTGCTGGAGCGAGACGATCTTCTGCTGGAGGGTGCGGATCAGCTCAAGGCCCGTCCGGTCGCCGACATGGGCGAGGCGCGGATACTCATGGCCGCCGAAGTTGCGCTGGGAGATCTTGCCTTCCGGGGTGCGGTCGAAGAGCGCGCCCCAGGTCTCCAGCTCCCAGACCCGGTCGGGCGCCTCCTGGGCGTGCAGTTCGGCCATCCGCCACTGGTTGAGGAACTTCCCGCCGCGCAGGGTGTCGCGGAAGTGCACCTGCCAGTTGTCGCCCGAGTTCACATTGCCCATGGAGGCCGCGATCCCGCCCTCGGCCATGACCGTATGGGCCTTGCCGAAGAGCGACTTGCAGATCACGGCGGTCCTGGCGCCCTGTTCGCGGGCGGCGATGGCGGCGCGCAGCCCGGCGCCGCCCGCGCCGACGACCACGACGTCCCACTGCTGCCGGTCGAGCTGAGTCGTCATCCAAAAAACCTCATCTAGAAGAACCTCGGATCGTCGAAGACGCCGGAAGCGACGAGATAGACGTAGAAGTCGGCGACCGCGATGCTGATCAACGACGCCCAGGCGAGCTGCATATGATGGGCATTCAGTTTGCTGACCCCGCCCCAGAGCCGGTAGCGCACCGGGTGCCGCGAGAAGTGCTTGAGGCGTCCGCCCACGATGTGCCGGCAGGAGTGGCAGGAGGCGGTGTACGCCCAGATCAGTACGGCGTTGACGACGAAGACCACCGAGCCGAGGCCCATATGGCCCCAGTGGGCGTGCTCGTCGCGGAAGGTCAGCACCGTGTCGTACGTCAGGATCCCGGCGATGACCACGGCCGCGTAGAAGAAGTACCGGTGGATGTTCTGCATGATCAGCGGGAAACGGGTCTCGCCGCTGTACTTCTTGTGCGGCTCGGCCACCGCGCAGGCCGGCGGGGACGCCCAGAAGCCCCGGTAGTACGCCTTGCGGTAGTAGTAGCAGGTCAGCCGGAAGCCCAGCGGGAAGACCAGGATCAGGATGGCGGGGGAGATGCCCCACCAGCTGCCGAAGAGGTCCCAGTCGGGTCCGTGCCGCATGGGTACGCACTTCTCCGCCAGGCAGGGGGAGTAGAAGGGCGAGACGTAGGGCGCCGTGTAGTAGTCGGCGTTCGCGAAGGCCCGCCACGTCGAGTACACGACGAAGAGGAGCAGCCCGGCCGCGGTGGCGGCGGGCGAGAGCCACCAGCGGTCGGTCCGCAGATGGCGGGCCGCGATGGCGGCGCGCGAGGCGTCGTGTACGCCCGTGCCGGGGCCGGGCCGGGGTTCCGTGCCTGTTGCCAACGGGGACTCCACTTCGTCGGCCGATCCGGGATCAGGGGGCGTGCCGGTCGCGGGCGCCGATCCCCTCGTCGTCCACGTAGTCGCCCGTCGCGGATGAGGCGGCGGCCGACCAGAGCGTGGTGTCGTACGGGGCATCGGAGATGGTGACCAGATCGGGGCGGCCGGCCGCGGGGCCCGCGGCCGGTACGGCTTCGCGCAGCAGGGCGAGGCTCTCGCGCAGATGACCGGCGTCGGTACGGACCCGGCGGATCTCCAGGCCGCTGCCGAGCCGCTCCTCCAGCGGGCCGAGCGAGCGGACCAGCTCATCGAGACAGCGCTGGGCGGCGGTCACATCGTCTTGCAGGGGCATGACTTGCCTCACTTCCGCCGGTGCGGACGGCAAACGATCGCGCGTCGGAGAGTGTCGCGCGTCACATCACGCTTGTGAAGGGATACGGACGGATCCACCGGGAGCTGGGGGCGCACGCCCCGGTGGTGCATGTCCGTACGAGCGCCCCCATTGCTCCGCACGGGTGGGCTTCGGGCGGTGTCCCGCCGTGTCTCCCACGGGCGGTGCGGGGCCTCCCCTTCAGTGAAGGGGTCATAGGTGTGATCAACATGAAATGCCACCAAACCCGAAGATTCACGTTCATTCCCAGCAGGGACGGGATTCCCGGCAGGGATGAGCGGGGTCGGCCCCGGAGGTATCAGCCATGTCCCACGTCGGCGTCCCACACGGGAGAGCGAAGCGTCGCAGCGTCGCGCTCCTCGCCACCGGTGTACTCGCGCTGCCCGTGCTGGCCGGGTGCGGTTCGAGCGATGAGCACGGCAGCAGCGCGAAGGCGGTGGGCCCCGACATCGCGACGGCTTCGCGTGCCCGGGTCGCCGACGGCGGCACCCTGCGCTGGGCGGTGGACACGATGCCCGCCACCCTGAACACCTTCCAGGCCGACGCCGACGCGTCCACCTCCCGGATCGCGGGCGCGGTGCTCCCCGCACTGTTCACGCTCGACCGCTCGGGGAAGCCGCAGCTGAACGGCGACTATCTGGAATCGGCCAAGGTCATCAAGCAGGAGCCGAAGCAGGTGGTCCGCTACCGGATCAACCAGAAGGCGGTCTGGAGCAACGGCCGGGAGATCGGGGCTCCCGACTTCGTGGCCCAGTGGCGGGCGCTCAGCGGCAGGGACTCGGGGTTCTGGACCGCGCGCAACGCCGGGTACGACCGGATCGAGAAGATCGAGAAGGGCAAGAACGACCTGGAGGTGGAGGTCACCTTCAACAAGCCGTACGCGGACTGGCGTTCACTCTTCACGCCGCTGTACCCGAAGGAGGTCATGGGCACCCCGGACACCTTCAACGACGGGGCGCGCAAGAAGCTCACGGCGACGGCCGGGCCCTTCAGCATCAAGAGCGTGGACGCGGGGGCGAAGAAGGTCGAGCTGGTCCGCAACCCGCACTGGTGGGGGCAGCCCGCCAAGCTCGACTCGCTCGTCCTGACCGCCGTACCGGCCGAGGAGCGCACCGCGGCCCTCACCGCGGGCTCACTCGACCTGGCGGACATCAGCGGACCCGACGCCGGCCGGATCACCCTCGCGGACAAGGACGGGAACAACGGGCAGCCGCTGACCCACGGCCCCGGCAGCGAAGTGCAGCCGGCCGACGCCCTGCTGAACTGGGCGGCGGCGCACGGCGCGGACGGCCCGCAGGCCGAGGAGGCCGCGAGCCGGGCCGCCGAGCAGACCCGCAAGGACCGCCAGGAGTACGCCCGGCAGCAGAAGGCCCTGCACGGCTATGTGGTCCGTAAGTCCCTGGAGCCCGCCTTCACCCAGCTGGCCATGAACGGCAGCTCGGGCCCCCTCACCGACGAGCGGGTCCGCCGGGCGGTCGCCAGGGCGCTGGACCGCAAGGAGATCGCATCGGACGTGCTGAAGCCGCTCGGGCTGCCCGCCCTGCCGCCCGGCAGCCATCTCGCCCTGGCCGGGCAGGAGGACTACGCGGACAGCAGCGGGGCCATCGGCGACCACAACCCGCGGCAGGCCCAGGCGCTGCTGGCCGACGCGGGCTGGAAGGCCGGGGGTGCGCGCGAGACAGGGCAGGGCACCAAGGCCGGAAGCAAGCCTGAGGCATCGGGCAAGCCGGCGGAGTCCGGGAAACCTGAGGCATCGGGCAAGCCTGAGGCGTCGGGCAAGCCGCAGGAATCGGCCCGGCCCGCCGCGTCCGCCAAGGCCGACGGCGCATCGGCCCAGCCCGCGGCGTCGAAGTCCCGGGCGGGCTCGTCGGACGACTCCAAGTCCGACTCCAAGTCCGGGTCTTCCGAGTCCTCCGGCTCATCCGACTCCAAGTCCGGAGCCGCGTCCGGTGACGAGAAGCACCAGGTGACGGGCGCCTACGCACCCAAGGGCACCCCCGCCCCGGCCGCGGCCGCACCCGCCGCGGTGCTCGCCAAGAACGGCAAGCCGCTGACGCTGCGCTTCGTGCTCCCCTCGGGCCCCGGCTCCGAGGTGCTCAACAGCGTCGGCACCAAGATCACCCAGGAGCTGGACGCGGTCGGTATCCGCACGGTGGTCAGCAAGGTCGACAGCGCCGGCTACTTCAAGGACCACATCGCGTCCGGCGACTACGACCTGGCCCTCTACTCCTGGCCCGCCACCGCCTACCCGGCCACGGACGCCCGGCCGATCTACGCCAAGCCGGGTGTCGCGTCCGACGGCTCCCTCATGGTCGACCAGAACTACACCCGGGTCGGCACCGAGCGCATCGACCAGCTCTTCGACCGGGCGTCCGGCGAGCTGAACGAGAAGGCCGCACGGGACCTGGTGAAGCAGGCCGACGCCCATATCTGGGCCACCGCCGGATCGATTCCGCTCTATCAGCGACCGGAACTCGTCGCCGCGAAGCGCGGTGTCGCGAACGCCGGAGCCTTCGGTTTCGCCGCCCCCGTGTACCAGGACATCGGCTTCCTGAAGTCCGCCAAGAAGTCCTGAGCGGCCCCCGCCGACCGGCCCCGAACCCGGCAGGGACTGCGCATCACCGCAGGTCGTCGCGGTGATCCCGGGTCCCGGTCGAGGGCCGGGCCCGACCACTCCACTTGCCCGCCGGCCCCGCCGGCGGGCAAGCTGGTGTCCCGCGCCGCAAGCCGGCCCGCGAGACCCGCCCCGCCCCCGCGTGACCCTTGGCACACAGGGGCCGGGGGCCGGTAACCAGCGCCCGGGAAGCCCCGGGTGCGCAGGCCCCGTACCATGGGACTGGCCGTGGCGCGTCCGCCCGGCGGGCGTACCAGGACAGACGCCGCATCCCACGAGCTGAGAGAAGCGCAAGCCACCCATGCCCACGCGCCACGACATCCGTAACGTAGCCATCGTCGCCCACGTCGACCACGGCAAGACCACCCTGGTCGACGCCATGCTCAAGCAGGCCGGCGCTTTCGCCGCGCACGCCGCCGAGCACCTCGACGACCGCATGATGGACTCGAACGACCTGGAGCGTGAGAAGGGCATCACGATCCTGGCCAAGAACACGGCCGTGAAGTACCACCCCAAGGATGGCGGCGACGTCATCACGATCAACATCATCGACACCCCCGGCCACGCCGACTTCGGCGGTGAGGTCGAGCGCGGTCTCTCGATGGTGGACGCGGTCGTTCTCCTCGTCGACGCCTCCGAGGGACCGCTGCCGCAGACCCGCTTCGTGCTCCGCAAGGCCCTGGACGCCAAGCTGCCGGTCATCCTCTGCGTGAACAAGACGGACCGCCCGGACTCCCGGATCGACGAGATCGTCAACGAGACGTACGACCTCTTCCTGGACCTGGACGCCGACGAGGACCAGATCGAGTTCCCGATCGTCTACGCCTGCGCGCGGGACGGCGTCGCCTCGCTGACCAAGCCCGACGACGGCACCGTCCCGCAGGACAGCGACAACCTGGAGCCGTTCTTCTCCACGATCCTCTCCAGCGTCCCGGCGCCGGAGTACGACGCGGACGCCCCGCTCCAGGCGCACGTCACCAACCTCGACGCGGACAACTTCCTCGGCCGTATCGCGCTCTGCCGCGTCGAGCAGGGCGAGCTGCGCAAGGGCCAGACCGTCGCGTGGATGAAGCGCGACGGCACGATGTCCAACGTCCGCATCACCGAGCTGCTGATGACCGAGGCGCTCACCCGCAAGCCGGCCGAGAAGGCCGGTCCGGGCGACATCTGCGCCATCGCCGGTATCCCGGACATCATGATCGGCGAGACCCTGGCCGACCCCGAGAACCCGATCGCGCTGCCGCTGATCACGGTGGACGAGCCGGCCATCTCGATGACCATCGGTGCCAACACCTCGCCGCTGGTCGGCAAGGGCGGCAAGGGCCACAAGGTCACCGCCCGGCAGATCAAGGACCGCCTGGACCGCGAGCTGGTCGGTAACGTCTCGCTCCGCGTCCTGGACACCGAGCGCCCCGACGCCTGGGAGGTCCAGGGCCGTGGTGAGCTCGCGCTCGCCATCCTGGTCGAGCAGATGCGCCGCGAGGGCTTCGAGCTGACCGTCGGCAAGCCCGAGGTCGTCACCAAGCAGATCGACGGCAAGACGCACGAGCCGATCGAGCGCATGACGATCGACTCGCCCGAGGAGCACCTCGGCGCCATCACCCAGCTGATGGCGACCCGCAAGGGCCGTATGGAGACCATGACGAACCACGGTTCGGGCTGGGTCCGTATGGAGTGGATCGTGCCGTCGCGCGGCCTGATCGGCTTCCGTACGGAGTTCCTCACCCAGACCCGTGGCACCGGTATCGCGCACTCGATCTTCGAGGGCCACGAGCCGTGGTTCGGCGACCTGCGGACCCGCCACAACGGCTCGCTCGTCGCGGACCGCGCGGGCGTCGTGACGCCGTTCGCGATGGTCAACCTCCAGGAGCGCGGTGTCATCTTCACGGAGGCCACCACGGAGGTCTACGAGGGCATGATCATCGGCGAGAACTCGCGCGCCGACGACATGGACGTGAACATCACCAAGGAGAAGAAGCTCACCAACATGCGTGCCGCCTCCGCGGACACCACGGAGAACGTGGTGCCGGCCAGGAAGCTGTCGCTGGAGCAGTCGCTGGAGTTCTGCCGCGACGACGAGTGCATCGAGGTGACCCCGGAGACCGTGCGTATCCGCAAGGTCGTCCTGGACCAGAAGGAGCGCGGCCGCAGCGCCTCACGCGCCAAGCGCTGACCCCGCCCCATCGGGGGCCTGCCCCCGGACCGCGCCCGGCCCTCCACCACGACCGGTGGGGGGCCGGGCGTCTCGCGTGCTGATCAGCGTGCCTGGTCGCCCGGCTTCCCGTACCGCCGGAAGCCGCTGGTCTCCACGGACCACGGCCCGAGCGCGACGGTGTCGCCGAAGATGTACGGGGCCTTCTGCCGGTAGCGTAGCGATAGCGGCGCCCGGACATCCGCGGCTGCTCCTGGCCCGTCCGCCGTCAGGCCGGGCTCCGGTACAGGTGCACCATGACCGCCGGGTCCTGGCTCCAGGGCGCGTGCTGGGTGGCCGTGCGGGTCCAGCCCAGGCGTTCGTAGAGCGCGACCGCCGCGGTGTTGGCGGTGACCACGTTCAGGACCGGCCGCAGGCCCGACTCTCTTGCCGTGCGGGTGGCCTGGTCCATCAGGAGTTCGCCGAGCCGGTGGCCGCGGGCGGCGGGGGAGACGTACAGCCGGTTCACCTCGCAGGTGCCCGCCTCCTCACCCGGCGACAGCACCGCGTGCCCGGCCACCTCTCCGCCGACCTCGGCCACCCAGGCCCCGAGCAGCCCGTCCGGCGTGAGCCAGCCGGCCGGGTCGGCGGGCCAGTGGACGGGATAGCCGTCCACGGCGTGCACGTCGGCGAGGATCCGGACACAGGAGTCCAGGTCCGATTCGTGGCGGGGACGGACATGAGCAGTCATCGGAGCCATCGAAACACATGTCGCTTGCACGGCGGGAGCCCGGACTGTTGGGTTGAGCGGATGACGAGTGGCACCGATCACCGCAGCCCTGGCCGTACGCATGCGCCCACGGGCGGAACAGTCATCTTCCTGAACGGCACGTCCAGTTCGGGTAAATCGAGCGTCGCCACCGAACTGCTGCGCATCCTTGACGGCCGGTACTTCCACCTCCCGGTGGACGCCTTCCACGCGATGCGTTCGAAGCGGGAGATCCCGCCGCACGAGCTCCAGGACGTCATCGACAGCACCTGCCGCGGCTTCCACCGGGCCGCCGCGGGCATGGCGGCCGGAGGCAACAACATCGTGGTGGACCATGTGTTCAGCCGGAGCTGGCGGCTGGCCGACTGCCTCTCCGTCTTCGTACCCGAAGATGTCCTCCTGGTCGGGCTCCGCTGTCCGCTCCCGGAGCTGGAGCGGCGTGAGCGGGAGCGCAGTGACCGTACGCCGGGGCAGGCGGCCATGCAGTATGACCAGGTCCACGCGCACGGCCTGTACGACATCGAATGCGACACCGGTGTGCTGAGCCCGCTGGAGTGCGCGGAGCGGATCAGGGACCTGCTGCCCGTCAGCCCGCGTCCGACCGCCTTCCAGCAATTGCGGGACCGGCTGCTGACGCGGGACGAGCCGCACGGATAGCCGGGGCACAGCACAGCGCCCCGCACGGTTGTGCGGGGCGCCGGCAGGGCCCAGGGGGCGGCCGCGGCCCCGGAGGGCCTTAGCGGGGCGGTCAGGACGCGGCCGGGGCGTCCTCCGGGAAGTGGCAGGCGGTGAGGTGGCCGGGCTTGCTGTCGGTCAGCTGGACGAGCGGCGGCTCGTCCGTGGCGCACTTCTCGGTGGCCTTCCAGCAGCGCGTACGGAACCGGCAGCCGCTCGGCGGGTTCAGCGGCGACGGAACGTCGCCGACCAGCCGGATGCGGTTGTCCTCCTTCACCGTGCCCTCGTCGGAGACCGTGGCCTCAGGGACGGCGGAGAGCAGCGCTCGCGTGTACGGGTGCCGGGGCGCGCTGTACAGCGTCTCGCGGTCGGCGACCTCGACGATCTTGCCGAGATACATGACGGCGACGCGGTGCGAGAAGTGCCGGACGATCGCCAGGTCGTGGGCGATGAAGAGGAAGGAGATCCCCATCTCGCGCTGGAGTTCCTGGAGGAGGTTGACGACCTGGGCCTGGATGGAGACGTCGAGCGCGGAGACCGGCTCGTCGGCCACGATCAGCTTGGGTTCCAGGGCGAGGGCGCGTGCGACGCCGATGCGCTGGCGCTGGCCGCCGGAGAACTCGTGCGGGAAGCGGTTGTAGTGCTCCGGGTTGAGGCCGACGATCTCCAGGAGCTCCCGGATGCGGTGCTCCCGGCCACCCTTGGGATTGATGTTGTTGATCTCCATCGGACCGCCGACGATCTTGCCCACGGTCTGCCGGGGGTTGAGCGACGAGTAGGGGTCCTGGAAGATCATCTGGATCTCGGAGCGGACCGGCGCCAGTCCCTTGCGGGAGGCGTGCGTGATGTCCTGGCCCTGATAGGTGATCTTGCCGCCGGTCGGCTCCATCAGACGGGTTATCAGCCGTCCGGTGGTGGACTTGCCGCAGCCGGACTCGCCCACCAGGCCGAGTGACTCGCCCTGGTGGACGGCGAAGTCGAGGCCGTCGACCGCTTGGACGTCCGCGACCTTGCGCTTGAACGGGAATCCGCCCATCACCGGGAAGTACTTGGTCAGGCCGGTGACTTCGAGCAGGGGGGTGTCGGTGGTCATGTTGGTTCGTTTCCCTTTGGCTCTGGGTCAGCTCAGCCGGGGCTGGATCTGGTCGGCGAAGATGTCCTTCTTCTGGGCTGGGCTGAGGTGACAGGCGGAACCGCGCCCCGCGGCGATCTCCAGAGGCGGCCGCTGAGTGGAGCAGCTGTCCCCGTCGACCTGGTCCTTGAAGGTGCACCGGGGGTGGAAGCGGCAGCCCGTCGGCGGGTTCAGCAGGCTGGGCGGGGTGCCCGGGATCGGCATCAGCGGGATGTCGACCGGGCCCTTCAGGCTCGGCATCGAGCCGAGCAGCCCCCAGGTGTACGGGTGCTGGGGCGCCCGGAGCACCTCACGCTTGGTGCCGCGCTCCACACAGCGGCCGCCGTACATCACCAGCACGTCGTCGGCGATGTCGGCGATCACGCCGAGGTCGTGGGTGATGAAGACGATGGCGGTGCCGAACTCCTGCTGGAGGTCCTTGAGCAGGTCCATGATCTGCGCCTGCACGGTGACGTCCAGGGCGGTCGTCGGCTCGTCCGCGATCAGCAGTTCGGGGTCACAGACCAGCGCCATCGCGATCATCGCGCGCTGCCGCATACCGCCGGAGAACTGGTGCGGGTAGTCGTCGACCCGCAGGTCGGGCTGTGGAATGCCGACCCGGGTCAGCATCTCGATCGCCCGCTTCCGGGCCTCCTGCTTGGAGGCGCCGGTGTGCTTCCGGTACGTCTCGCTGATCTGCCGGCCGACGGTGTGGTACGGCGACAGCGAGGCCAGGGCGTCCTGGAAGATCATCGCCATCTTGTTGCCGCGCAGCCGCTCCAGCTCCCGCTCACTGGCGCCGAGCAGCTCGGTGCCGTCGAGCGTGATCTCGCCGGTGATCTCGGTGCGGTCCCGGTCGTGCAGGCCCAGGATCGTCAGGTTGGTGACGGACTTGCCCGAGCCGGACTCGCCGACGATGCCGAGCGTCTTGCCCTTCTCCACGTCGAAGGAGAGGCCGTCGACGGCCTTGACTGTGCCGTCCTCGGTCGAGAAGTGGACCTGTAGGTCCCTGACAGAGAGGAAGGGCTGCTGATCGGTGCTCGTCACGAGGACGCTCCAGGAAGTGTTGCGGGGATCGGGGGTGGGGCGAGGCGGCGGGAGCGGGTCAGGCGAGACGGATCCGCGGGTCGATGAGGCCGTAGATGGCGTCCACGAAGATGTTGAAGAAGACGATCGCCGCGGCCGCGACGAGCGTGACACCCAGGAGCATGGGCAGATCGCTCGTGTCGACGGACTGGACCGCCAGCCGGCCGATCCCCTGGATGCTGAAGACCTGTTCGGTGATGATCGCGCCGCCGATCAGCGTGCCCAGGTCGATACCGAAGATGGTGACGATGGGCCCCATGGCCCCGCGCCAGGCGAAGCGGAAGAAGACCGAAGCCCGGGAGAGGCCCTTGGCGCGCGCCGTTCTGACGTAGTCCTCCGTGAGCTGTTCGACCAGCTGCGAGCGCGTCATACGGGTGTAGTTCGCCGTGAAGATGATGGAGAGCACCAGCCACGGCAGCAGCAGCCCGGACGCCCACTTCACCGGGTTCTCCGTGATCGGCGTGTACGAGGGCTGGTCGAGCACCCCCATCTGCTGGACCAGGATGAACATCGCGATGTAGCCGACGAAGTAGATCTGCAGCGAGGATCCGAGCAGCGAGACGGAGCTGGCGATCTTGTCGAGCGCCTTGCCCTGCTTGACGGCGGCGATCATGCCGGCGCCGACACCGATGATCAGGAAGAAGACGGCGGAGCCCAGCGCGAGCGAGATCGTCAGCGGCAGCCGGTCCAGGATCGTGCCGAGGACGGGCTGGCGGTTGGTGAAGGAGTAACCGAGGCAGGGGGCCGGGCAGTGGCCGTAGTTGCCGTAGTCACGGCCCGCGAAGATGCCGACCAGCCAGTGCCAGTACTGGACGGGCATCGGGTCGGCTATCCCCAGGTTCAGCCGGATCTGCTTGAGCAGTTCCGGCGTGCAGGTCTTGCCGCAGGCCAGGCGCGCCGGGTCACGGGGGATCGCGTAGAAGAGGTAGAAGACGATGGCGCTGATGACCAGCAGGATGACGATAGCGCCGGTCACACGGCGGAGAAGAAATCGAAGCATGGGGTCGTGACTTTCCGAGTGGGGCGCCGTCGCCGAGGTGTAGGGAGCGGGGAAGGGCCGGGGCCGGGGGAGGGCAGCCGATCGGGCCGCCCTCCCCCGGATGACGTTGCTACGCCGTGGTGTACATCTTGGTGATGGCCATACCGGTCGCGCCGGCGTCGTAGTACATGCCGCCGACCTTGGAGCCGTGGAACCAGTTACGGATCGGCCAGTAGTCCGGCACACAGGCCGCCAGTTCCATGATCTGGCGGTCGATGGCGCCCCAGGCCGCGTCGGCCTTCTTCTGGTCCGTGACCAGGGCCGCCGCGTCGATGGCCTTGTTGACGCCCGCGTTGTTCAGCTGCGGCCAGTTCGACGCGCCGTTGGCGATCACGCGGCCGTCGAAGGTGGGCTGCAGGGCGGTGTAGCCGCCCGGCCAGTCGGCGGACCAGCCGGCCGCGAACATGTCGTAGGTGTTGTCGATCTGGGCGATCTGGGTGTAGAAGGTCGTCTTGTCGACCTGCTTGGTGATCGGGGTGAAGCCCGCCTTGGTGAGGGCGTTCTTGATCGCCACGGCCGTCTTGATGGCGTAGTCGGAGGACTGGAAGGCGATGACGACCTTCTGGCCGAGCTTGCCGGCCTCCTTGAGCATGGCCTTGGCCTTCTCCGGGTCGCCCGTGGGCTTCTTCCGCTTGCCGTAGAGGTCGAAGTCGATGTGGCCCGGGGTGAGCGGGCTGATGACCGTGGTGGCGATCTCGGAGGATGCGGTGCCACCGCGGATCAGCTGGCACTGCTGCGACGGCCACGCGTAGTTGAGCGCCTGGCGGACCTTGACGTCCTTGATCCGCGTGGTGTTGATGGCGTAGTAGTACGTCGCGTTGTCGAGGTGCGTGAAGACACGCTTCTTCATCGCCGGGTCGCCGAGCACCTTCTGCATGCGCTCGGGGGCGACCTCGTTGAACATCGACACGGTGTGCTGGTCGTTGCCCTGGTCGGCGATGTAGCGGTCCGTGGACGCGAGCAGCTGGAAGCCGAACTGGAGCTGCCACTTGTCCGGGTACGCGTTACGGATCGGGTCCGTCTTCGGGTCCCAGTGCGGGTTGCGGGAGATCGACATCGACTTGCCGGGCTGGCGGGCGTCGATCTTGTACGGGCCGCAGGAGAACGGCTTCTTGTCGTAGTCCGCCTTGGTGTCGTGCTTCTTGGGCACGAGGGAGAAGGCGCGCATGCCGAGGCACAGGTTGAAGTCGGCGCGGGCCGTGTTGAGGTGGAAGGTGACGGTCTTGCCGCTGATCTCGATCGAGTCGAGGTGCTTGCCGTCGTAGGGGCCCTTGTAGTCCTTGCCGCCGGCCAGCCACTGCTGCGGGTAGCGCGGACCGTACGTGATGAAGGTGGCGAAGAGCCGCTCGAAGGTGTGGCGGACGTCCTCGATCGTGACGTCCGAGCCGTCCTCCCACTTGCCGCCGTCCTTCAGCGTGAAGGACCAGGTCTTGCCGCCGTCCTTCATCGTGCCGGCGTCCGTGGCGAGGTCGCCCACCAGGGTGGAGGTGCCGTCGTTGGAGATTTTGTAGCCGACCAGGCCGCGCATGAAGAGCGGGGTGATCCAGCCCTCGTAGCTGGACCAGATCTGCGCCGGGTCCAGGTGGTCGCAGTCGAGCTGGTCCATCGTCCAGATCGTGCCGCCCTTGACCGCGCCCGGAACCTCGGGGGCGGGGCCGACGGAGTCGGCCTTGGTGCCTATGACGATCTTGCTGGCCTTGCCCTTGCTGACGTTCGGGGAGTCCTTGCCACCGCTGCCGTCGCCGCCACCGCCGCCGCTGCTGCACGCGCTGAGGACGGAGGAGCTGGCTGCTGCCACCCCTGTGGCGATGAGGAAGTTTCTACGGGAGAAAGACATGGCGTATCGGTCCTTGGGATCGGTGGACGAGGCAGGTGCGACAGGCCGGACCACAGCGGCCGGGCTGTTGGAGCGGAGGTCAGCGCCTCGACTTGGGGTCGAGCGCGTCGCGTACCGAGTCGCCGAGCAGATTGAAGGCGAGCACGAAGATGACCATGGAGATGCCCGGGAAGAGCATGAAGGTGATGTCGTTCGTGTAGTAGGACGAACCACGAGCGATCATGACGCCCCAGTCGGGGGTCGGGTCGATCATGCCGACACCGAGGAAGGCGAGACCCGCCTCCGCGGTCACCATGGCGGGCAGCGCCAGGGTGGACTGGATCAGGATCGGCGTCCAGAGGTTCGGAAGCAGTTCCTTGAAGATGATCCGGGCAGGGGATGCCCCGGTCACCTTGGCCGCCTCGACGAACTCCCGTTCACGCAGGGCCAGTACCTGACCGCGCAGCAGACGTGCCATCGACGCCCAGCCGAAGCCGGCGAGGACGATGATCAGCGAGATCGCTCGCAGCGAGGTCGGAATGTCGTCGTCCGGACCCACGAAGAGCCCGTACATCACCGGCATGAAGGCGATGAAGAACAGCGTCGACGGGAACGACAGCAGGATGTCGATGATCCGGCCGATGAAGTAGTCCGTCTTGCCGCCCAGATAGCCGGCCGTGACACCGACAACCACACCGACCACGGTGAGGAGGAGCGTGATCGCCGTGGCGATCATCAGCGAGGTGCGGATTCCGTAGAGCAGGAACGTGAAGACGTCCCGCCCCAGCGACGGTTCGAGGCCGAACCAGAAGTCGCTGCCGATGCCGCCGTTGGGCTTGACCGGATAGCCGAAACCGTTGAGCAGCCCGGGGGTGTCCTGGCCGTACGTGTCGTACGGGTTCTTCCCGTACAGCTTCGCGATCAGCGGTGCGGCAATGGCGATCACGAAGAAGAACACGACGATGCAGGCGGATATGACGCCTGTCTTGTCGCGCTTGAAACGCCGCCAAGCCAGTTGGCTCGGGCTCCGGGCGTCGGCGCCCTTGTTCGGGCTGTCGGGCTGCCGGGACCCCTCAACGATATCGGTGGCAGTGGTGTCCACCGGAACGAGGGGGGCCGGGGATGGCGTGGTCATCGAACTCCTGTCCCCGTACGGAAAGCGGCATCCTCCGGGCAGGAGGAGCTAAGGGGTTGGAACGGACCCAATCAATCGAGTTGACAACGGTCAATGCGCGTAGCAACTCCACACCTGGTCTTTAGGTTCTTGACCTTGTTTTGAGAGAAAAAAGATGACCTCTGGGTGGACAGCCGATTTACGAAAACCGCAAATCAGCTGATCTCGGACAGCTGCGTCCGGTCAAAGGTGTGTCCATTTCGTTATGCGGGGCATCCGGGCGTTTCTGGTGACGGATGGACACAGACGGCCGTAGAGAAGGTGCATTGGTGCTGCTATCCAGTGATATTGGGCCCTAAGCGGTATTTAGGACCTAGAGGAGGCACTCCATGCGCGGAGCCACACACGCCAAGTGGGCCGCATGCGCGGTCGCCGTCGCCCTCGCGGCGACGGCCTGCGGCGGCGGAGGAAGCAGCGGCGGAAGTGGCGGGGCGAACGGAGTACTCAGCTCTTCCTGGGGCGATCCGCAGAACCCGCTGGAGCCGGCGAACACCAACGAGGTCCAGGGCGGCAAGGTCCTCGACATGATCTTCCGGGGCCTCAAGAAGTACGACCCGAAGACCGGCAAGGCCGAGAACATGCTGGCGTCCGCCGTCACGACCAGCGACTCGGTCAACTTCAAGATCACGCTCAAGAAGGGCTGGACGTTCAGCAACGGCGAGAAGATCACCGCCAAGTCCTTCGTCGACGCCTGGAACTACGGCGCTGATCTGAAGAACAACCAGAAGGACGCCTACTTCTTCGCCTACATCGACGGCTACGACAAGGTCCACCCGGACTCGGGCAAGGCCACGGCGACCAAGCTCTCCGGGCTCAAGGTGGTCAACGACAACACCTTCACGGTGAAGCTGAACCAGAAGTTCTCCACGTTCCCGGACACGCTCGGTTACCCGGCCTTCGCCCCGCTGCCCACGGCGTTCTACAAGAACCACTCCGCCTGGCTGTCCAAGCCGATCGGCAACGGCCCGTACACCGTGCAGTCGTACACCAAGGGCTCGAAGATGAGCCTGCGCAAGTGGAGCAAGTACCCGGGCCCCGACAAGGCGCAGAACGGCGGCGTCGACCTCAAGGTCTACACGGACAACAACACCGCCTACACCGACCTGACAGCGGGCAACCTCGACCTGGTCGACGACGTGCCCGCCGCACAGCTCAAGAACGTCAAGGCCGACCTGAACGGGCGCTACATCAACACCCCCGCGGGCATCATCCAGACCCTCGCGTTCCCCTTCTACCGCCCCGAGTGGAACACCGCGGGCGCCAAGAAGGTGCGGATCGGGCTCTCGATGGCGATCAACCGCCCGCAGATCACCAAGACGATCTTCCAGAACACCAGGACCCCGGCCACCGACTGGACCTCACCGGTCCTCGGTGCCAGTGGCGGGTACAAGGCCGGGCTCTGCGGCGCCTCCTGCACGTACAACCCCACCGAGGCGAAGAAGCTGGTCAAGGAGGGCGGCGGCATCCCCGGCGGCCAGCTGAAGATCTCGTACAACGCGGACACCGGCTCGCACAAGGAGTGGGTCGACGCCATCTGCAACAACATCAACAACACCCTCGGCAACGACAAGGCGTGTGTCGGCAACCCGATCGGGACGTTCGCCGACTTCCGCAACCAGATCACCGCGAAGAAGATGACGGGCCCGTTCCGGGCCGGCTGGCAGATGGACTACCCGCTCATCCAGAACTTCCTGCAGCCGCTGTACTACACCAACGCCTCGTCCAACGACGGCCACTGGACCAACAAGCAGTTCGACAAGCTCATCAACCAGGCCAACGCGGAGACCGACAAGGCCGCCGCCGTGAAGAAGTTCCAGGACGCCGAAGGGGTGCTCAGGGACAACATGGGCGCCATCCCGCTCTGGTACCAGAACGGCAGCGCGGGCTACTCCGACCGTGTCTCGAACGTCGCGCTGAACCCGTTCAGCGTGCCGGTCTACAACGAGATCAAGGTCCACTGACGCCTGAGGAAGCGAGGCCCGGCGCGCCCAGCGCGCCGGGCCCTTGAATCTTCCCGGAACGACGACCCCCGGAGCCCCTCATGGGACGTTATGTGATCAGGCGTCTGCTGCAGATGATCCCGGTCTTCATCGGCGCGACGCTGCTGATCTTCCTGATGGTGAACGTGATGGGCGACCCGGTCGCCGGCCTCTGCGGAGACCGCGCCTGCGACCCCGCGACGGCCGCCCAGCTGCGCACCGAGTTCGGCCTCGACAAGCCCGTGTGGCAGCAGTACCTGACCTACATGGGCAACGTCTTCACGGGCGACTTCGGGACCGCGTTCAACGGCCAGAAGGTCACCGACCTGATGGGCAGCGCCTTCCCCGTCACCATCCGGCTCACCATCGTCGCCATCATCTTCGAAGTCATCATCGGCATCGCCTTCGGTGTGATCACGGGGCTCAGGCGCGGCCGCCCGGTCGACTCGACCGTCCTGCTGCTCACCCTGATCGTCATCTCCGTACCGACCTTCGTCACCGGCCTGCTGGCCCAGCTGCTCCTCGGGGTGAAGTGGGGGCTCATCAAGCCCGCCGTCTCGCCCGAGGCCCCCTTCGACGAGCTGATCCTCCCCGGGCTCGTGCTCGCGTCCGTGTCACTGGCGTACGTCACCCGGCTGACCCGCACCTCGATCGCGGAGAACCGGCGCGCCGACTACGTCAGAACCGCCACCGCCAAAGGGCTCCCGAGACGCCGCATCATCATCCGGCACCTGCTGCGCAACTCACTGATCCCCGTCGTGACCTTCATCGGCACGGACATCGGGGCCCTGATGGGCGGTGCCATCGTCACCGAGCGCATCTTCAACATCCACGGCGTCGGCTACCAGCTCTACCAGGGCATCGTCCGCCAGAACAGCCAGACCGTCGTCGGCTTCGTCACCGTCCTCGTCATCGTCTTCCTGGTGGCGAACCTCATCGTCGACCTCCTCTACGCCGTTCTCGACCCGAGGATCCGGTATGCCTGAGCCGCAGAATTCCGACGAAGCCATCTCCGCGGCGGGGGCCGGCGGGGCCACCGACCTCGCCATGAGCGAGGGCACCACGCTGGAGAACCAGCAGGGCGACGGCGGGCCGGGCCCCGACGAACAGGCCCGCAGCCTCTGGTCGGACGCCTGGCGCGATCTGCGCCGCAACCCGATCTTCATCATCTCGGGGCTGATCATCCTGTTCCTCGTGGTGATCTCGATCTGGCCCCAGCTCATCGCCGACCAGAACCCGCTCGCCTGCAACCTGGACAAGGCCCAGGAGGGCCCCCAGCCCGGACACCCCTTCGGCTTCACCGGACAGGGCTGCGACGTCTACACCCGTACCGTCTACGGGGCCCGCCAGTCCGTGACGGTCGGTGTCTGCGCGACCGTCGGAGTGGCCCTCATCGGCAGCGTCCTGGGCGGTCTCGCCGGCTTCTTCGGCGGCGCCGGCGACGCGATCCTCTCCCGTATCACCGACATCTTCTTCGGTATCCCGGTGGTGCTCGGCGGTCTGGTGCTGCTGTCCGTGGTCACCAGCAGCACCGTCTGGCCGGTGATCGGCTTCATGGTGCTCCTCGGCTGGCCGCAGATCGCCCGTATCGCGCGCGGCTCGGTCATCACCGCCAAACAGAACGACTACGTCCAGGCGGCGCGGGCGCTCGGCGCCTCCAACTCCCGGATGCTGCTGCGCCACATCGCGCCGAACGCGGTCGCCCCGGTGATCGTCGTGGCGACCATCGCACTCGGTACGTACATCTCGCTGGAGGCGACCCTGTCCTTCCTCGGCGTCGGCCTGAAGCCCCCCACCGTCTCCTGGGGCATCGACATCTCCGCCGCTTCGCCGTACATCCGCAACGCCCCGCACATGCTGCTCTGGCCGGCCGGTGCCCTGGCGATCACCGTGCTCGCCTTCATCATGCTCGGCGACGCGGTGCGCGACGCCCTCGACCCCAAGCTGCGCTGAGGAGTCCGGACCATGCTGCTCGAAGTACGCGATCTGCACGTGGAGTTCCACACCCGCGACGGGGTCGCGAAGGCGGTGAACGGCGTCGACTACACGGTGGACTCCGGCGAGACACTCGCCGTCCTCGGCGAATCGGGCTCGGGCAAGTCGGTGACCGCCCAGGCCATCATGGGCATCCTCGACGTACCACCGGGGAAGATCGCGGGCGGCGAGATCCTCTTCCAGGGACAGGATCTGCTCAAGCTCAAGGAGGAGGAGCGGCGGAAGATCCGTGGCGCGAAGATGGCGATGATCTTCCAGGACGCGCTCTCCTCGCTCAACCCGGTGCTCAGCGTCGGCGAGCAGCTCGGTGAGATGTTCACCGTCCACAAGGGCATGTCCCGCAAGGACGCCAAGGCCAGGGCCGTCGAGCTGATGGACACGGTGCGGATCCCGGCGGCCAAGGAGCGGGTCGGCCAGTACCCGCACCAGTTCTCCGGCGGGATGCGCCAGCGCATCATGATCGCCATGGCGCTGGCCCTGGAGCCCGACCTGATCATCGCGGACGAGCCGACCACCGCACTCGACGTGACCGTCCAGGCCCAGGTGATGGACCTGCTCGCCGAACTCCAGCGGGAGTTCAACATGGGGCTCATCCTGATCACCCACGACCTGGGCGTGGTGGCGGACGTCGCGGACAAGATCGCGGTGATGTACGCGGGCCGGATCGTGGAGACATCACCGGTCCGCCAGATCTACAAGGCCCCGGCCCACCCGTACACCAAGGGCCTGCTCGAATCGATCCCGCGCCTCGACCAGAAGGGCCAGGAGCTCTACGCGATCAAGGGCCTGCCCCCGAACCTGCTGCACATCCCGCCAGGCTGCGCCTTCAACCCCCGCTGCCCGCTGGCCCAGGAGGTGTGCCGTACCGACGTACCGCCGCTGTACGAAGTGTCCCCGGAGCGCCGGAGCGCCTGCCACTTCTGGAAGGAGACGCTCAATGCACGCTGACCACTCGCGGCGCCACGCGGCACGTGACGAGGCGCGTGACGAGGCCGAGGCCCGGCGCGACCTGATGGAGAAGTCGCACGCCGAGGTCGCCTTCCACGAGAAGGAGCCCATCCTCGAAGTCCGCGACCTGGTCAAGCACTACCCGCTCACCCAGGGCATCCTCTTCAAGAAGCAGGTCGGCGCGGTCAAGGCCGTCGACGGGGTGTCGTTCGCGCTCAGCCAGGGCGAGACGCTCGGCGTCGTGGGGGAGTCCGGCTGCGGCAAGTCGACCGTGGCCAGGATGCTGGTCAACCTGGAGGCGCCGACGGCCGGTTCGATCCGGTACAAGGGCGAGGACATCACCAAGATGTCCGGCCGCGCCCTCAAGGCCGTACGCCGCAACATCCAGATGGTCTTCCAGGACCCCTACACCTCGCTGAACCCGCGGATGACGGTCGGCGACATCATCGGGGAGCCGTACGAGATCCACCCCGAGGTGGCACCCAAGGGCGACCGGCGCCGCAAGGTCCAGGACCTGCTGGACGTCGTGGGGCTCAACCCGGAGTACATCAACCGCTATCCGCACCAGTTCTCCGGCGGCCAGCGCCAGCGCATCGGCATCGCGCGCGGTCTCGCGCTCAACCCCGAGATCATCGTGGCCGACGAGCCGGTGTCCGCGCTCGACGTGTCCGTCCAGGCACAGGTCATCAACCTGCTGGGGCGGCTCCAGAAGGAGTTCGACCTGGCGTACGTGTTCATCGCGCACGACCTGTCGATCGTCCGGCACATCTCCAACCGGGTGGGGGTGATGTACCTGGGGCGGATCGTGGAGGTCGGCTCGGACGCGGAGATCTACGAGCATCCCACCCACCCGTACACCCAGGCGCTGCTCTCGGCGGTCCCGGTGCCCGACCCGGCGGCGCGGGACGCACGCGAGCGGATCATCCTGGTCGGCGATGTGCCGTCGCCGGCGAACCCGCCGTCGGGCTGCCGCTTCCGTACCCGCTGCTGGAAGGCGCAGGAGCGGTGCGCGCAGGAGGTACCGGCGCTCGCGGTGCCCGAGGTCTTCCGGACGATGGAGGGGCCGGTGCACCACGACTCGGCCTGCCACTTCGCCGAGGAGAAGCAGGTCGTGCCGGACACCAACGGCGGCACGGACGAGGGCGGGGCGGGACCTGCCGGTGGTACGCCGGGGCCTGGCGCGGGGCCCGGTGCGGGGCCTTCCGGTACGCCGGGGCCTTCCGGCCCTGGGTCCTCAGGTCCGGGGCTCGCCGGTGGTACGCCGGGGCCATCGGGCGCGACGCCCGCGGGCCCGGCGGCGCCCCCGGGCGGCGGCCCTGCCGGGCCCGCCGGGCCTTCGACGGGGGCGACGCCGGCCTAGGTCCTGTCCGGCCGGTTCCTGCCGGACCCGCGGTGCTGTCCGGCCGGTCCTCGCCGGACCCGCGGTGCTTTCCGGGCCGGCCCTCCGGGGCCTACACGCTCTCCGTCCCCGGTGCGCCAGGACCGCCCGGGTCCGACTCCAGTTCCCGCAGCGCCGGGTCGAGGATGATCTCCGAATCGCGCTCCGTCGTCGGGGCCTCCGGGAAGTGGCAGGCCGTCAGATGCCCGTCCCGGCTGCCGTCGACCCGTACCAGCGGCGGCTCCTCGGCCGCGCACTTGTCCTGGGCCTTCCAGCAGCGGGTACGGAAGCGGCAGCCGGACGGCGGTGAGATCGGGGACGGCACGTCGCCCGCGAGCCTGATGCGTTCATGGACGGCGCGCTCCTCGTCGCTGATCAGCGCGGGCTCCGGGACGGCGGAGAGCAGCGCGTGCGTGTACGGGTGGCGCGGCTGCTGGTAGATGGAGTCCCGGTCGCCCACCTCGACGATCTTGCCGAGGTACATGACGGCGACCCGGTCCGAGAAGTGCCGGACGACCGCCAGGTCGTGGGCGATGAACAGGAACGCGATGTCCATCTCGCGCTGGAGTTCCTGGAGGAGGTTGACGACCTGGGCCTGGATGGAGACGTCGAGCGCGGAGACCGGCTCGTCGGCCACGATGAGTTTCGGCTCCAGGGCGAGGGCGCGGGCGACGCCGATGCGCTGGCGCTGGCCGCCGGAGAACTCGTGCGGGAAGCGGTTGTAGTGCTCCGGGTTGAGACCGACGATCTCCAGGAGCTCCCGGATGCGGTGCTCGCGGCCGCCCTTGGGATGGATCCCGTTGATCTCCATCGGACCGCCGATGATCTTGCCGATGGTCTGGCGGGGGTTGAGCGACGAGTAGGGGTCCTGGAAGATCATCTGGATCTCGGGGCGGATCGGCGCCAACTGCCGCCGCCCCGCGCGGGTGATGTCCTGCCCCCGGTAGACGAGCCGGCCGGCGGTCGGTTCGAGCAGCCGGGTCAGCACCCGTCCTGTGGTGGACTTCCCGCACCCCGACTCGCCCACAAGACCGAAGCTCTCGCCCGTGTGCAGGGAGAGGTCGATGCCGTCGACGGCCTGGACCGCGCCGATCCTGCGCTTGAAGGGAAAGCCGCCCATGATGGGAAAGTGCTTGGTCAGCCCCTCGGCGGAGAGAAGTACCTCACCCTGGCGGGGCGCCTTGTCGCGGGGAGCGGGAATGGTGGCCTCGTGCGCCATGTCGTATCGCTTCCTCGGTGTGGTGTCCTGGCCCCGGCCGGTGGGCCCGGTCGTGGCTTGATCCATCAACTCCCTTGCCAGCGGTGCGCTATGGGCTCTTCGGTACGGGGCTCTTCAGCCCGCTGCCCCCGCTGTGTGGAACCATCGCAGCTGACCGGAGCGTGGCCCGGCGCCACGACGTGAGTCAAGGGCCCGAGCGGCCGGAGTTCTTTTAACAATGCGGCAACTCCGCTGTCGTGGAGCCGATATGCGGGCCCGCCAGACTGGGCGGCTACGGGGCCGTGCGGGTGCCGTGGACCGGCCGGGGTGACATGTCGCCCCGGCCGGTCGCCCCTTGCCCGTTGGTCCGTCCGGCCCGTCCGGCCCGTCCGGCCCGCCCGCCTGCCCGTCCGTCGGTCCGACCGGTTCAGCCGGCCCCGGGCAGATTCAGGGACCGCCGGATGAAGTCGACCTGGAGCAGCAGCAGATTCTCCGCCACCTGCTCCTGTGGCGTCATATGGGTGACACCGGAGAGCGGCAGCACCTCGTGCGGGCGGCCCGCTGCGAGCAGCGCCGACGAGAGCCGCAGGGTGTGGGCCGCGACGACGTTGTCGTCCGCCAGGCCGTGGATGACCATCAGCGGTCTGGCCGGGTTCTCCGGAGCAGAGAGCCCGTCGTCGGTGACGAGCGCGCTCGCCGCGTACACCTCGGGCCGCTGGGCGGGGTCGCCGAGATAGCGCTCGGTGTAATGCGTGTCGTACAGCCGCCAGTCGGCGACCGGGGCGCCCGCCACACCGGCGTGGAACACATCGGGGCGGCGCAGCACCGCGAGCGCGGCCAGATAACCGCCGTACGACCAGCCGCGGATGGCGACCCGGTCCAGGTCGAGCGGGAAGCCCTGGGCGGCCAGTCCGTGCAGGGCGTCGACCTGGTCGTCGAGCGTGAGCGTGAAGTCGTCCTTGATGGCCTTCTCCCACGCGGGGGAGCGGCCGGGGGTTCCCCGGCCGTCTGCGATCACCACCGCGAAGCCCTGGTCGGCGAACCACTGGGACGTGAGGTACGCGTTGTGCGCGGCGACCACCCGCTGGCCGTGCGGGCCGCCGTACGGGTCGAGGAGCACCGGAAGCGCGCCGTCGGATTCCCGGTGGCCGCTGGGGAGCAGGACGGCGCACGGAATTTTCCGTGCGCCCCCCTCGGCGAACTCCACGCGGGGGGTGAGGCCCGGAGTCTCCGCGTACGAGGCGACCGTGGCCACCTCCTTGCCGCCCCGCAGCACCCGGACATCCGCGCCGGGACGCTCCGGCCGGGCCGAGCGGAGCACCGTGACACCGCCCGAGCGCACCGCCGAGTGCACCCCGGGCCCCTCGGAAAGACGTTCCACCCCCAGCTCGTTGACCCGGTAGACATGGATCTCACCGGTCTCGGGAGCGGTGGCAGCCTCGCCCGCGGACGCCGAGACCAGCACGTCGTCAACCGAGATGTCCAGCACCGCCCGAACGTGCAACTCCGGCCCGGTGAGCAGCCGGTCGCCGACCGCGAGCACCCGTGCGCCGCCCTCGTCGGCGATCCGGACGAGACCGCCGGCGGGCGCCCAGGCGGGCACCCCGGTGAACAGGTCGAGCCACACCGGGTCCTCGTCGACATGCACGGTCCTGGTGGTGCCGGACTCCGTGTCGACGCCCAGATAGCGCTGGCTGCGCTGGTCACGGGCCTGGACGAGCAGCAGTGGAGCGCCGTCGGACGACCAGTGCACGGCCGCCAGATACGGGTGGCGGGCGCGGTCCCAGACCACCTCGGTACGCGTCCCGTCCAGGGCGTAGAGGAAGAGCCGCACCTCGGCGTTGGAGGTGCCGGCCGCCGGATATCCGACCTGCGCGGGCTCCTGTTCCGGATGCGCCGGGTCGGCGATCCACCAGCGCTGTACGGCGCTGTCGTCGGCCCGCGCCACCAGCAGGCTCCGCGAGTCCGGCGCCCACCAGTAGCCGCGCGAGCGCTGCATCTCCTCGGCCGCCACGAACTCGGCCACCCCGTACGTGACGTGGGCGTCCTCCGGCTCGGCGAGCGCCCTGTCGTCCGCCCCGTCCGCGCCCACGACACGCAGCGCGCCGCCGGTCACATAGGCGATACGGCTGCCGTCAGGGGACGGCCTGGGGTCGATGACGGGGCCCGGCACCCGGATCTCCCGGGTGCTCTCCGCTCGCAGCCCCGCCGTGAACAGCCGCCCCGACAGGGCGAAAACGGCCAGCTCGGCCGCCTCGTCGACGGCGTACCCGACGATGCCGGCCGAGCCTTCCCTGCTCCGCTCGCGGCGCGCCCTCTCCCCGGCCGAGAGCTGCTCGTCCGCGCCACCGAGCAGCGCCTCGGGGTTGGCGGCGACGCGCTCCTGTGCGCCTTGCCCGATGTTGAGCACCCAGAGCCGGTTCGCCCGGTCCGTTCCGGTGGAGGAGCGCAGGTAGACGACCCGGTCGCCGTCGGGCGACACCGTGAAGGCGCGCGGGGCACCGAGCGTGAAGCGCTGGGTTCTGGCGAACCGGCGGGGAAAGGAGTGTTCGTTCGATGTCATGCGACCGAACCTAGAGCCTTTCCTCCGAGCGGGAGGGGCGGACCGTGGGCGGACGGCATCCGACTGCGGGCATGTGCCGCCCGGTTCTGCCGGGGGCGTACGTCCATGCGCCCCTCGTGCTGCCGTGCATCGATCATGCACGCCGCTGGATAGTTATGATCCGTAGCGCTAGGTGGGTATGACGCTACCGGCAGTTGTGGCATGCCCCTGGACCGTACGCAAGTGGAGGTGAACCGTCATGGCGCTCTCGATCTCGGCGGTGGTGCTGCTGACGATCATCGTCGTGCTCATGGTCAGGAAATCGGGGCTCAAAGCGGGGCACGCGGTGGTCTGCGCGCTCCTGGGCTTCTACCTGGCCAGCTCGTCCGTGGCGCCCACCATCCACTCGCTCACGACCAATGTGGCCGGGATGATCGGCGGTATCAAGTTCTGAGCCCACGGAGATCAGGGAGCCCACGGAGATCACGGAGCCCACGGAGACAGCGGGCGCGGCTGGGCCGCCGGTCTGGCGGCCCGGGGAGCGCACACGGCTCGTAGGCTGTTCCCATGACGGACCTCCCCGACCGGCGTCTGCTCCTGGTGCACGCGCACCCGGACGACGAGTCGATCAACAACGGCGCCACCATGGCCGCGTACGCCGCCGAGGGTGCCCACATCACCCTGGTGACGTGCACTCTCGGCGAGGAGGGCGAGATCATCCCGCCCGGGCTCGCGCATCTGGCGTCCGACCGCGAGGACGGTCTGGGCGCCCATCGCATCGGTGAACTGGCCGCCGCGATGCGGGAGCTGGGCGTGACCGACCACCGCTTCCTCGGCGGGCCCGGCCGCTTCCGGGACTCCGGGATGATGGGCGTCGAGCAGAACAGCCGAGAGGGCGCCTTCTGGAACACACCGGTGGACGAGGCGGCGGCGTACCTCGTCGAGGTGATCCGTTCCGTACGGCCGCAGGTCCTGGTGACGTACGACACCCACGGCGGCTACGGCCACCCCGACCACATCCAGGCGCACCGGGTCGCGATGCGCGCCGCGGGACTCGCGGCCGAGCCCGCCTTCCGTCCTGAGCTGGGCGAGCCGCACACGATCGCGAAGATCTACTGGAACCGGGTGCCGCGCTCGGTGGCCGAGGAGGGCTTCGCCCGGCTGCGGGCGGCCGGCGCCGGCTTCCCCGGTGTCGCGGACATCGGTGATGTGCCGGGGGTGGTGGACGACGAGGTCGTCACCGCGGAGATCGACGGCACGGCGTACGCGGCGGCCAAGTCGGCCGCGATGCGCGCGCACGCCACGCAGGTCGCGGTGGACGGCCCCTTCTTCGCGCTCTCCAACGACCTGGGGCAGCCGCTCTTCGCCCGCGAGTACTACGAACTGGTGCGGGGGGCGTCGGGCGCACCGGAAGGCGAGCGCGAGACGGATCTCTTCGCGGGCGTCGCGGTGGGCGCCGCACCGGGCAGGACAGCGAGCGCCGCACCGGGCAGCCCGGCGAGCGCCGCACCGGACACCGCGCCGGACACGACGACGAGCACCACGCCGGGCAGTACAGGAGCGGACGAATGAGCATGAACCAGGGTCATACGGGCACGGGCACGGGCCTCGCGGCGCCGCTGAACCCCCGCCGTATCGCTGCCTACTTCGGGCTGGTCGTCCTCGGCGCGCTGACCGGTCTCGCGGGGGCGCTCGTGCAGAGCGGCTGGTCCCCCGGCGGTCTGGTGCTCGCCCTGCTGGGCAGTGCGGCCGTCTTCTACGGGGGCCGGGTGGCGACCGGGACGGCGGTCGGGGTCGGCGCCCCCGCCGTCGGCTGGCTGGTCGCCGTCATGCTGCTGACCGCCACCCGCCCCGAGGGCGACTTCGTCTTCGCCGCGGGCACGGGGTCGTACGTCTTCCTGCTGGGCGGGATGGTGGCCGCTGTGATCTGTGCCACCGTGCGCAAAGTGCCTCAGCCGGGGCCGGATTCCGCCCGACCTGGCAAGTGATGTGCCGCTTCGCCCGGTGAACCGGGCGCGGCCGCGGCCCGGTCGGAACGTTGCATTCCGCTGGGTGGGGGGTGCGATCGCGCCGTGCCCAGTATGGTGGTGCGCGCCGCCGAACCTCCCGCACAAGTAAGAACGGGCGGCGGAGCCAACCGGGAGAACCTGCCTTGAGTCGTGAAACTGACAGTTCGTCCACCGGCGCCCAGGGGCGTGGCGGGGCCGCGTACCCCTCGGGCACGCCGCCGTACGGAACCCGCCAGTCTCCTGAGGACGCCGCAGCGCCGGCCCCCGAGCCGCAGCCGGACGAGCCCAGGACCGAGACCACGCTGACGACGCGTATCCGGATCAACATCCCTGGCTCGCGGCCGATTCCGCCGGTCGTCATGCGGACGCCCATGGGGGAGAGCGAGCCGGTCGACGGCCGCTCCGACCAGGAGCGCACGAGTGCGATGTCCCTGCCGCCCGAGCCCGACCCGGAGCCGGAGCCGGAGGAGCCGCCGGCCGAGCGGCCCACCAGCGACTGGTTCGCGCCGCGCAAGCCCGCGACGCCGTCCGCTCCTTCCGTGCCCTCGGCGCCCGCTGCGGCCTCCGGTCCCAACGGGCCGGTCGGAGCGCCGCGTTCC
>NZ_JAAGLN010000460.1 GCF_010548145.1 Streptomyces sp. SID10853
CCCCGGGGCGACGGCCGGAGGGCGAGAGACGCCGGAGCCCGGCGTCACGCCCGCGGAGGCCGAGGCGGGGCGCGTGCCGGAGCAGCTCCCGGACGCGGGGGAGGGCCCCCGGGCTCCCGGGCCCGTCGAGACGCCTGTAACGGAGCCGGAGTCGGCGCTCGTACCGGAAACCGGGCCCGTCGAGACGCCCGTAACGGAGCAGGAGCCCGTACCAGAACCGGAGTCGGCGCCCGTACTGGAACCGGAACCCGCACCTGTACCGGAACCGGCGCCCGTACCAGAACCGGGGCCAGGGCCGGATCCCGCCCCGGCCGGAGCCGCTGAGCCGGCCGGAACCGCTGAGCCGGCCGAGGCGGGTGACGGCCGGTTCACGGTGCGGCTCACCAACTTCGAGGGGCCCTTCGACCTCCTCCTCCAGCTGATCTCCAAGCACAAGCTCGACATCACCGAGATCGCCCTGTCGAAGGTCACCGACGAGTTCATGGCGCACATCAGGGCGATGGGCGCCGAGTGGGACCTGGACCAGACCACGGAGTTCCTCGTGGTCGCCGCCACCCTCCTCGACCTCAAGGCGGCGCGTCTGCTGCCCGCCGCCGAGATCGAGGACGAGGCCGATCTCGCACTGCTCGAAGCGCGGGACCTGCTCTTCGCCCGGCTGCTCCAGTACCGCGCGTACAAGCAGATCGCGGACATCTTCAGCGACCGGTTCGAGGCCGAGGGCAAGCGCTATCCGCGGACCGTGGGCCTGGAGCCGCACCACGCGGCGCTGCTGCCCGATGTCGTGATCAGCATCGGCGCCGAAGGCTTCGCGAAGCTCGCCGTGAAGGCGATGCAGCCGAAGGCCAGACCGCAGATCTACGTCGACCACATCCACGCCCCGCTGGTCTCCGTACAGGAGCAGGCCGAGATCGTGGTGGCCCGGCTGCGCTCCCGGGGCGAGGTGAGTTTCCACACTCTCACCGAGGACGCGGCGGACACGCTCACCGTCGTCGCCCGCTTCCTGGCCCTGCTGGAGCTCTACCGCGAGAAGGCGGTCGCCCTCGACCAGCCGGAGGCGCTCGGCGAACTGCTGGTGCGCTGGACCGGCGGCGACGGCGCGGAGCCCGTGGTGACCGACGAATTCGATCAAGTGGTGGAGGAGACGGCGTGAGTGATCTCAAGCCCGGACTCGAAGCGGTTCTGATGGTCGTCGACGAACCGGCCACCGAAGAACACCTGGCCAAGGTCCTGGACAGGTCCCGGCGGGAGATCGCCGACGCCCTGCGGGAACTCTCCGACGAGTACACCGTCCAGGGCCGCGGTTTCGACCTGCGGCTCGTCGCGGGCGGCTGGCGGTTCTACACCCGCCCCGAGTACGCCGGGGCGGTCGAGAGCTTCGTCCTGGACGGCCAGCAGGCCAGGCTCACCCAGGCCGCCCTGGAGACCCTCGCGGTGGTCGCCTACCGCCAGCCGGTCAGCAGGTCCCGGGTCTCCGCGGTCCGCGGAGTCAACTGCGACGGGGTCATGCGGACCCTCCTGCAGAGGGGTCTGGTGGAAGAGGCGGGCGCGGAACCCGAAACAGGTGCGATCCTGTACAGGACGACGAACTACTTTCTGGAGCGGATGGGCCTGCGGGGCCTGGACGAGCTCCCGGAGCTCGCGCCCTTCCTTCCGGAGGCGGATGCGATCGAGGCCGAGACACAAGAAGGTGTGCCGTCGTTCGATCCGGATGCACCGTACGGTCCGGACACCGACGCAGACGACAAGACGGAACTTTGATGCGAAGCAACGGCAGGAACAGCGGAACCGGCAACCGGGACAACCGGGGTGCGGGCGGGAAGCCGCCCCGTCGGACGTCCGGGGGTGCCGGCGGTGCCGGCCAGGGGCGCGGCGACAAGCAGGAGGAGCGCCCGCGCCGGCCTCGCCCCGAGGAGCGGCG
>NZ_JAAGLN010000461.1 GCF_010548145.1 Streptomyces sp. SID10853
CGAGCGCAACCCGTACGCCAGGCGCGGCAGCGGCCTCGCGCTCGAACCCGAACTGCTCGGCACCTCGCTGCTGGCCGTCGGACCGCCCGGCGCGGGCAAGACCCGCGACCTGGTGCGGCCGGTGGCCGAGTCACTGGCCCTCCAGGCGCTCGCCGGCCAGGCCGCCGTCATCGTGGTCGCGGCGGCCGGCACCCAGCTCGGTCCCGACGAGGCGTACGACGTCGTGGTCAAGCCCGGCGACCGCTCATCCGTCCACGACTTCGACCTCTACGGCGGCACCACCGACCCCGACGAGGCCGCCGCCGTGCTCGCCGAGGCGTTCACCGGTGACCTCCCCGAGGTCGACAGCAGGCGCGCGGCCACCGCGCTCGCCCAGCTGCTCGGCCCCTACCTGGCGGCGCACGGCCGCTTCCCCTCGGTCCCCGACCTGCGGGAACTCCTCGACGGTGTGCCGGCCGCGCTGGCCACCCTGCGCGAGGCACTGGACGCGGCAGGACACTTCGGCCTGCAGCGCGAACTCGACGCGCGCGCCCGGCAGTCCGGGGCGCCCGGCGACCCGGGACCCGCGCTCGCCGACCGTGTCGCCGCACTCGACCGCCCCGCCTTCGCCGGGTTCTTCGACACATCGGGCACATCCAGGCCCTTCTCGCTGCGCTCCCTCGAACACCCCGTACGCGTCAGGATCGACCTCCCGGAACGGGCGCACGCGGAGGCGTCCCGGGTGCTCGCCCGGCTCGTCCTCGCGCAGTTCACCGCGAGTGCGGCGGCCCGCGCCGACCGTTCGCTCTTCGCCTGCCTGGTCATCGACGACGCCACCCGCACCATCACGGCGGACTCGGTCCGCTCCATCCAGCGGCTGCGCTCCGCGCACGCCGGAGCTGTCCTCACCCTGCGCAGCCTGAGCGACGTGCCGGACGACCTGCACACCGCGCTGCTCGGCGCGGTCGGCTGCCGGATGGCGTTCTCCGGCGTCACCACCTGGGAGGGCAGGTCCTTCGCCGATGCGTGGGGCACCGAATGGGTGGAGACCAGGGACGTCACCCAGCGCACCGTCTTCGCCGACCAGCCGCTGACCCGGGCGATCCACTCCTTCCGCAAACTCGTCACGGGCAAGGCGGTGACGACGGACGCCGTCACCGTGCGCAGGGTCGAGCGTGAGCGCTGGTCGGCCTCCGACCTGGCCCATTCGGTGCCGGCGGGCCATGCAGTGCTCTCGCTGACGACAGTGCGCGGCGAGCACGCACCGCCCCTTCTGGTGGATCTGCGCGGCTGATCCGGCGCGGGGACCCGTACGCCCTGGCAGAATCGGAGAAGCCGTTCATACGGGGCGGCGCAGTTCTCACCCATTCTTCAGCCGAAGGTCCTACGGTCCCTCCATGCCGCCCACCCTTGCCTCGCTGGTCCACCACTCCACGCTCAAGCTGACCGTGCGTGCGGGGGAGGGCCGGCTCGAGACGCCGGTGCGCTGGGCCCACGTCAGCGAGCTGGCCGACCCCGTCCCGTACATGGAGGGCGGCGAGCTCCTCCTCATCACCGCGATGACCCTGGACACCGATGACCAGGAGGCGATGCGCCGGTACGTGCGACGGCTCGCCAAGGCCGGAGTCGTCGGGCTGGGCTTCGCCGTCGGCGTCCACTACGACGACATCCCGCCCGCACTGGTCGCCGCGGCCGACGAGGAGGGCCTGCCGCTCCTCGAAGTGCCCCGGCGTACGCCGTTCCTGGCCATCAGCAAGGCGGTGTCGGCAGCCATCGCCGCCGACCAGTACCGCTCGGTCACCGCGGGGTTCGAGGCCCAGCGCGAGCTGACCCGGGCCGCGCTGAGCGGCGACGGCCCCGGCGATCTGCTGGCGCGGCTCGCTTCCCATGTCGACGGCTGGGCCGCGCTGTACGACGCGGCGGGCACCGTCGTGG
>NZ_JAAGLN010000462.1 GCF_010548145.1 Streptomyces sp. SID10853
GGCGGGGGTGGTTCTGTCTGCGACGGGTGCGGCTACGGGTACGGCTGCCGCTCCACCTCCTGCGTACTCCTCGACCTCCGGCGGTACGTCGACCAGCCGGCTCCGCAGCCACTCCCCCACCCCCTTCCCCTGCGCGTCGAAGCGTTCCTGCGCCGCGACGCCCTCCCCCAGCAGGCCCTCCACCACGAAGTTCAACGCCCGCAGATTCGGCAGCACATGGCGCACCACCACCAGACCCCGTGTCTCGGGCAGCAGCTCCTGGAACCGCTCGACGGTGAGCGTGTGCGCCAGCCACCGCCATGCCGTGTCCGTGCGCACCCACACCCCCACGTTCACGTCGCCGCCCTTGTCGCCGCTGCGGGCCCCGGCGACCCTCCCGAGCGGGACACGCCGTACGGTGCCGCCCCCGGTGAGACCGTCGGGCAGGGCGGCGGGCAGCGGCTCCGGCAGCGCGGGCCCGACAGCGAGCCCGACAGCGGGCGCCGACGCCGATGTACGGGCGGGGCCCGGCACCAGCACCCGTTCCCCGTCCGGGAGTACGGCCACCTCCTCCACCGCGTCCCGGTCCACGTACACCGCGTCGAAGACCCCGTACGGCGCGCCCTTCCCGGGCGGCGCCGTCACATGGAATCCCGGGTAGCTGCCGAGCGCCAGCTCGATCGCGGCGCCGCTCACCACCCGCCCGACCGCCTCCTGTTCGCTGTCGCGCACCACGAGGCGGAGCAGGGCGCTCGCGCACTCCTCGCTGTCGGCGTCGGCCCGGTCCGTACGCACCACCTCCCACCGCACATCCGCCGGGCGGCGCCGCCCGGGACCGCCCTCCGGCGCCGCGTCGAAGGCGTCCTCCACCTGGGCGCGGACCAGCGCCGCCTTGGCCTCGATGTCGAGTCCCGTGAGCACGAACACGACCTCGTTGCGCCAGCCGCCGATCCGGGTCACCCCGGCCTTGAGCGTGCGAGGCGGCGGCTCTCCCCGTACGCCGGAGATCCGCACCCGGTCCGGCCCGTCCTGCGTCAGCCGTACGGTGTCGAGCCGGGTCGTGACGTCGGGCCCCGCGTACCGGGCGCCGCCCGTCTCGTACAGCAGCTGGGCGGTCACCGTCCCGATGTCGACCACCCCGCCCGTACCGTCGTGCTTGGTGATGACGGCGGATCCGTCGGCTGCGATCTCCGCGACGGGGAAGCCGGGGTGGCGTATGTCGTGCCCGGTGAAGAAGGAGTAGTTGCCGCCGGTCGCCTGGGTCCCGCACTCCAGCACATGCCCGGCGGCCACCGCGCCCGCGAGCGGGTCGAGGTCGTCGGGTCCCCAGCCGAAGTGCCAGGCGGCGGGCCCGGTGACCAGCGCCGCGTCCGTCACCCGGCCGGTCACCACCACATCCGCGCCGCCACGCAGACACGCGGCGATTCCGGCGCCGCCCAGATAGGCGTTGGCGGTGAGCGCGCCGTCCGGCAGCGGCAGGGCGTCGCCCTCGACATGGGCGACCCGTACGGGGACACCAACCCGCTCGCTCAACTCCCGTACGGCGTCGGCGAGTCCGGCCGGGTTGAGGCCGCCCGCATTGGTGACGATCCGTACCCGGCGGTCGTGCGCCTCACCGATGCACTCCTCCAGCTGGCGCAGAAAGGTCCTGGCGTAGCCGGCGCGCGGGTCCTTGAGGCGGTCGCGGCCGAGGATGAGCATGGTCAGCTCGGCGAGGTAGTCCCCGGTCAGCACATCGAGCCGGCCGCCGGTGAGCATCTCCCGCAGCGCGCCGGACCGGTCGCCGTAGAAGCCGGAGGCGTTCCCGATCCGCAGCGGCCTCACGCGGACCCCTTCGCGGGGCGCCCGGCGCCGGGCGGTCCGGCGAACGCCTGCGCGATCCCGAGCCACCGGTCGGCGTCGGCGCCCGTCGCGCGCAGGGCCAGGTCGTCGCG
>NZ_JAAGLN010000463.1 GCF_010548145.1 Streptomyces sp. SID10853
GCTCCGCGCCGCGTTCCGGCGACCGCCGTCGCTCCGTACACCACCCCGTACACCCCGCAGCAGGGCCGTGCGCCCCGGCCCGTGGGCGGCTTCGACTTCTTCGGCATGCAGAGCGCCCAGTCCGGCCCGCGGAACGCCCGCAAGGAGACGAGCGCGGCTGCGCTGGAGCCCGCACAGCTGGCCTCCGTGCAGAACGAGGACCTGGCGGACGTGGTGGGCGCGGAGGCCATCGCCGCGCACCGGGCCGAAGCGGCCGTGTCGGCGGAGGGCGCGGTCCCGGCGGACGTGGCGGACGACGTAACCGATGACGTGGCGGACGACGGCACCGGGGGCGACGCCGAGCGCGGGGTCGGCCAGGTCATCGACCTGACCGAGCACGACGAGACGGAACAGATCGACGTGGGCGAGCTGCGCACCGCCAGCCCGGCCTGAACCGGGCCGGCACCCGAGCGGATCCCGGGCGGCCCGGCGGCCGACTGCGGCCCGCCCGCCCGCGTACCGGCCGCGTACCACCCGCCTGCGCACCGCTTGTGTGCCGCCCGCCCGCGTGCCGCCCGCTACTTGTCGATGTCGCCGACCACGAAGAAGAGCGAGCCCAGGATCGCCACCATGTCGGCGACCAGGGTGCCGGGAAGCAGCTCGGTCAGCGCCTGGATGTTGTTGAAGGACGCCGAGCGGAGCTTGAGGCGGTACGGGGTCTTCTCGCCCTTGGACACCAGGTAGTAGCCGTTGATGCCGAGCGGGTTCTCCGTCCAGGCGTACGTCTCGCCCTCCGGGGCCTTCAGCACCTTCGGGAGCCGCTGGTTGACGGGGCCGGGAGCCAGCGCGGCCAGCCGGTCCAGACAGGCGTCGGCCAGGTCGAGCGCGTTGTGCGTCTGGCTCAGCAGCACCTCGAAGCGGGCCAGGCAGTCGCCCTCCTCGCGGGTGACGACCTTCAGGGTGTCCTGGAGTTCGCCGTACGCGAGGTAGGGCTCGTCGCGGCGCAGGTCGAAGTCGACGCCCGAGCCGCGGGCGATCGGCCCGCTCACCCCGTACGCGTGCACGGCGGCGCCGGACAGCACCCCCACGCCCCGGGTGCGGCCCCGGAAGATCTCGTTGCCGAGGACGAGGTCGTCGTACACGTCCATACGGGAGCGGACGTCGGCGACGGCGTCCCGTGCCCGGCCGAGCCAGCCCGCGGGGAGGTCCTCCTTGAGGCCGCCGACCCGGTTGAACATGTAGTGCATCCGGCCGCCGGAGACCTCCTCCATCACCGCCTGGATCACCTCGCGCTCCCGGAACGCGTGGAACACCGGGGTGATACCGCCCAGTTCGAGGGGGTACGAGCCGAGGAACATCAGATGGTTGAGCACCCGGTTCAGCTCGGCCAGGAGCGTACGGGTCCAGACCGCGCGCTCCGGGACCTCCATGCCGAGCATCCGCTCGACGGCCAGCACCACGCCCAGCTCGTTGGAGAAGGCGGAGAGCCAGTCGTGCCGGTTGGCGAGCATGATGATCTGGCGGTAGTCGCGCGCCTCGAAGAGCTTCTCGGCGCCCCGGTGCATATAGCCGATGACCGGCTCGGCCTGCTGGACACGTTCGCCGTCCAGGACCAGCCGGAGGCGGAGCACTCCGTGGGTGGAAGGGTGCTGGGGTCCGATGTTGAGCACCATGTCGGTGCTCTCCGCGGCCCCGCCGATGCCGACCGTCGTCTCCGTCATACGGGCCAGTATCCCCGGCGGGCCGCGGTGCCCCTATCCGGGTGCGGGCCCCGGGCCGTCGGGCCCGCCCACCCGCTGCGTCAGCCACCCGAAGTCGCCCAGGCCGCCCCGCGCCATCAGCTCCGCGGCCTCGCCCGCCGCAGCCAGGGCCCTGACGTACGCAGCGGGGTCCGTCGACGCCAGCAGCAGGGGCGGCCGGTCACCGCT
>NZ_JAAGLN010000464.1 GCF_010548145.1 Streptomyces sp. SID10853
ACCGGGTGCCGCCCCCGCGAGCCGGGCGAGCACCCGGTCGTAACTGCCGCCGCCGCGCCCCAGCCGCATCCCCTGCCCGTCGACGGCCAGTCCGGGCAGCAGGACGGCGTCGGCTTCGAGCACCGCGTGTACGCCGAGCCGTGCGCCGTCCGGCTCCAGAAGCCCGCGCCCGGCGGGCACCAGCGAGTCCGCGCCCCGGTACGCGCCCCAGTCGAGGTCGTTGTCGGGCAGCAGCACAGGAAGCAGCACCCGGACCCCACGGGCGCGCAGCGCGTCCAGGAGCGGGCGGGTGCCGGGCTCACGGCCGACCGAGACATAGGCCGCGACGGTGTGCGCCCGCGCGAGTTCCGGGAGCGCGACGGCGTGCCCGGCGAGAACCGTGGCAGCCGCCGCGACGTCCTCGGTGGACAGGAGGGCCCGTGCGGCCAGGAGTTGCCGCCGCAGCGACGGTTTGCCGACGTGTGCGGGCGTCTTCTCGAAGTGTGCGGGCGTCATGAGAAGTCCGTCATCCTCTCGTCACCTCGGGTATGAGGATCTATTAACCGGAGCATCATCTTCCGCCCAGATATCAGCGGATAGGGTGCTACGCATGACTCAGTTGCCGCCCAGGATCAGCAAGGCTGTCATTCCGGCAGCGGGCCTCGGTACCCGGTTCCTGCCGGCCACCAAGGCCACACCCAAAGAGATGCTGCCTGTGGTGGACAAACCGGCCATCCAGTACGTCGTCGAGGAGGCGGTCTCGGCCGGCCTCTCCGACGTACTCATGATCACCGGTCGCAACAAGCGTCCGCTGGAGGACCACTTCGACCGCAACTACGAGCTGGAGTCGGCGCTCACCCGCAAGGGCGACGCCGAGAAGCTCGCCAGGGTCCAGGAGTCCAGCGACCTCGCGACCATGCACTACGTCCGCCAGGGCGACCCCAGGGGGCTGGGCCACGCCGTGCTGTGCGCGGCCCCGCACGTCGGTGACCAGCCCTTCGCGGTCCTCCTCGGCGACGACCTGATCGACCCGCGTGACCCGCTGCTCGCGCGCATGGTGGAGATCCAGGAGCGCGAGGGCGGCAGTGTGGTCGCCCTCATGGAGGTCGAGCCGGCCCAGATCCATCTGTACGGCTGCGCCGCCGTGGCGCCCACCGGAGAGTCCGACGTGGTCAAGGTCACCGACCTGGTCGAGAAGCCCGCCGTGGCCGACGCCCCCAGCAACCTCGCGATCATCGGGCGCTATGTCCTGGACCCCGCGGTCTTCGAGATACTGCGCAAGACCGAGCCCGGCCGCGGCAACGAGATCCAGCTCACCGACGCCCTCCAGCAGCTCGCCCACGACGAGAAGGCCGGCGGCCCGGTGCACGGCGTCGTCTTCAAGGGCCGCCGCTATGACACCGGCGACCGGGGCGACTATCTGCGTGCCATTGTCAGACTCGCGTGCGAACGTGAAGACCTGGGCCCGGACTTCAGGACCTGGCTTCGCCGTTATGTCACCGAGGAGATGTAGCACGTGAGCAACACCCCGATCTGGTCGGTGGACGAGCATCTTGACGACATCCTCGCGGCAGTCCGTCCACTCGAACCGATCGAGCTGCAACTGCCTGACGCGCAGGGCTGCGTCCTCGTCGAGGACGTCATGGTCGAGATCTCGCTGCCGCCCTTCGACAACAGCTCGATGGACGGGTACGCCGTCCGTACGGTCGATGTCGAGGGCGCGAGCGAGGAGTTCCCCGCCGTCCTGACGGTCATCGGGGACGTGGCGGCCGGCCTGGCCGAACTGCCCACGGTGGGGCCGGGGCAGGCCGCCCGCATCATGACGGGCGCCCCGCTGCCGCCCGGCGCCCAGGCCGTCGTACCGGTCGAGTGGACCGACGGCGGCACCGGCGGGGGAGCGGCCACCACCATGCGGGCCGCCAG
>NZ_JAAGLN010000465.1 GCF_010548145.1 Streptomyces sp. SID10853
TCCTGGACGGCACCCCGCCGAAGAACGGCAAGAAGTGCTCCTGACCTGCACGGAGAGGACCGGCCGCGGGGTGTCGGGAGCACCCTCGGAAACTGCGTAGACTTGGCGTCGCTGCTCACCGCACCACGGTCAGGCCGGCGTGCCGCCCTAGCTCAGTTCGCCAGCGCAACGCACCCGTAATGCGTAGCTCTCGCGTTCGACTCCCGACGGCGCCCCTGTAAACGCCCCAGCACTCACTCCCCGTCACCGCCCGCCCCGCCCGCCGCCCGCCCCGCCCCGCCTCTGGCCCCGGGTCCCGGGCCGCTGTCCGGCTCCCTCTCCTGGGCGAGCAGGTAGGCTGCCCGCAGGCGGCGCGGGGGGCGCGCCTCCCGGCAGACACGGGTACTTCGAAGGGCAGGGGCCGGCGTTGCACATCCAGGCGTGGCTGGAGACGATTCCGGCGGTAAGCATCTACCTCCTGGTCGCGGTGGTCATCGGGGTGGAGAGCCTCGGGATTCCGCTGCCGGGGGAGATCGTTCTGGTCAGCGCCGCCCTGCTGGCCTCCCAGCAGGGCCACATCGACCCGCTCGTGCTGGGCATCTGCGCCTCGGCCGGCGCGGTCGTCGGGGACTCGATCGGGTACGCCATCGGCCGCAAGGGCGGACGCCCGCTGATCGCCTGGCTCGGCCGTAAGTTCCCCGGACACTTCAGCGGGGCGAACATCGCCATGGCCGAGCGGTCGTTCGAGAAGTGGGGCATGTGGGCGGTCTTCTTCGGCCGGTTCATCGCCCTGCTCCGGATCTTCGCCGGGCCGCTGGCCGGCGTACTGCACATGCCGTACTGGAAGTTCCTCATCGCCAACATGCTCGGCGGCATCCTGTGGGCGGGCGGCACGACAGCGGCCGTCTACTACGTGGGTGTCGTCGCGGAGTCCTGGTTCAAGAACTTCTCGTATGCGGGCCTCGCCGTCGCCGCCGTGCTCGGTGTGGCCTCGATGCTCATCATCAAGAACCGGGCGAAGAAGGCACACGCGAAGGCAGAGGCGGCCGCCGGGACGCAGGACTCCGTACCTGCCGAATGAACGCCGGACGAACGTGGATCAGCGGTCCTGCCGCCGGGCCGGGTGGTGGATGACCTCGCAGGCGTCCAGAGTGACCATGCCATCGGTGATCAGCTCGTCGAGCTGCGGCAGGAACGCCCGGATCCGGTCGGCGGTGTCCACGATCACCACGGCCACCGGCAGATCCTCGCTCAGCGACAGCAGCCGCTGTGTGTGGATCATCGACGAGGAGCCGAAGCCCTCGATGCCGCGGAAGACGCTCGCGCCCGACAGCCCGGCGCCGTGGGCCCGGTGCACGATCTCCGAGTACACCGGCTTGTGGTGCCAGAGATCGGACTCCCCGACGAAGATGGTCGCCCGCAGCGCCGCGGTACCGCTCGGCCCGGTCATGTCTGCCTCCACGCAACTGCGCGGCGGGTCACCCACACCGCGCTCCACACCGCCGCGAGAGCCGCGAGCAGCGTCAGTCCGAGATACACCAGGCCCGTACGGGCGTGGCCGCCGTCCACCAGCCGCTGAATGTCCACCGCGTAGGTGGAGAACGTGGTGAACCCGCCCAGCACCCCGGTGCCGAAGAACGGGCGCACCAGCCGGTGCGCCGCCCATACATCGGTGATCACCACCATGAACACACCGATCACCGCGCACCCCACGACGTTCACCAGCAGGGTCGTCCAGGGGAAGCCGCCGTCGGCGGTGGGCCAGAGGAGTGCGGCGCCGTACCGGGCGGACGCTCCGGTGACGCCGCCCAGGGAC
>NZ_JAAGLN010000466.1 GCF_010548145.1 Streptomyces sp. SID10853
GAGGCGGTCGCGGCGCTGCTGGCCGCCGCGCTGCTGGGCGGTCGCCGTACGCGCAAGGCGGGGGAGCGGCTGGCCGAACGGATCGGCGCGCAGGGGGCGCTGAGGCTGCGCGACAAGGGCGCGGAGCTGGTCCGTACGTACATCGACGACGTGCTCGGCGCGGAGCGTGACCGCCGGCTCGCACCGCTCGATGCCCTGGACGTGGGCCCCGAGTCGCAGGCCGAACTGATCGCCGCGCTGTCCGTACTGCAGAAGGAGAAGTGGCCGCGATGAACGAGGCGACCGAAGGGACTGAGACGACCGGGGTGACCGGGGTGACCGGGGTGACCGAAGGTACCGATGGGACGCACGGGGCCAGAGCGATGAGGGGGACCGACGCGGCGGAAGTGGTTGCGGTGACGGACGGGGCCGAGGTGGCGGCCGAGGCCCCGGAGGTGAGTGCACCCGACTCGGACGCGGCTTCGGGTTCGGGTTCGGGCTCGGGTTCGGGTTCGGGCTCGGGTTTGAACGCGGGCTCCGGCTCCGGCCTTGGCTCCGGCTCCGGCTCCGACTCGGACTCCGGTCCGGACTCGGACTTGGATGCGCGCCGGGACCCGCAGCTGCACTCGGCGGGGCATGCGCATGCCGGGCGGCCGGCGGAGCAGGGGAGCCGGGAGCCGCGCACGGCTGCCGCCGATCCGCCCACCCCGTCCGGCTCACCCACCCCGTCCACCCCGTCCACCCCGGACACCTCACCCACCCCGGATACCTCGTCCGCCTCGTCCGGTCCGTCCGCGCTCGCGGTGCCGTCCGCGGCGTCCGTGCCGTCCGGCGAGGTCAGGATGCCCGGGCAGGGCAGCCACCACTGGGACGACGGATTCATCGCCCGGCGCGCGGCCGACCGGGAGAGCGCGCCGGGCAGCGCGCGCGAGTTCAACCTGGGCCCGCTGCCCGAGTCGTACGAGGACTTCCCGCGCTCCGTGTCCTACGGCGCCGAGCTGCGCGCCCGGCTGGACGCCCTGCGGGAACTGGTCGGCCTCTCCCGTACGCGCCTCGAAGGGCCGACGCTCGCCGAGGCCGGACGGGTGCTGGACGAGGCGTCGGCCCGGCAGCGGCTCTCCTCGCAGCACACCGTCGTCGCGATCGCGGGCGCGACCGGCAGCGGCAAGTCCACGCTCTTCAACGCCCTTGCCGGGGTGGCGATCTCCGAGACGGGGGTGCGCAGGCCCACCACATCCGCGCCGCTCGCCTGCAGCTGGACCGACGGCGCCGCCGGGCTGCTCGACCGGCTCGCCATCCCCGGGCGGCTGCGCCGCAGGCCCTGGATGAGCGCGGGGCCCGGTGACGAACTGCACGGGCTGGTCCTCATCGACCTGCCCGACCACGACTCGGCCCTGACCGCGCACCGCGACCAGGTGGACCGGGCGATGGAACTGGTGGACGCGGTGATCTGGGTGGTCGATCCGGAGAAGTACGCGGACGCCGCGCTCCACGACCGCTACCTCAAGCCGCTCGCGGGCCACGCCGAGATCACCTTCGTGGTGCTCAACCAGATCGACCGGCTGCCGGGCGAGGCCGCCGACCAGGTGCTCGACGACCTGCGGCGGCTGCTCGACGAGGACGGTATGGCCCTGGGCGAACACGGCGAGCCGGGCGCCACGGTGCTCGCGCTGTCGGCGCTCACCGGCGAAGGGGTGGGCGAACTGCGTGAGCTGATCGGCCGGTTCGTCCGGGAGCGGGGGGCGCCTGCGCGCCGGCTGGCGGCCGATGTGGACGCGGCGGCGGACGGTCTGCGGTCGGTGTACGTCGCCGAGGGGCACGCGGGGCTGGGGGAGCCGGCCCGCGAGCAGTTCGGCGAGCGGCTCGGTGACGCGGTCGGG
>NZ_JAAGLN010000467.1 GCF_010548145.1 Streptomyces sp. SID10853
CCCGGGGCACCCGACGAGACCGGCGCGGAGCAGTCAGCCGCGGAGCAGTCAGCCGCGGAGCAGGCAGAGTCGGACCCGGCAGAGCCGGACCAGGCAGCCGCGGACCGGACCGAGACGGATGCGGCCGGGCCGGATGCGGCCGGTGCCGCGTCCGGGAGTGTCCCGGCGGCGCGCCGTTCGCTCCGGGCCCGGGTGCGGCTGCCCGTGGTGCTGGCCGTTCTCACCGTGCTGCTCGGCGGGTTCGCCGCGTACGCGGGGACACAGGCTTCCGCGCTGCACGACGACGACGCGGCCGGCAACGGTGCGCTGAGCGACGTGGCCCGTACGACCGAGGTGAAGGGCCAGGTCACCAGCGCCGTCAACGCCCTCTTCTCGTACGACTACGCCAACACGGCCAAGGCCGACCGGGCCGCGGCGACCCTCCTCACGGGCAAGGCCGTCGAACAGCACAAGGACATGCTGGCGGCCGTACGCGCGCAGGCCGCCAAGCAGAAGCTCGTGCTGACCACCACCGTCACCCAGAGCGGGGTGGAGCTGATCGACGGCGACCGCGCCCGGGTGCTCCTCTACGCCGACCAGAGCAACACCGGCACGGCGGCCAAGAAGGACCGGACGACCTATGCCGCGGCGATGTTCGCCGTCGACGCGGTGCGCGGCGGCGGGAAGTGGCGGATCGCGGATATCGACACCTTCAACCCCTGACCCCTGACCCCTGACCCCTGACTCCCGACCCCTGACCCCTGATCCCATGACCCAGAAGAGGGAGCGGCGTATGAGGCACGTGCGGCGGATGCGACGAGGGCTTGGGGGCAGTGCGGTGGCCGCGGTGGCCATGGCGGCGCTCACTGCCTCGCAGGCGCCCGGGCTCGTTCACCATCAGCAGCCGCAGCCGAGGAGAGCGTCCGTACCCGCGGGTGAGGCCACCGCCCAGGTCGCGGGCCCCACGGACAACTCGTTCCACACCGAGATCCCGCCCCTGGTCACACCACCCCCGCCGGGCAACCCCGTCGACGCCGGTGACGCGGGTCCCGTGTACGAGCAGTCGGGGATCCCGGCGACCGTACTGGCCGCCTACCGGTCGGCCGAGGCACAGCTGCGGCGCAGCGACCGGGCCTGCGGGCTGCCCTGGCAGCTGCTCGCGGCCATCGGCAAGGTCGAGTCGGGGCAGGCGCGGGGCGGGGCGGTCGACCCGCACGGCACCACCCTCGCGCCGATCCTCGGCCCGGTGCTCAACGGCTCGGGCTTCGCACACATCCCGGACACCGACCACGGGGCGTACGACGGGGACACGACGTACGACCGGGCGGTGGGCCCGATGCAGTTCATCCCGTCCACGTGGGCGACCTGGGGACAGGACGGGAACCACGACGGAAAGAAGGACCCCGAGAACGTCTTCGACGCCGCGCTCGCCGCCGGCCACTACCTCTGCGCGGGCGGCCGTGATCTCCGCAGCAGCGGCGGCCTGGACAGCGCGGTCCTCAGCTACAACCACTCCGACGCCTATCTGCGGCTGGTGCTGTCCTGGCTCTCCTTCTACCGGAACGGGACGCATGAGGTCCCGGACGGCGAGGGGGTCCTGCCGCACAGCCCGGGCGCGGGCAGCGCGTCCGACGGCGCACAGCCCGCCAAGGCCCACGGGCACGGGGACGGGCAGGGCGGACGTGCGGGCGGCGGACACGGTGACGGGGGCCACGGCGGCGGGATCGTCATCGGCCCCGCGCCCTCCCACACCCCTTCCGCGAGTCCGTCAGCAGGCCCGACCGGCAGCGGCACACCGACGCCGCCGGGCAGTTCACCGGGCGAACCGGGCGAACCGGG
>NZ_JAAGLN010000468.1 GCF_010548145.1 Streptomyces sp. SID10853
TCAGTCCTTGATCTCGCAGATCATGGCGCCTGATGAGATGGAGGCGCCGATCTCGGCGGTGAGGCCCTTGATGGTGCCGGAGCGGTGGGCGTTGAGCGGCTGTTCCATCTTCATTGCTTCGAGGACGATCACCAGGTCGCCCTCCTTGACCTCCTGGCCTTCCTCGACCGCGACCTTGACGATGGTGCCCTGCATCGGGGACGCGAGCGAGTCGCCGGATGCGGCGGAGCCGGACTTCTTGGCTGCCCGGCGCTTGGGCTTGGCGCCTGCCGCCAGACCTGTACGGGCCAGGGTCATGCCCAGCGAGGACGGCAGCGAGACCTCAAGACGCTTGCCGCCGACCTCGACGACGATCGTCTCGCGCCCGGACTCGTCCTCGTCCGCGTCGCCGCCTGCGGGGGCGAACGGGGGGATCTCGTTGACGAACTCGGTCTCGATCCACCGGGTGTGGATGTGGAAGGGGTCGGCTGTGAAGGCCGGATCCCTGACGACCGCGCGGTGGAAGGGGATGGCGGTGGCCATGCCCTCGACGGTGAACTCGTCCAGTGCGCGGGCGGCCCGCTGGAGGGCCTGCTCACGGGTGGCGCCGGTGACGATCAGTTTGGCGAGCAGGGAGTCCCAGGCCGGGCCGATGACCGAGCCGGACTCGACGCCCGCGTCGAGGCGGACACCGGGGCCGGTGGGCGGCGCGAAGGTGGTGACGGTGCCGGGGGCGGGCAGGAAGCCGCGGCCCGGGTCCTCGCCGTTGATACGGAACTCGAAGGAGTGACCGCGCAGCTTGGGGTCGTCGTAGCCCAGTTCCTCGCCGTCGGCGATACGGAACATCTCCCGGACCAGGTCGATGCCCGAGACCTCTTCGGTGACGGGGTGTTCCACCTGGAGGCGGGTGTTGACCTCCAGGAAGGAGATGGTGCCGTCGAGGCCCACCAGGAACTCGACGGTGCCGGCGCCGACGTAGCCGGCTTCCTTGAGGATGGCCTTGGACGCGGCGTACAGCTCGGCGTTCTGCTCCTGGCTCAGGAAGGGCGCGGGCGCCTCCTCGACCAGCTTCTGGTGGCGGCGCTGGAGGGAGCAGTCACGGGTGGAGACGACGACGACGTTGCCGTGGGTGTCGGCCAGGCACTGGGTCTCGACGTGCCGCGGCTTGTCCAGGTAGCGCTCGACGAAGCACTCGCCGCGCCCGAAGGCGGCGACGGCCTCGCGGACCGCCGAGTCGTAGAGCTCGGGGATCTCTTCGAGGGTGCGGGCGACCTTCAGACCGCGCCCGCCACCGCCGAAGGCGGCCTTGATCGCGATCGGCAGGCCGTTCTCCTCGGCGAAGGCGACCACCTCGTCCGAGCCGGAGACCGGGTCGGGGGTGCCCGCGACCAGGGGCGCGCCCGCGCGCTGTGCGATGTGCCGGGCGGCGACTTTGTCGCCGAGGTCGCGGATGGCCTGCGGCGGCGGGCCGATCCAGGTGAGCTGTGCGTCCAGGACGGCCTGGGCGAATTCGGCGTTCTCGGAGAGGAAGCCGTATCCGGGGTGGATGGCGTCGGCGCCCGAGTCCTTCGCCGCCTGGAGGACCTTGCCCATGTCCAGGTAGCTGGTGCCCGGGGTGTCACCGCCCAGGGCGAACGCCTCGTCGGCCGCGCGTACGTGCGGTGCGTCCCGGTCCGGATCGGCGTAGACGGCTACGCTCGCGATTCCGGCATCCCGGCAGGCCCGTGCGACACGGACAGCGATCTCGCCACGGTTGGCGATGAGCACCTT
>NZ_JAAGLN010000469.1 GCF_010548145.1 Streptomyces sp. SID10853
TGCCGCGGCCGCGCGCTCGGCGCGCAGCGCACACCACTGCCGGGCCACGGTAAGCCGGTCCGCGGCCATCCGGCCAATCCGGCCACCCGTACGGGTCGTCAGGTTGCGCCGGACAGGCCAGCCGCCCGGTCCGCGGGCGCACGCAGCCGCTCCGGCCGCCCGGCAGCCGGGTATCGGCCGTTCGGACTCCTCGGCCCACGCCTGAGATGCGGGTAACGGCCAGTGTTTTTAACGTAACTGAATGATCTTCAGACCAGCCGTACGAAGTCTCTGCACCGGAGCCGTGGTGCTGGCCGCCGGTGTCACCGCGATCGCGCCCTGCGCCGCGCTGGCCCCGCGCCCCGGTCACCGCCCGGCAAGCAGCACGGGAAGCAGCGCCGGAAGCGGGACGCACGCCCCCGCGCTGCCCGGACAGGTCTCGGCCCTGTCCTGGGTGGTCGCCGACGCGACCTCCGGCGATGTGCTGGCGTCCAGGAACGCCCACCGCCGTCTGCCCCCGGCCAGCACCCTCAAGACGCTCTTCGCCCTCACCGTGCTGCCGCATCTGCCCGCACGGCTGCTGCACACCGTGACCAGCGCGGACCTCGCCGGCGTCGGTGCGGGGAGCGCCCGGGTCGGGGTGGTCGAGGGCCGCGCCTACCGGGTGGACGACCTGTGGCGCGGGGTCTTCCTCAGTTCGGGCGGCGACGCGGTGCACGTGCTGGCGTCCATGAACGGCGGCTGGCAGAAGACCAGGGACGAGATGCGCCGGCGGGCCGTGCAGTTGGGGGCCCAGGACACCCATGTCATGTCCCCGGACGGCTATGACACACCGGGCCAGTACTCGTCGGCGTTCGATCTCGCGGTCTTCGGCCGCACCGGCCTGGCCGACCCGGCGTTCGCCCGCTACTGCTCGACGCGCGTCGCGGACTTCCCCGGCGGGCTCGACAGTTCGGGGCGGGCCGGCGCCCCCTTCCAGATCCAGAACACCAACCGGCTGCTGGGGGGCACCCAGGACGTCAGCCGCTACCCCGGGCTCGTCGGGGTCAAGAACGGCTACACGTCCGAGGCGGGCAACACCCTGATCGCCGCGGCCCGCCGGGGCGGCCACACGCTGATCGTGACGGTGATGAACCCTCAGGACAGCACGGTCTACGACGATGCCCGCTCGCTCCTCGACTGGGGCTTCGCCGCTTCCGGCAAGGTGCGGCCGGTCGGCTCGCTCCGGCCCGCCGTGGCTCGGACCACCACCGCGGGGGCGCCGGGTCCCGCGCAGGCACCACCGGACCCGGCGATCGTCGCGAACCACCACTCCACGATCAAGAAGTCGTCGACACTGGGCGGCTTCGCGGCGGTCGGGGCACTGCTCGTCTCGCTCTCCGCTTCGCTGTGGCTGCTCCGTCGGCGGATGCGGCGCTGACGGGGCCGGCCGAGGGCGGGCCCGGACACTGACGGGCCCGGACACTGGCAGGTCCGCACGCTGACGAGCCCGGACACTGACAGGTCCGCACCCTGACGGGATCAGATGCTGACGGGGTCGGACACCGACCGGCCCGTGCGGCAGCCGGCTCAGACGATGGTGGCGCCGCCGAACAGCAGCAGCGCCACATCGATCCCGGCGACGACGACCGCCGAAGCGAACGCGGCCCGCTCCCGGCGGCGGCCGAGCAGCGTCCCCGCGACCGCGGCCGCG
>NZ_JAAGLN010000046.1 GCF_010548145.1 Streptomyces sp. SID10853
GCCCCACCGGACGGCGGCCTCACGGCGGCCGTGCGACGGCCGTGCGGCCGGGCCGCGCCGCACAGGGCTCCTGGACTGCCGTCCGGCGCCCGTGCGGCGGTGCCTATCCGGCGTTCGTGGAGAAGAGCCCGCCGGTGGGGCCCTGCTTGTCGCCGCCCTGGGCCTTCTTCAGGGCGTTCGCGAGACCCTCGATGGTGAGCGACTGGAGGATGACGCGTCCGTCGCCCTCCAGCGTGGCCAGGGAGAGGCCCTCGCCTCCGAAGACGGCGTTCATCATGCCCTGCCGGTTGAGCCCGCCGATGCGCTGGACGCCGTACTCGATGCCCTCCTCGAAGGCGACGATGCAGCCGGTGTCGACCTCGATACGGCCGCCGAAGTCGGCCGGGTTGAGGTCGATGAAGTTCCCCGCGCCGCAGATGATCACGGTGCCGCGGCCGGTGAACTTCTCCAGGATGAAGCCCTCACCACCGCTGCGGCCCGTCCGGCCGCCCTGCCAGGCGATCCCGAAGTCGACCGTGGACTCCGCCGCCACGAACGCGTCCTTCTCGGCGAACCACGCGCGGGTGCCGTTCAGCTCAAGGGCGCGCATCTCGCCGGGGAGCACCCCCGCGAAGCCGACCGTGCCCTCGCCGCCGGTGGCCGCGAAGTACTGGAAGGCGAGCGACTCCCCCGCCAGCGCCCGCTGGCCGACCTGCATCGCGGTGCCCATGGCCTGCCTGAGGATCCCTCCCATGCCGCCTGCCTGCCCCGGCTGACCGCCCTGGCCCTGCTGCTGCCCGCCGCCACCGCCGGGCCCGGAGAGACGGGTCTCCATGCTCACGTTCGAGGTCTTGAAGAGGAACTTCCCGGCCTCGCAGTAGACGGTCTGGCCGGGCTGAAGGCTGACGACTGCCATCTGCATGGCATTGCCGACGATCTCTTGCTGGAGGGTCACGGCCGGTTCTCCTTGGGGCGGTGGCGGGGCAGGTACGTCCGTACCGGCAGGTGAACGGCCGGCACCTGCCGTCCGGTTCCGGATTCGCGGTCTGTTTCCCGCCGGTACGGGTGGCCGTCCGCCGCTTTGCTGGACCTGCGAACACTACCGACGGAACGAAGGGGCGGGGGACACCATGTCTTCTCCTGGCAGGACTCCGGACAGGGCGGCGCTGGACGGCCGGGTGGCGCTGGTGACGGGCGGCAGCCGCGGGATCGGGGCGGCCGTGGCGCTGCGGCTGGCCCGCGAGGGCGCGGACGTCGCGATCACCTTCGAGCGCAACGAGGCCGCGGCCGACGAGGTCGTCGCCGGGATCAGGGCAGCCGGCCGGCGGGGGCTCGCCCTGCGTACGGACGCGGCGACCGCCGTGGCCCGCACCGCGGCGGAGTTCGGCGGGCTCGACATCCTGGTGAACAACGCCGGGGTCGGCGTCCTGGGCCCGGTCGGCGACCTCACGGCGGCTGATGTCGACCGTACGCTCGCGGTCAACGTACGGGAGGTCTTCCTCGGCTCACAGGCCGCGGCGGCGGTGCTCGGGCCGGGCGGCAGGATCATTTCGACCGGTTCGGCGCTGACCCGCTTCGCGGGCGGTCCCGGCGCCACCCTCTACGGGCTGAGCAAGGCGGCACTGACCGGGCTGACCAGGTCGCTCGCCCGGGAGCTGGGCGATCGGGGCATCACGGTCAACGTGATCCAGCCGGGCCCGGTCGACACGGACCTGAATCCGGCGGACGGCCCGTACGCCGGGCCCCAGCGCGCGGCGACGGCGCTGGGGCGCTTCGGTACGGCCGACGAGGTGGCCTCGCTGGTGGCCTATCTGGCAGGCGACGAGGCCGGGTACGTGACGGGGGCCGAGCTGCTGGTGGACGGCGGGCACGCGGCGTAGCACCCGCATAGGCCACCGCCCCGGGTGCCGGTCCGTGCGAACCGTCACCCGGGGCGGACCGGCACCCGCGCGGAGCGGACCCGGGTCGGACCGGCACCCGGGCGAACCGTCACCCGGAACGGGGAGGCCGCGGGCTCAGCGGTCGGCGGGCTCAGCCGTTGCGGGCCCAGCCGTTGCGGGCCCAGCCGTTGCGGGCCCAGCCGTTGCGGGCCCAGCCGATGCGGGCTCAGCCGTTGCGTTCGAGCAGCCGGCCGACCGGCTCGCCCGGGACGCCGTCCTCGGCGATCCGTACGCCCCGCAGCCAGGTGGAGCGCACCACGCCGTAGAGGGTCTTGCCCGCGTACGCCGTCACCTGGTTCCGGTGGTACAGCTCCGCCGGGTCGACGGTGAACGTGTCGTCCGGCGCGAGCACCGCGAAGTCCGCGTCCCGGCCGGCCTCGATCGCGCCCTTGGCCGAAAGACCGGCGAGCGCGGCAGGCGCCGTGGACATCCAGCGGACCACGTCGTCGAGGGTGTGGCCCCGCTCGCGGGCGGCCGTCCAGATCGCCGGGAGGCCCAGCTGGAGGGAGGAGATCCCGCCCCAGGCGTCGGCGAAGTCGGGGGTCTTGAGGTCGGTGGTGCAGGGCGAGTGGTCGGAGACGATGCAGTCGATCGTCCCGTCGGCGAGCCCCTGCCACAGCGCGTCCTGGTTGGCCGCCTCCCGGATCGGCGGGCAGCACTTGAACTCCGTTGCCCCGTCCGGGACTTCCTCGGCCGTCAGGGTCAGGAAGTGCGGGCAGGACTCCACGGTGACCCGGACGCCCTCGCGCTTGGCGGCGGCGATCAGCGGCAGCGCGTCGCTGGACGAGAGGTGCAGGACGTGGATGCGCGCGCCCAGCCGCCTGGCGAGTGCGATGAGGCCCTCGATCGCCGCGTTCTCGGCGGCACGCGGGCGGGAGGCCAGGAAGTCGGCGTACTGCGGGCCGCTGCGCTGCGGGGCGTCGGCCAGCTGGTGCGGGTCCTCGGCGTGGACGATCAGCAGCCCGCCGAAGCCGGCGATCTCGGCCATCGACCGGGCGAGCTCCTCCTGGTCGAGCTCGGGGAACTCCTCGACGCCCGACGGCGACAGGAAGCACTTGAAGCCGAACACGCCGGCGTCGTACAGCGGGCGCAGGTCCTTGACGTTGGACGGGATCGCGCCGCCCCAGAAGCCGACGTCGATGTGCGCCTTGCTGCGGGCCACGTCCTGCTTGGTCCGCAGGTTGTCGGCGGTGGTGGTCGGCGGCAGCGAGTTGAGCGGCATGTCGAGGAGCGTGGTGATCCCGCCCGCGGCCGCGGCCCTGGTAGCGGTCCAGAAGCCCTCCCACTCGGTGCGGCCCGGGTCGTTCACATGGACATGGGTGTCGACGAGGCCGGGGAGCAGCACGTCGTCACCGAAGTCCGTCAGCCGGGCGCCGTCCGGCACCTCCGCGTCGTAGGGCAGCACTGCTGCGATCTTCCCCTCGGCGACGGCGACCGATGCGGCGCGTGTCCCCTGGGGGGTGATGACACGCGTCGAGCGCAGTACCAGTTCGGTGGTGGACACCCGGGCCCCTCTTTCCATATAGCGAAATTCAACTTCCAGTAATGGAGTGTTCGCCGCGCATCCTGACTCGTCAAGGCTGAACCGGCCGCCTGGATGATTCCACAAAGCAAAAGCCAAATTTCGACCACCGGAATGTGCTTCTCGTGGTGGCTCTGGGTCCGGATCGTACCCATCGGACGTCCTGATCCGGACAAAGGGGTCCTGACCGGCCCCGACGCCTGCCGCCTAGGGGGATACCGCGGACTACGGCCCGGTAGGCTGGCGCCTTGCCCCGCCCGCCTCGAAAGGACCGCCGCCGTGCCGCAGTCCCACGCCAGCGCACCCGACGCCAAGACCGCAGCACCGAGCGGTGGCGTCCAGTCACTGGAGCGCGCCTTCGATCTGCTGGAGCGGATGGCCGACGCCGGTGGCGAGGTCGGCCTGAGCGAGCTCTCGGCCGCCAGCGGTCTGCCGCTGCCCACGATCCACCGGCTGATGCGCACCCTGGTCGCCTGCGGCTACGTACGCCAGCAGCCCAACCGGCGCTATGCCCTGGGCCCCCGCCTGATCCGGCTCGGCGAGTCGTCGGCCCGGCTGCTCGGGACCTGGGCCCGCCCCTACCTCGCACGGCTGGTCGAGGAGACCGGCGAGACGGCGAACATGGCCCTGCTCGACGGGGACGAGGTCGTGTACGTCGCACAGGTCCCGTCGAAGCACTCCATGCGGATGTTCACCGAGGTGGGACGGCGGGTCCTGCCGCACTCCACCGGCGTCGGCAAGGCGCTCCTCGCGTACACCCCGCCGCCCGAGGTCAGGGCGCTCCTCGCACGGACCGGTATGCCGGCCGCCACCGAGAAGACGATCACCACGCCCGAGGGATTCCTGGACGCGCTGGAGGTCGTGCGGCGCGCGGGCTACGCGGTGGACGACAACGAGCAGGAGATCGGGGTCCGCTGCCTCGCGGTCCAGGTCCCCAACTCCCCCACGGCCGCAGCGATCTCGATCTCGGGTCCGGCGGGCCGGGTGACGGAGGAGGCCACCGAGCGGATCGTGCCGATCCTCCAGGGCATCGCCCAGGAACTCTCGACCACGCTCGCGAGCGCGGGGCCCCAGCAGGTCTGACCGCGTGGGGGCCCCGGCGGATCCGGTCCGGCGGGCGCCCCGGCGGATCCGGTCAGGTTTTTCGGACGTTCAGCCGAACCGGACGGCCGGCAGACCGGCATGGCCGGCGACCGGCGCGCTCAACCGGCCGATGCGTTCGACCCACCGATGGGCTCAGTCAGCCGATGGCTCAACCAGCCGACGGACTCAACCGGCCGATGGCTCAACCAACCCGCCGGGTTCGGCCGGCCGACGGGCGCAGCGTCCGGCGCGCTCAGCCGACCGGCACCGTCAGCCGGCCGTCCGCCATCGACACCGTCCGGTCCATCCGGTCCAGGTGCGTGTGGTCGTGCGTGACCAGCACCGTCGCGGTCCCGCGCGCCCGGGTCAGCGTGACCAGCAGGTCCAGCACCCCGGCGCCCCGCTCGTGGTCGAGGGCGCTGGTGGGCTCGTCCACCAGCAGCACCGACGGCTCGTTCATCAGCGCCCGGGCGATGTTGACCCGCTGCCGCTGACCGCCGGAGAGCTGGTGCGGACGCCTGCCCGCCTGGTCGGCGAGGCCCACCGCGTCCAGCAACTCCACCGCGCGCTCGCGGACTTGGGCGGTCGACCGGCCCGCGAGATGCGCCATCACCTGGAGCTGCTCGGCGGCGGTCAGCGCGGGCAGCAGATTCGGCTGCTGGAAGACGATCCCGATGCGTTCACGCCGCAGCACCGCCTTCTCGGCCCGGCTCAGCGCGGCCGTGTCCGCGCCGTCGACGACCACCCGGCCCCGTTCGGGGGTCACCAGCGTCGCCGCCACCGCCAGCAGGCTCGACTTGCCGGAGCCGGAAGGCCCGACCACCGCCGTCAGCGAACCGGCCGGGACATCGAGGGACACCTCGTCGAGCGCGACCACCCGGCCGTCCCCGTCCGGGTAGGTCAGTGTCACATCGTCCAGGGTCAGGGTCATCGTGCGCTCCCGAGAGCAGTCAGCGGGTCGACGGCGGTGATCCGCCGGATGGACAGAGCGGCGCCGAGCACCCCGAGGGCGACTATCACGGCGGCGGGGACCAGGACGGTCAGCGGATCGAGTACGAAGGGGACGCTCGCCGGCACGACGGCGCCGATCCCGCCGGCGATGGCGGTGCCCAGCAGCGTCCCGGCCAGCAGCATCAGCACCGCCTGGCCGAGCGCGTCACGCAGCAGATACCGGGTGGAGGCGCCCAGCGCCTTCAGGACGGCGATGTCGCCGCTGCGCTGGATCGTCCAGACCGTGAAGAACGCGCCTATCACCATGGCCGAGATGACGAAGAGGAAGCCGCGCATCAGCTGGAGCGAGCCGTTCTCCGCCTGGTACGAGGGGAGCGCGCCCAGCGAACCGTCCCGGGTCAGCGTCGTCGTACGGGCCGCCCGGTCCCCCTTGCCGATGTCGGCCCCGTCGGTGGTCAGGGCCACCACGCTGGCCTGCTCCCCCTTGCCGAGGGAGGTCCAGGCGACGGGGGTGTGACTGTACGAGTCGTCCCCGGCGACCGCCTTCACCGTCAGCTTCCTGCCGGACAGCGTGACGGTGTCCCCGGCCGCGGCGCCCAGGTCCTTCGCGGCGCCGGTGGACAGCACCACACCGGAGCGCCCCGGGTCCTCGGGCGCAAGCCCGGAGCCGGGCCGCACCCCGAAGTCGGAGACCGCGGCCGTACGGTTGCCCGCTTCGGCGTTGGCGGTGTCGATGGCCACGGGCTGCGCGCTCTTCACACCGGGCTGCGCGGCCCAGGTCCGCCAGGCGCTCTCCGGCAGCTGCGATCCCGAGAAGGACGCGGACTGCCCGGAGGGCGGCGCGGCGAAGGCCAGGTGGTCGGCGGACAGGTTGGTGATGGCCGATGTGTTGTCCTTGGCCAGCCCGGCGGTCAGTCCGGACAGCAGGCCGACCAGCAGGGTGATGAGCACGATCACCGTGCCCATCAGGGCGAACCGCCCCCGGGCGAATCTCAGATCTCTCCATGCAACGAACATGTGCTCAACCCTGCTGGCCACAGGGGTGCGTGGGCATCGCGCCACGGATGGCTTCGCGAGGATCAAAAGACGGAGCCGGCAATCAAACTTTCGATTGAGGGCGTTCCGGGACGATCCGCCTAGGCTGGGAGGATCATGGATCCTCGTGCACTGACCCCGGCGCTGCTCGTCCTGCGGCTCTGCCTCCATCTGCTGATGGCAGGGCTGCTGGTGCTGGCCGCGGCGCGGGCCCTCACCGACCACACGGCGAACGCGCCGGCGGTGGTGACAGCGGCCGCGGTCATGGGCGCGGTGTACGCGGCGGGCACGCTCTGGCCGTCGGTACGGAGCTCGCGCCCTTCCGCCGCCCTCTGGCTCGGGGTGCTGGGTCTCGCGTGGCTGGGGCTGCTCGTGGTCTCGCCCGACGGGCTGTGGGTGGCGTTCCCGCTGTACTTCCTCCAGCTGCATCTGCTGCCCGTGCGCTGGTCGGTACCGGTCGTGGTGGTCACCGCCGGTGCGGCCATCGCGGCCTATGTGGGGCACGGTGCGGCGCTGAATCCGGGCGCGTTCATCGGGCCGCTCCTCGGTGCGGCGGTCGCCGTCGCCACCGTCCTCGGCTACCAGGTGCTCTACCGCGAGAGCGAGAGCCGCCGCAGGCTCATCGAGGAGCTGATCTCGACCCGGGCCGAACTCGCCGAGGCCGAACGGACCGCGGGCACCCTCGCCGAGCGGGAGCGGCTGGCCCGGGAGATCCACGACACGCTCGCCCAGGGTCTCTCCTCCATCCAGCTGCTGCTGCGGGCGGCCGGGCGCACTCTGCCCGCCGACGCCCCTGCCGCCGCCCACATCGAACAGGCCAGACAGGCCGCGCAGGACAATCTGGCCGAGGCCCGCCGCTTCGTCCGCGCACTGTCACCGCCCGCCCTTGAGCACGGTTCGCTGGCGGCCGCGCTCGACCGCCTGTGCACCGGCGGGCCCGGACCCCGTGTCCGCTTCTCGACCAGCGGTACGCCGGTCGAGCTGCCCACCCCGTACGAGGTGGCGCTGTTGCGGATCGCGCAGTCGGCGCTGGCCAACACGGTCCAGCACGCCGGGGCGTCCCGCGCCGAGATCACCCTGAGTTTCATGGAGACCGCCGTCGCGCTGGACGTCGTGGACGACGGGTCCGGCTTCGATCCGCTGTCCGCCGGTGCCGCGTCCGGCGACGCGGGCTTCGGCCTGCCCGCCATGCGGTCGCGCGTCGAGTCACTGGGCGGCACCTTCGCCGTCGAGTCCACACCGGGCCAGGGGACGGCCGTCGCGGTCACGCTGCCGCTGCCCGAATCCGAAGAGGCGCCCACGTCCGAAGGCGTGTCCCCATGACGGACAACACGACGGAAAACATGACGGAAAAGGTGTCCCCATGACGATCCGGCTCCTCCTCGCGGACGACCACCCGGTGGTCAGGGCCGGGCTGCGCGCCGTCCTCGACACCGAGCCCGGCTTCCGGGTGACCGGGGAGGCCGCTACCGCCGAACAGGCCGTCGAGCTGGCCGCTTCCGGGGAGTTCGACGTGGTCCTGATGGACCTCCAGTTCGGCGCGGGCATGCACGGCTCGGAGGCCACGGCCGCCATCGCCGCCGTCGAAGGGGCGCCGCGGGTCCTGGTGCTGACGACGTACGACACGGACGCGGACATCCTGGCCGCGGTCGAGGCCGGTGCCAGCGGCTATCTCCTGAAGGACGCCCCGCCGGAGGAGCTGGCCGCCGCCGTGCGGACGGCGGCGGCGGGGCGCTCGGCGCTGGCGCCCGCCGTCGCTCACCGTCTGATGGACCGGATGCGGGCGCCCGGCGAGTCGCTCACCCGGCGGGAGCTGGAGGTGCTGCAGCTGGTCGGGGACGGCCTGTCGAACCAGCAGATCAGCAAGGCGCTGTTCCTCAGCCAGGCGACGGTGAAGTCCCATCTGGTGCACATCTACGCGAAGCTGGGTGTGGACTCCCGTACGTCAGCGGTGGCCGTGGCCTCGGCGAAGCGGCTCATCCGGCGTGCCGGTGGCTCAGCACATTGACCACCTGGCCGTTCGGATCGCGTACGAAGAACCGCCGTACGCCCCACTCCTCGTCCGTCAGCGGGTGCACGATCTCCGCCCCCGAGGCCAGCACCGCCGTGTGCACCGCGTCCACGTCGTCCACCTCGACGGAGAGGTCGGGCCGCACGGCGGCGCTCGCGTCGTGCGTGGTGAGGGTGAGCTGCGCCGTGGGGTTGACGGACGAGGCGAGCGTCATGACCCAGCCGTGGTTCATGACCTCGCCGAGCCCGAGCAGACCGTAGAAGTCCCGGCTCTCGGCCATGGAGCGCGTCGTGATGTCCGGCACCACCCGGCGCACGGACATCAGGAGCCCGAGCCGAAGAGCTCCACCGCGTTCCGCACCTCGGAGAGGGAGACCGCGAGTGCGCTGACCGAACCGATCGCGCCGGCGACCAGCAGCAGCGAGCGACGCAGCCGCAGGATCTCCGGCACTCCGCTCCTGGCCATCGCCTCCAGAGCGGCCAGTTCGTCCTCGGCGATGGCACGGTCGGGGAACTGGGCCGGGTGGGCGGCCAGTTCACGGCGGAGGCGGGTGACCGACGAGCTGAGCTCCGTCACTCTCGGATCCGCACCGGCGCCCGTGACGCGTTTCTGCCCCGCACTTCGCAACAAAGCTCCCCCTCGCACAACTCTGTGCTGGCCATTCCCTACGGTTGATCGACCGTGTGGCGCTGGTCGGACACCGCGGGTCACGAGTCAGTTAACGCCACCGCGCGTCGTTCTCGCCACTCCACGACGGGAATTCAGCCGGACGGGGTGGTGTCCATGAGGTATCCAGTCCCGATGCGACACGAAGGCGGAACCAAGTGAACAACACAGACACGGGGACGGGTTCCCCGGAGCCGGGACACGGTCACGGGCACGACCGGACGGCCGGCCCGGTGGTCGCCGGACTGCTGCTCGCGGCGGGCGGGGGCCGCCGGCTGGGCGGACGCCCCAAGGCGCTGCTCGAACACCGCGGCCGGCCACTGGTCGAGCACGCGGTCCGGGTGCTGCGCGAAGGGGGCTGCGGACCGGTGCATGTCGTCCTGGGCGCCGCGGCGGACGACGTACGGAAGCGGGCCGAGCTGTCCGGCTGCGTACTGGCCGACAACCCGCGCTGGGAGGAGGGCATGGGGTCGTCGCTGCGCGCCGGGCTCACGTCGCTCGCCGGGTCGGGCGCGGACGCCGCCCTCGTCCTGCTGGTCGACCAGCCGGGGATCGGGGCGGCAGCGGTGGCCCGGGTACGGGAGGCGGGCGGTTCCGCGACGAGCCTGGTGGCCGCCGCGTACGGGGGCAGGCGCGGCCATCCGGTGCTCTTCGGCGCCGAGCGCTGGGCGGACATCGCCCGGACGGCGGCCGGGGACCGCGGGGCCCGCGATTACCTCAGGGCCCACCAGGATGCGATCACCCTGGTGGAGTGCTCCGATATCGCCGAGGAGTACGACATCGACACCGTCGAAGACCTGTTCCACTTGGAGTGACCGGCCTGGCACTCTGCGACGACTTCTGTCGATCCGAAGAATCTCGATGTCAACACAGCGTTGAACTTCCACCATGAGGAAACTAGTATCCACACGTCAGAAGCGCTCTGTGCCTCACAGAGCGCCCGCGACCGTATCGCGACCCCATGGCACTCCGTGCCACCATGAGAGTCCTGCGGCCGTCAGGTACTGCCCGCTGAAGGAGTGACAGCTCATGTCCGCACCAGCGCCGTCTCCGCTGGCCATCGTCGATGCCGAGCCCCTGCCGCGGCAGGACGAGGTCCTCACCGATGCGGCCCTGGCCTTCGTGGCCGAGCTGCACCGGCGGTTCACCCACCGCCGTGATGAGCTGCTCGTCCGCCGTGCTGAGCGCCGCGCCGAGATCGCCCGGACGTCCTCGCTCGATTTCCTCCCGGAGACCGCGAGCGTCCGCGACGACGACAGCTGGAAGGTCGCACCGGCTCCGGCCGCGCTGAACGACCGCCGCGTCGAGATCACCGGCCCGACCGACCGCAAGATGACCATCAACGCCCTGAACTCGGGCGCCAGGGTCTGGCTCGCAGATTTCGAGGACGCGTCCGCCCCCACCTGGGAGAACGTTGTCACCGGCCAGCTCAATCTGACCGACGCCTATGAGCGCCGGATCGACTTCACGGACCCGAAGTCCGGCAAGTCGTACGCACTGAAGCCCGCCGACGAACTCGCCACCGTGGTGGTGCGCCCGCGCGGCTGGCACCTCGACGAGCGCCACCTCGTCCTCGACGACCGCCCCGTCCCCGGCGCGCTGGTCGACTTCGGCCTGTACTTCTTCCACAACGCCAAGCGCCTCATCGAGCTCGGCAAGGGCCCGTACTTCTACCTGCCGAAGACCGAGTCCCACCTGGAGGCGCGCCTCTGGAACGAGATCTTCGTCTTCGCGCAGGACTACGTCGGCATCCCGCAGGGCACGGTCCGCGCGACCGTCCTGATCGAGACGATCACGGCCGCGTACGAGATGGAGGAGATCCTCTACGAGCTGCGCGACCACGCCTCCGGGCTGAACGCCGGGCGCTGGGACTACCTGTTCTCCATCGTCAAGAACTTCCGCGACGGCGGCTCCAAGTTCGTCCTGCCGGACCGCAATCTGGTCACGATGACGGCGCCGTTCATGCGCGCGTACACCGAGCTCCTGGTGCGCACCTGCCACAAGCGCGGCGCACACGCCATCGGCGGTATGGCCGCCTTCATCCCGTCCCGGCGCGACGCCGAGGTCAACAAGGTGGCCTTCGAGAAGGTCAAGGCGGACAAGGACCGCGAGGCCGCCGACGGCTTCGACGGCTCCTGGGTCGCGCACCCGGACCTGGTGCCGATCGCCATGAAGTCGTTCGACGCGGTCCTCGGCGAGAACCCGAACCAGAAGCAGCGGCTGCGCGAGGACGTCGCGGTGGCACCCGGTGACCTGATCGCGATCGACTCCCTGGACGCCAAGCCGACGTACGAGGGCCTGGTCAACGCGGTCCAGGTCGGTATCCGCTACATCGAGGCGTGGCTGCGCGGCATGGGCGCCGTGGCCATCTTCAACCTGATGGAGGACGCCGCGACGGCGGAGATCTCCCGCTCGCAGATCTGGCAGTGGATCAACGCGAACGTGGTCTTCGAGAACGGCGAGCACGCGACGGCGGAGCTGGCCCGGAAGATCGCGGCGGACGAACTCACCGCGATCGAGAAGGAGATCGGCGCGGAGGCGTTCGCCGCGGGCAAGTGGCAGCAGGCACACGACCTCCTGCTGACGGTGTCCCTGGACGCCGACTACGCGGACTTCCTGACGCTGCCGGCGTACGAGCAGCTGGGATAACCGAGCACCACCACGCATCCGACCGGGGCAGTCCCGGGCGCCGCACGGCGCCCGGGACTGCCCCGGTTTTCGTTTCCCCGGCTGCGTTGACCGGTCCCGCGCGATGAACCACAGTGGGCGGAAATAAAGCGGACGAAATCCCTCCGGAACGCCCCGGCCCCTCACCCCACGCGCATCCGCGAGTCCTCCGCGACCCCTCCGCAGCCTCTCCGCGACGCGTCTACGACCGCGCCCACCAGGCAAGTTCGGGAAAACCACAAACCCTTGACAGCCCACTTGGACGAATCTAGCCTTGCCGCATCCCGATATCCATATTCCACATTGTGGAATTCATTCAAGGATGAGTGGCCCGGTGACGAGTGCAGACACGCCCGTGGAACCGCCCCGATCGACACCGGCCGTGGGCACCACCGATATCGCTGCCGACATCGCCGGCGCACCCCCGCTGAGCCCCCGCCTGTACAACGACGACCTGGCGCCGACCGAGGTCCACGGGCGCCGCTGGGGCAGCTACAACATCTTCACCCTGTGGGCGAACGACGTGCACAGCCTGGGCAACTACACCTTCGCCACCGGGCTGTTCGCCCTCGGGCTCGGCGCCTGGCAGGTGCTGCTCGCTCTCGCGATCGGCGCCGCACTGCTCTTCGGGATACTCAACCTCTCCGGGTACATGGGCCAGAAGACCGGCATCCCGTTCCCGGTCATGAGCCGTATCAGCTTCGGTGTACGGGGCGCGCAGATCCCCGCTCTCATCCGCGGCGCCGTCGCCATCGCGTGGTTCGGCATCCAGACGTACCTCGCGTCCCATGTGCTGAACGTTCTGCTGATCACGCTGCACCACCCGCTGGCCGGGCTGTCCGAGAACTCCTTCCTCGGTCTGTCGACGCTCGGCTGGATCTCCTTCGGGTTCCTGTGGTGCGTACAGATCGGCATTCTCATGTACGGCATCGAGATGGTCCGGAAGTACGAGGCGTTCGCGGGGCCGGTCATCCTGTTCACGCTCTCCGCGCTCGCCGTCTGGATGTTCTGGAAAGCGGGCGGCTCCATCGCGCTGTCGAACAACCACCCGCTGAGCGGCGGGAAGATGTGGCGCGAGATCTTCGCGGGCGCCTCGCTGTGGGTCGCCATCTACGGCACGTTCGCGCTGAATTTCTGCGACTTCACCCGGTCCTGCACCCATAAGAAGTCGATCACCATCGGCAACTTCTGCGGCATTCCCGTGAACATCATGCTCTTCGGCACGATCACCGTCGTGCTGGCCGGGGCGCAGTTCCGGATCAACGGGAAGGTCATCAACAGCCCGGCGGACGTCGTACAGGCCATCCCCAACACCTGGTTCGTGGTGCTCGCCTGCCTGGCGCTGATCATCCTCACGGTCGCGGTGAACCTCATGGCCAACTTCGTGGCCCCGGCATACGCGCTGGCCAATCTCTTCCCCAAGCACCTCGACTTCCGGCGGGCCGGGATCGTCAGCGGTGTCATCGGCATCGTCATCCTGCCGTGGAACCTCTACAACAACCCGACCGTCGTGAACTACTTCCTGGGCGGTCTCGGTGCCTTCCTCGGCCCGCTGTTCGGCGTGATCATCGCCGACTACTGGCTGATCAGGAAGGGCCGGGTCAATGTGCCCGAGCTGTACACCATGGAGCCGTCGGCCGCGTACCACTACACACGCGGCGTGAATCTGCGCGCCATCGCCGCCTTCGTGCCGGCGGCCGTCGCGGCCGTCGTCTGCGCCCTCGTACCGCTGTTCTCCGCCGTCGCGCCGTTCGCCTGGTTCATCGGCGCCGGTATCGCCGCCGCCGTGTACGTCGCCGTCTCCGAGCGGAACGTCAGCCACCAGGACGTCCCCGGCGCGGCCATCGCCGTGCCGAGCGTGCACTGACACGGGCGGCAGCGCCCGTACGGGAGAACACCGGCCCACCCGATCCAGCCGCGCACCCGCTGCGCACCATCTGTGAGGTACCCCCATGCGCATACTCGTCGTCAACGTGAACACCACCGAATCGATCACGGAGGCGATCGCCGCACAGGCGAGGTCGGTGGCGTCGGCCGGCACGGAGATCGTGGGCCTGACCCCGCGCTTCGGAGCCGAGTCCGTGGAGGGGAACTTCGAGAGCTATCTCGCGGCGATCGCCGTCATGGACCGGGTCCTCTCCTACCCGGAGCCCTTCGACGCGGTCATCCAGGCCGGTTACGGCGAGCACGGCAGGGAGGGGCTCCAGGAGCTGCTGTCGGTGCCCGTCGTGGACATCACCGAGGCGGCGGCGAGCACCGCCCTGTACCTCGGACACACCTATTCGGTGGTCACCACGCTCGACCGGACGGTCCCGCTGATCGAGGACCGGCTGAAGCTCGCGGGGCTCGACGCCCGGTGTGCGTCGGTGCGGGCCAGCGGCCTGGCCGTGCTGGAGCTGGAGGAGGACCCGGCCGCCGCCGTCGAGTCGATCGTGTCGCAGGCCGAACGTGCCGTGACCGAGGACAGGGCCGAGGTCATCTGCCTGGGCTGCGGCGGCATGGCGGGGCTGGACGAGCAGATCAGGAAGCGCACCGGTGTCCCGGTCGTGGACGGTGTCGGCGCCGCCGTCACCGTGGCCGAGTCACTGGTCAGGCTCGGCCTCTCCACGTCCAAGGTGCGCACCTACGCGGGCCCCAGGCCCAAGCGCGTCACCGGCTGGCCCGGCGCCGCCTTCGCGGAGGCGGGCCCGGCGGCCGGCCACGCCGACGCGCACGGCTGAGCGGTCCAGGACCGCGCGTCACGTCCACACCGCCCCCACCGCGACGAAGCCCCCGATCAGTACGAACAGGATCGCCAGCAGCGGCCAGACGAACCGCAGGTACTTGTCGTAACCCACCTTCGCCAGCGCCACCCCGCCGATCGTGACGGCGGTGGTCGGGACCCAGAGGTTCATCCAGCCGCTCGCCGACTGCCAGGCAGTGACGACCAGGGCGCGCGGCACCCCGGCGAAGTCGGCCAGCGGCGCGAGGATCGGCATCGCGAGCGTGGCGTGGCCCGAGGTCGAGGGGATCAGGAAGGCCAGCGGCAGATTGACGAGGAAGACGAAGAACGCGAAGACCGACGAGGACGTGCCGGAGACCAGGCCCTCGATGGAGTGCAGCACGGTGTCGGTGATCTGCGAGTTGTTCATGATGACCGTGACACCGCGGGCCAGCACGATCACCAGCGCCGGCGAGATGAAGTCGGCGGCGCCCTGCACGATCGTCGCACTCAGCTTCTGCTCGCCGAGCCGGGCCACGATCCCGACGAGCACCCCGGCCACCAGGAAGAGAGCGGCCAACTGCGGGAAGGACCAGCCCAGTTCGAATCCGTACGGGGTGGCGTCGGCGTCCCCCGACAGGGCGCTCGCCCAGGGCACGACCGAGAAGATCATGAAGGCGAAGGTCAGGGTGACGAGCACCAGGATGACCTTGTGCAGGGTGGTCAGCGGCGGGGGCTCCGCCGCCCCGGTGGCGCTCTGTTCGCGGTCGCCCGGCAGGAAGCCGGAGAGCGACCGCCCTGGATCGCGGCTCACCCGTCTCGCGTAGCGGATGACGTACGCGATGGTCACCGTGGTCAGGACCACCCACATCAGCCCGCGCAGCACGATGCCGTCGCCCAGCGAGATGTCGGCGGCGGAGGAAGCCACCCCGGTCGCGAAGGGGTTGACGGTGGAACACAGCACACCGATTCCGGCGCCCAGGATGATCGTGCCGGTCGCCACCATCCGGTCGTAGCCGAGCGCCAGCATCAGCGGGACGATCAGCCCGTAGAAGCCGAGGGTCTCCTCGGCGAAGCCCTCGACCGTACCGAGGAGCGCGAACACCAGCATCACCCCCGCGATGAGCAGCGCCCCGCGCTCGCGGAGCCGGTGGGCGAGGCGGCCGATGCCCAGGTCGAGCGCGCCGGTCGCGAAGACGACCGTGATGAAGGCGCCGATCGCGAGCACGAAGAGGAAGACGCCCGCGCTGCCGTACAGGTCACCGGCCATCGTGGGGCCGACCTGGCCGGTCTTCGCGTCCTGGACGCCGTAGAGGCCGTTGACCGGGGAGAGGAAGAGATCGTTGAGCCGGTGGACGATTCCCCGGTCGGACGCGACCCGGTGGTAGGTGCCCTGGATGGGCGCCCCCGATGTGTTCCTGCGGTATTCGCCCGGCGGGATCAGGAAGGCGAGGGCCCAGACGGCGATGGTGACGACGGCCAGGACGGTGAGGGCGCTCGGGAAGACGAATCCGCGTTTTCCCGGTGGCTTCCCCTCCGGGGCCTGCCGGGTCTGGACGGTGCTCACGCGACGGCCCCATGGCCCGGGCCCGGTGCCGCGGGCCCATGGACCGGACCCGGTGCGGCCGAGCGGGTGACGGGCCCGCTCGCCCGCGCGTACGGCACGACGGTCTGCGCGGTGTGCCCGGCCGGGGAGGCGTCGGTCCTGGGTCCCAGCTCCATCGTGCAGCCCCTGTTCGCTCCGGAGGATTCTGCGCCAACGGGACCACAGGGAGCGCGGGGGCGCATGTTGCCACGGCGGGCGGGCGGCGACCGATGAGTTCTCGTACCGGATCCGGTCTCAAGGGTATGGACATCGAAACGGACACAGAAGCGACGGACGCGGACGGCCCCAAGAACCAGGACGGCGGGCGGCCCGATCTGGAACCACCGGCCCGGCACATGGCAGAGCTCGCCGGCGCCGTCGGGGACGGGCAGCTGGGTGACCGCACGCCCTGCCCGGACTACGCGGTACGGGACCTGCTCGCCCATGTCTCCGGACTGACGGTGGCGTTCTGCGCCGCGGCGAAGAAGGAGTTCGGGCCGCTCACCGACACCGCGCCTGGCACAGTGCCCAACCCCGAGCTGGCCGCGGACTGGCGCACGGCGCTGCCCCGGCAGCTGGCGGACCTGATCGCGGCCTGGCACTCCCCCGCGGCATGGGAGGGCGAGACCAGAGCGGGCGGTTTCACCCTGCCCGCGGTGGTCGCCGGACGGATCGCGCTCAACGAGCTGGTGGTGCACGGCTGGGACCTGGCCCGCGCGACCGGGCAGCGGTACGCACCGGATCCGGCGAGCCTGGGTGTCTCGTACGCGCTGCTCGGGCAGCCGGACAGCCCGACACGCGCTCCGGCCTTCGGCCCGGCCGTCGGGGTCGCACGGGACGCCCCGTTCGTCGACCGGGTGATCGGACTCAGCGGGCGCAGCCCGGACTGGAAACCCTAGAGGCTGTGCGGGGGCGGGGTCCGGTGGCGGCGCAGCCTGAGGGGTGCGTAGACGATGAGCCCGGTCAGGAAAGCCGCGTAGTAGGCGAGGTCGGCGCCGTGCAGTGCGGAAGCCACCGGGCCCGTGTAGAGGCCGGTGTTCATGAACGGCACCGCCGCGGCGAACGCGGCGCAGAACGCCACCAGCGCGGGCCGGCCGGACCGCGTACGGACGCTCTCCGTGGTCGGGTCGACCCCTTCGCCCGTGCGGGCCCGGGCGAACCAGTCGACAGCGACGACGGCGACGAAGCCGGGAATCCAGTAGCCGACGAAGAGCAGGACGTTCTGGAAGCGGGCCGCGGTGTCAGCGGCGTGCATCCACAGCACCAGCGGGAATCCGAGTACGGCGGCGATCGCGGCCGCGACCGGGCGCGGGACGCGCAGGCCGATGGTCTGCAGGGCCAGTGAGCCGCTGTAGTCGTTCATGGCGTTGCTGCACAGGGCGGCCAGCGCCACGGCCAGCAGCCCCAGCGCGCCGAGCACACCGCCGCCCAGCAGCCGGTCGACACCCCGGGCGGTCTGGTCGGTGAAGACGGCGGCCCCCCAGAGCCCGAGTGACTGGACGGCCACGAAGGAGACGCTCACACCGAGGAGCGTGTACCAGAACATGCGGGGGCGGGAGGTGTTCTGCGGCAGATAGCGGCTGAAGTCGCTGGCGTACGGGGCCCACGACAGCGCGAGGCTGAGCGCGATGGTGCTGGTCAGGATGAACGCGCCCGCGCGGTCGGCGCCGTGCGCGCTGCCGGCCGCGGTGTGGACGCTGTCCGGCAGTCTGAAGGCCAGGGCGACGAACGCGGCGGCGAGTACGAAGGTCATCAGCTTCTGCAGCCGGTGGATCGCCTCGTAGCCCAGTACGCCGAGTGACCCCTGCCCCAGCATCATCAGCAGCACGCCCAGCCAGAACGGCCAGCCGCAGAGCCGGGCCAGCGCGTCCCCGCCGAACAGTCCGATGAGCGCGTCCCAGGCCACCGACGACAGCCACTGCAGCAGGCCGGGCACCGTGACGGACCGGCCGAACGCGAGCCGGGCCAGGGGCAGTTGGCCCGCGCCGGTGCGGCTGCCCCAGGTTCCGAGGTACGCGGTGGGCACAGCGCCTGTCAGGGTGCCCAGCACCACGGCGGCCAGCGCGGTGGGCAGATCGAGGCCGAGGGCGATACCGACGGTGCCGGTGAAGACCCCGGTCATGGTCAGGTTCGGGGCGAACCACACGGTGAACAGCCGTCCCGGGCCGCCGTAGCGGTGATGGCCGGGCACCGGCGCTATTCCGCGGGCCTCGATCCGCAGGTCGCCGGGCTCGGCGGGCATCCGGCCGTCGAAGACGGACTGCGGTCCGGTGGCCGGTGTGCTGCTGGGAGCAGGTGGCAATGACATGAGCGACATCCCTCCGCCAGTACTAACTGGTTCAGGTTCGGCGGGTGTGATCTCAGCCCCTGGGCGGGGCACCCCGTGTCCGTTACGACTGCAAGGCTAACGCGCGGCGTCACGCTGTCCGCGGTGAGGGTGGGCGGCCGTGCGCGGCTCAGCTGGTGAAGAAGTCGCTGACCGCGGCCGAGAACTGTGCGGGCTCCAGGGCGTGCACGGTGTGGCCGACCGGGATCGTGATGACCCTGGAGTCGGGGATCCCCGCCGCCATGTCGGAGATCCGCCCCTGCGGCATGGAACTGTCCGGGCCGCCGGTGACGATCAGCGTCGGGGCGACGATCTCGCCGAGCCGTTCGGCCCACTCGGGGCTGGGCCGCCCGATCTCGTTCCTGATGGCGGAGACCACGTTCCAGTCGTAGTCGACCGGCCCTTCGGGACTCGCCGTTTCGGCCATCTCCCTGGGGTACGGCGGCGGAGTCTCCTCCAGGACGAGCCGCTCCACCCGGTCCGCGTGCTCCTGGGCGAGCAGATAGGCGACGACACCGCCCATGGAGTGGCCGACGATCCCGACACGCTCCAGTTCCAGTTCGTCCAGGAACCCCAGGACGTCGTCGCGCATGAGCTCGAACGAGTACTCGTCCGGCCAGTCGCTCTCTCCATGTCCGCGCAGGTCCAGGGCGTACACCCGCCACTCGGCGCCGAGCGCCCGGCCGGTCTCCTCCCAGGTCGCGGACGAGCCGCCGAGCCCGTGCAGCAGCACCACCGGCGCGCCGAAGGGGTCGCCCCAGGCGCGGTATGCGAGCCGTACGTCGCCGACATCGACCACGGAGTGATCGTCGGCCGCTGAGTGATCGTCCATACCGCAGACGCTACAGCGCGCGGCCCGGCCCCCACGCCACGTCGCATATGGAAGCGCCCCGGACACGTAGAGTCACATCAGGGCAAAATACGCCATTCCCCATGACCGGATCGAACCTGATCGCGCACGCTTCGCCCAACTCCCCCGTCCCCAGGGGTGTACGACCCTCAGAACAGCTGATAGGAAAGCTTCCTAACAGAACGCCGACGCACCAACTCCCCTTGGAGGACCGGTGAAAGCCCCCCACCGCACCACCGCTGGACGCAGCAAGAGGATCATCACGCGCACCGTGCTCGGACTGGCCCTGGTAGCCGTACCGGCCACCGCCTACGCCGCCAACGCCCCTGCGGAGCAAGCGAGTTCGCACCGCGCTCAGCAGGTGGCCGTCGCCGCGACCGGACTCGACGACCCGGCGAAGAAGGAGATCGCCATGAAGCTGGTCTCCAGCGCCGAGAACTCCTCGCTGGACTGGAAGGCCCAGTACAAGTACATCGAGGACATAGGAGACGGCCGCGGCTACACCGCCGGCATCATCGGGTTCTGCTCGGGCACCGGCGACATGCTGGACCTGGTGAAGCTGTACACCGACCGGGAGCCGGGCAACCCGCTCGCCAAATACCTCCCCGCGCTGGAGAAGGTCAACGGCAGCGACTCGCACTCGGGGCTCGGCTCGGCCTTCGAGAGCGCCTGGAAGACCGCGGCCAAGGACGCCGTGTTCCAGACGGCGCAGAACGACGAGCGCGACCGCGTCTACTTCGACCCGGCCGTCAAGCAGGGCAAGACGGACGGCATCGGGGTCCTGGGCCAGTTCGCCTACTACGACGCCATCGTCATGCACGGTGACGGCGACGACAAGACCAGCTTCGGCTCCATCCGCAAGAGGGCGCTGGCCAAGGCCAAGACCCCGGCCCAGGGCGGCGACGAGACCACGTATCTCAACGCCTTCCTCGACGCCCGCGTCTGGGCGATGCAGCAGGAGGAGGCCCACAGCGACACCAGCCGGGTCGACACCGAGCAGCGCGTCTTCCTGAAGGACGGCAACCTCGACCTGCACACACCGCTCAACTGGAAGGTCTACGGAGACCCGTACAGCATCGGCTGACCGGGCCGCGGACAGGGGCGGGGCGCGTTCCGCACCAGTGGTGCGGGCCGCGCCCCGTATGTCATGCCTCGGTCACTCGCACCCTGGGCGGGCGCGCGCCACCGTCAGTGCAGTGCGGCTGCCGCCTTGGCGACGGCCTGCTGTGTCGCGTTGTCCTCGGTGGCCGGTTCCTCAGGGCCCTCCGGGGCTCCGGCGTCCTTCCTGCGGCCCAGGTGGTTGAAGGCCAGGTTGAGCACGATGGCCACCACACACCCGGTGGATATGCCGGAGTCGAGCACCACCAGGACGTTCTTCGGGAACGCGTGGTAGAAGTTCGGCGCCGCGATCGGGATCAGGCCGATACCGAGCGAGGTGGCGACGATCAGGGCGTTCTCACCCTTCTCCATCGCCGCGCCGGCCAGCGTCTGGACACCGCTGGCGGCGACCGAGCCGAAGAGCACGACCCCGGCACCGCCCAGAACCGGCAGCGGTACGAGGGCGATCGCGGCCGCTGCCATCGGACAGAGACCGAGCAGGATCAGGATCCCGCCGCCGGTCGCCACGACGTACCGGCTGCGCACCTTCGTCATCGCCACCAGGCCGATGTTCTGGGCGAAGGCGCTCGCCATGAAGCTGTTGAAGAACGGGCTGATGAAGCTGGACAGGGTGTCGGCGCGCAGGCCCCCCTCGATGGTCCGCTCGTCGGCCGGACGCCCGACGATCTTGCCGAGCGCCAGCATGTCGGCGGTCGACTCGGTCATACAGACCAGCATCACGATGCACATCGAGATGATGGCGGAGACCTCGAACTGCGGGGCGCCGAAGTGGAAGGGCGTCGGGAATCCGATCGGGTCGGCGTTGCGCATCGCGTCGAAGCTGGTCATGCCCATCGGTATCGCGATGAGCGTACCGACCACCAGACCGAGCAGGATGGCGATCTGCTGGAGGAAACCGCGGAGCAGTTTCCGCAGCGCCAGAACGATCACCAGCGTGAGGGCGGCCATTCCGATGTTCTTCATCGAGCCGTAGTCGGCGGCCCCCTCGGTACCCTGCGCCCAGCCGAACGCGACCGGCAGCAGCGAGACCCCGATGAGGGTGATGACAGTGCCGGTGACGACCGGTGGGAAGAACCGGAGCAACTTGCTGAAGTACGGGGCGAGTACGAACCCCAGCACACTGGCGACGATGATCGCGCCGAAGATCACGGCGATGCCGTCGTGTCCGCGGCCCTTGCCGATGGCGATCATCGGGCTGACGCCGCCGAACGAGACACCGTTGACGAACGGCAGGCGGGAACCGACCCGCCAGAATCCGAGGGTCTGGAACAGGGTGGCGATGCCCGCGGTGAACAGGGCCGCGCCGACGAGGAACGAGGTCTCCTTGGCGCTGAGCCCCACGGCGGGGCCCACGATCATCGGCGGGGCGACAACCCCCGCGTACATGGCGGCCACATGCTGGAGGCCGCTGCTGAACATCTTGACGGGCGGGAGGACTTCGTCGACCGGATGCTTCGAGGTCGTCTTTCCCGTATCCGCTGAGGTGGAGCCGGGGTCCGCGGAAGTGTCTCCGGAGGTCCCGGGTGATTCGGTGTCGGCGGCTGTTTCTGCTGCATCAGTGCGAAACCTGGGCTCGGCGGCCACGGTGGCTCCTCCGGTCGGGTACACGTCGGCGGTGACGTGGGTATCAGGGAGGTGGTGCGGAATGCAGGTGCGGCTGCGGGGAGGTGCGGGCGGTGCTTGCGGGCGGTGCTACTGCGTTTCTGAGTCGGGTACCGGGCGGGGCACGGGGGTTCCGGCGAGGGTTTCCGGGTACGTCACCGTCCCGGAGGGCGTATGCACTCTGGGCACACACCCCCCGGTCACGGCTGCCGTGAACCCCGCTCGGGTTCGCGGCCGCCGGCCGGGGACCGTCCTCCCCGGCCGGAGCTTCTTTCGGACGTCAGGCCCGCGCGGCGATCTGCGCCAGGCGCCGGGCCTCGTCCCGCGTGGAGCGGGCGATGGCGTCCTCGTCCACCGTGGTCAGGTGGTTGTCCTCGACGACGGGCTTGCCGTTGACGAGGGAGAGCGTGACGGGGGCCGCGGCACCGAAGACGAGCGCGGTCACCGGGTCGGCGATGGAGGCGTGGGCGAGGGTGTCCATCTTCCACAGCACGAGGTCGGCGAGCTTCCCCGGTTCCAGCGAACCGATCTCCGAGGCGCGGCCCAGGACCTGAGCACCACCGTAGGTGCCGAGGCGCAGCGCCTGCCGGGCGTTGAGTGCCGCTTCGCGGTGGGCGCCGAGGCGGTTGATGAGCAGGGCGTTGCGCAGCTCGGTGTGCAGCTCGCCGGACTCGTTGGACGCGGTGCCGTCGACCCCGAGGCCGACCGGCACGCCGGCCTTGAGCATGTCGGGCACACGGGCGATCCCGGCCGCCAGACGGGCGTTGGAGGACGGGCAGTGGGCGACGCCGGTCCCGGTGCGCGCGAAGGCGGCGATGTCGGAGTCGTTCATATGGACGCAGTGCGCCATCCATACGTCCTCACCGAGCCAGCCGGTCGACTCGAAGTAGTCGGTCGGGCCCATCCCGAACAGTTCCTTGCAGAACTGCTCCTCCTCGACGGTCTCGCTGCCGTGGGTGTGCAGGCGTACGCCCTTGCGGCGGGCCAGCTCGGCACCCTGCTTGAGCAGTTCGGTCGAGACGGAGAAGGGCGAGCAGGGCGCGACGGCGACCTGGGTCATCGCGTCGAAGGAGGCGTCGTGGTGCTGGTCGACCGTCGCCTCGGTGGCCGCGAGCGCGCCCTCCAGGGTCTCGACGGCGAAGTCCGGGGGCAGCCCGCCGTCCTTCTTGCTGCGGTCCATGGAGCCGCGGGCCAGCGTGAACCGTACGCCCATCTCGGCGGCGGCGCCGATGACGGCGCCGGACAGGTCGCCGGAGCCCTGCGGGTAGACGTAGTGGTGGTCCATCGCGGTGGTGACACCACCGCGGGCCATCATCGCGAGGGAGCCCTGCGCGGCCGAGCGGACCATCTGCTCGTCGATGCGCGCCCAGGTCGGGTAGAGCGCGACGAGCCAGTTGAAGAGGTTGTGGTCGGTGGCCACACCCCGGGTGATCCACTGGTAGAAGTGGTGGTGGGTGTTGACCAGACCCGGCGTCACCAGGTGCCCGGTGCCGTCGATCCGGCGTTCTACGCCGGTGAGTCCTTCGGGGGCCTTGCCCGCGCCGACGGATTCGATGCGATTCCCGGCGATCACGACATGACCCGATGCGTACTCGGTGTCGTGTGCGTCGACCGTCGCGATGGCTACGTTCTCAATGACCGTGCGCGCGGCTGCCGTTGCTGCCATGGGGATACCTTCTCTCGCAGTGGCGATGTGGGCACGGCAGGACCCCAGGAGGATTTGAGTGCCGCAGCCGCGTGGCTCCGGGTGCCGAAAGTAGTGAAGTGAAGTGGTGTGTCAGGTCCGTTCGGTGCGCCGCCGCCGGCCGGTGCGGCCCGGCGGCAGCGCCCCGGGCGGGTCTCAGAGGTTGGTCATGTCCACCGGGATACGGGGATCGGCGCCGTCCCGCAGGATGGTCGCCTCGATGAGTCCGTACGGGCGGTCGGCCGCGAAGTAGACCTCGTTGTCGTTCTTGAGCCCGAAGGGCTCCAGGTCCACCAGGAAGTGGTGGCTGTTCGGCAGCGAGAACCGGATCTCGTCGATCTCGCTGCGGCTGTTGATGATGCGCGCGCCCATCTGGTACATGGTCTGCTGCAGGGAGAGCGAGTACGTCTCGGCGAAGGCCTGGAGCATGTGCTTCTTGCTCTGCTCGTAGGACCTGTCCCAGTTCGGCATGCGCTCCGCGTCGCTGGACCAGCTGTAACGCCACTGGGAGGACACCGCGGTCGCGAGGATGCGGTCGTAGGCCTCCTTGAGCGTCGTGTACTTGTCCTTGGCGTAGCCCCAGAACTCCGAGTTGGTGGAGTTCATCACCTTCAGGTCCTTCAGACCCGAGATGACCTGCCAGTTCTCACCGTCATAGGTGATCTCGGCGGTGCGCAGCTCCTGGCCCTTGCGGACGAAGGAGTGCTGGACGTCGTCGGCGCCGATGAACCGCGAGCTCGCGTCCGAGGTCGCGATGCGCTCCCAGGCGTACTCCTCGATCCGGATCCTGGCGCGGTGGATCCCCTCCTGGCTGGTCACGAAGTGCCGGGCCAGATGGATGCCGAACTGCTCGGCGGACTCGATGCCGTGCTCCTTGGCGAACGCGTACACCGTGTTTTTGGTGGTGTCGGTCGGCAGGACGTTGGCGTTGGAGCCCGAGTAGTGGACGTCGTCCATGTCGCCGGAGAGGGCGACCGAGACGTTGAGGTCCTTGATGTGGTGGGTGTCGCCGTCCCGCGTGATCTTGACGACGCGGTTCTCTGCTTTGCCGTACTGGTTCTGGCCGAGAATCGTGGGCATTTCGGTACTAGCTCCCTCGGTATACGGAGTAGCCGAACGGGTTGAGCAGCAGCGGTACGTGGAAGTGCTCACCCGGGACGACGGCGAACGTGATCGCCACCTCCGGGAAGAAAGCGCCGCTGTCCCTTACGCGGGGGGCGTCCTGCTGTTCCTCGGCTTGTTTCTTGGCAAAGTACGTCTCGGTCTCGAAATCGAGGCGTACGTGGGTGGTTCCTTCCGGCAGGGCCGGCAGGTCCTTGCAGCGCCCGTCCGCGTCGGTCGCGGACCCGCCGAGCGCTGTCCACTCGGCGCCGTGGCCACTGCGGGCCGCGAGCGAGATGGCGACACCTTCGGCGGGGCGTCCCACGCTGGTGTCCAGGATGTGCGTGGACACCGATGCGGTGGTCTGCGTGCTCAAGACCTTCACTCTCCTTCTTCCGCGGCCGCCGCGGGCTGCGCGGCTTCCGCTGCGACCAGATTCAGCCGGATGCGGTTGATCTTGCCGAGTTCGGTGCGCACGATCGCGCGTTCCTGCTCGGGCGTATTGCCGGACCGGGCTTTCATCGCGTCGCGCATCTGCTCGCCGGTGGCACCGGTCGCGCAGATCAGGAAGACATGTCCGAACTTCTCCTGGTAGGCCAGGTTCAGTTCGAGCATCTCGGCCTTGAGCTCCTCGGTCGCTCCGGCCATCCCCCGCTGTTCACGGGAGGACGTCGGGTCTCCGGGTTTCGGCCGCCCGATCGGCGGGTGCCCCGCCATCGCCTCGGCCAGGTCTTCCGTGGTCAGCTCGGCCGTGGCGGCGTCACTGGCGAGAAAGAGGGCTTCAGCTGTGGCGTAAGGGCGCTGGGCGAGGATTTTGCTCCCCCAGACCGAACTGGCGCAGACCTCGTGAAGCACGGCTAGCGCCGCACTGTCCCGCAGGGTGTTGAACCGGGCGAGACCTCCGGGGGTTCCGGGGTTCTCCCCCGGCAAGCGCTCTGGACTCGAAGTCACGGGGACCTCCGTGGCCTTGTATGGGCCTTGTGCTGGACGGGCTGCGGATAGCTAACGCCCTCGGAAACACCACGTCAACACTTTGTTGAAAACTTTGACGAGACAAAAGCCGCCGTCCGGGATCCCGGACGGCGGCTGTCGGCCGTGGCGTGGCCCGTCGGCGCCGCCACGGGAACGCTCACTCGCTCTTGGTGACGTTTTCCCTGTTCAGGTAGTTGTAGACGGTGAAGCGGCTGACTCCCAGCGCACCGGCCACCGTCTCCACACCGTGGCGCACCGAGAAGGCGCCCCGCGCCTCCAGTATCCGCACCACGGCCTGCTTCGTCCTGCGGTCGAGCTCCGAGAGCGGCACCCCGTGCCGGCGTTCGAGCGCCGCCAGGATGTGGTCCAGGGAATCCGAGAGCTGCGGCAGCCGTACGGCCAGGACGTCCACCCCCTCCCAGGCGAGCACGACGTCGTCCTCCGTCGCCTGGCCCGGTACGAGGATCTCGGCCCCCATGGCGTCGACCAGCGGCTTCACCGCGGCGACGAGTGGGTGGTCTCCCGGCTCGGTCACTTCACGTCCTCCCCGTCCTGCCCGATCACGTTCACCTGGAGGGACACCCGGGTGGCGCCCGCGCCCAGGGCCTGGCGCAGCAGTGCGTCCACCGCGGTCAGCACCGCGTCCGAGGCACCCTCGGCGGTGTTTCCGAACGGTCCGACATCCACCGCGTCCAGCTCGGCGGCCTGGATGACCTCCCGGGCGACCACCGCATGGGGCGGCGCATCGTCCAGATCAAAGGGCTCCGTCGTGAATTCCACTCTCAATCGCACGCGCTCAACCTACTGCGCGCCGGACGAAAAAAGGCAGGCCCACTTGACAGCTCAGCAGGTCGGCAGGCAATCTTCCATCAAGTAGAAAGTAACTTCCGCAATACGGAAGGAGCGCCGAACGCCTTATGGGCTACACGGACCAGCGCTTCGATGTGAACCTCTCGATCCTCTTCACGGAACTCCCGCTTCTGGAGCGTCCCGCGGCCGCCGCCGCGGCCGGTTTCAGCGCGGTCGAGCTGTGGTGGCCCTGGATCGAGACCCCCACCCCGCCGCAGGGCGAGCTCGACGCGCTCAAAAAGGCGCTCGACGACGCCGGTACCCAGCTGGTGGGTCTCAACTTCTACGCCGGCCGGCTCCCCGGCCCGGACCGGGGCGCGCTCTCCGTCCCCGGCGAGGAGTCCGACCGCTTCCGCGCCAACATCGACATCGCGGCCGACTTCGCCGCCTCGGTCGGCTGCAAGGCGCTCAACGCGCTGTACGGCAACCGGGTCGAGGGCGTGGACCCGGCCGTCCAGGACGAGCTGGCCCTGGAGAACCTCACGGTAGCGGCCCGCGCCGCCGACCGGGTGGGCGCGATCCTGCTCATCGAGGCGCTCAACAAGCCCGAGTCGCCGCTGTGCCCGCTGGTGAGCGCTCCGGCCGCGATCGACGTGGTCAACAAGGTCAACGCCCTGACCGGGCTCGGGAACGCGAAGTTCCTGCTCGACCTGTACCACCTGTCGATGAACGGCGAGGACCTCAACGAGGTCATCGACACCTACGCCGCACAGACCGGCCACGTACAGATCGCGGACAACCCCGGCCGCGGCGCGCCCGGCACGGGTTCGCTGCCGCTGGAGGACCTGCTCGACCGGCTGAGCAAGGCCGGCTACGACGGCTGGGTCGGCCTGGAGTACAAGCCGGGCGACCGCCCGAGCGCCGAAGCCTTCGGCTGGCTCCCCAACTGACCATCTCCACCCGCGTGTTGAAAGAGGACCCCCGCATGAGCAATCTCCCCAAGGTCGCATGGATCGGCCTCGGCATCATGGGCTCCCCGATGTCCGAGAACCTGATCAAGGCCGGCTACTCGGTGACCGGCTACACCCTGGAGCAGGACAAGCTGGACCGGCTGGCCGCCGCAGGCGGCACCGCCGTCTCCTCGATCGCCGAAGCGGTGCGCGACGCCGACGTGGTGATCACCATGGTGCCCGCGTCGCCGCACGTCGAGGCCATCGCGTACGGCCCTGACGGCATCCTGGAGAACGCCAAGGCGGGCGCGCTGCTGATCGACATGTCGTCGATCACCCCGCAGACCTCGGTCGACCTGGGCAAGGCCGGCGCCGAGAAGGGCCTGCGCGTCCTGGACGCCCCGGTCTCCGGCGGCGAAGCCGGTGCCATCGAGGCCGTACTGTCCATCATGGTCGGCGGCGAGCAGGCCGACTTCGACACCGCGAAGCCGATCCTGGACGCGCTGGGCAAGACCATCGTGCTCTGTGGTCCGCACGGCTCGGGCCAGACGGTGAAGGCCGCCAACCAGCTGATCGTCGCGGTCAACATCCAGGCGTGCGCCGAGGCCGTGGTCTTCCTGGAGAAGTCCGGTGTGAACCTCAACGCCGCCCTCGACGTCCTCAACGGCGGCCTGGCCGGTTCGACCGTCCTGACGCGCAAGAAGGACAACTTCCTGAACCGGGACTTCAAGCCCGGCTTCCGGATCGACCTGCACCACAAGGACATGGGCATCGTCACCGACGCCGCCCGCAACGTCGGCGCCGCACTGCCCGTCGGCGCGGTCGTGGCCCAGCTGGTCGCCTCGCTGCGCGCCCAGGGCGACGGCGGCCTCGACCACTCCGCGCTGCTGCGCTCGGTCGAGCGGCTGTCCGGCCAGCAGGTCTGACCCCGAGGCTCCCCTTCCGGGGCTCCGTCCGGCCCCTTCCGAACTCCGGTCCGCGGCAGCGCTGACACCTGTCCTGTCGCGCCCAGGCGCTGCCGCGGTCCGGTCACCTCACACCTCAATTTCAACAAACTGTTGACGCGGCGTTCGCAGCGTATTTACGCTCCTCAAGCCGTCAGCAGCCCCAGTACGGAAGGTCCACGATGTCGAAGCGCGTGCTTACGACCGAGTCAGGCGCCCCGGTCGCCGACAACCAGAACTCCGCCACCGCCGGCGTCGGCGGCCCGATCCTCCTCCAGGACCAGCACCTGCTGGAGAAGCTCGCCCGGTTCAACCGGGAGCGCATCCCGGAGCGTGTCGTCCACGCCCGCGGCTCCGGCGCCTACGGCTACTTCGAGGTGACCGACGACGTCACCGGCTTCACCCGCGCCGACTTCCTCTCCAGCGTGGGCAAGCGCACCGACACGTTCATCCGCTTCTCCACCGTGGCCGACTCGCTGGGCGGCTCCGACGCCGTACGGGACCCCCGTGGCTTCGCGCTGAAGTTCTACACCGACGAGGGCAACTACGACCTCGTGGGGAACAACACCCCGGTCTTCTTCATCAAGGACCCCATCAAGTTCCCGGACTTCATCCACTCGCAGAAGCGTGACCCGTTCACCGGCAAGCAGGAGCCCAACAACGTCTGGGACTTCTGGGCGCACTCCCCCGAGGCCACCCACCAGGTGACCTGGCTGATGGGCGACCGAGGCATCCCCGCCTCGTACCGGCACATGAACGGCTACGGCTCGCACACCTACCAGTGGACGAACGCCCAGGGCGAAGCCTTCTTCGTCAAGTACCACTTCAAGACGAACCAGGGCGTCCGCAGCCTCTCCGCCGACCAGGCTTCGGAGCTGGTGGGCAAGGACGGCAACAGCCACCAGACCGACCTGCTCCAGGCGATCGAGCGGGGCGTCAACCCGTCCTGGACGCTGCACGTCCAGATCATGCCGGCGGCCGAGGCGGCCGACTACCGCTTCAACCCGTTCGACGTCACCAAGGTGTGGCCGCACAGCGACTACCCGCTGCAGCGCGTGGGCCGTCTGGTCCTGGACCGCAACCCGGACAACGTGTTCGCCGAGGTCGAGCAGGCCGCGTTCTCGCCGAACAACTTCGTCCCCGGCATCGGTCCTTCGCCCGACAAGATGCTCCAGGGCCGTCTCTTCGCGTACGCCGACGCGCAGCGCTACCGCGTGGGCATCAACCACACGCAGCTGCCGGTCAACGCGCCGCGGAACGCGACCGTCGACAACTACGGCCGTGACGGCCACATGGCGACCCGCTACGGCTCGCGCGACGACAAGAACTACGAGCCCAACTCCCACGCGGGCCCGGCCCAGACGGACGCGCCGCTGGCCGCCCCGCTGGCCGTGACCGGCTGGACCGGAGCGCAGGGCGCCGCCGAGCACGTCAAGGACGACGACTTCTTCCAGGCGGGCGAGCTGTACCGGCTGATGTCCGACGACGAGAAGTCGCGGCTGATCGCCAACATCGCGGGCGGCCTCTCGCAGGTCACCCTCGAGGACGTCATCGAGAAGAACCTCGCGCACTTCCACGCCGCCGACACGGAGTACGGCAAGCGCGTCGAGGAAGCGGTCCGCGCTCTGCGCGAGAACTGAGTCGACCGATAGACGGCGCTGGTGACTTGACGGGAGGTCAGGTCACCGGCGCGGTCCGGTCCGCCGTCCCGATGAGGGGTGGCCGGCGGCCCGGACAAGCCTGCGGACCGCGGCGGAGTGACGATGCCAGTGCGGTGGTCAAGGCTTCCCCGGCGCTCTCCTGATGTGAAGGAGAGGGACCGGGGAGCCAATCGCACTCCGCCGCGGTCCCCTGCTGTCCCGGCACGGAACACCTCCCCCACCCAGAGCCTCCCCGCTCGGAGCGTCTCCCCATGCCCCGCCCGGCGGCGCGAATGTCCTGTCGCGCCCAGTCTCGTGCCGTCGGGCGGTCATCAGCAACACGAGCCGGAGTGCGGAACAGGGTCCACGATCCCTTGTTCCGCACTCCTTTCGTGTGCCCGGGACGGTGCTCGCGTGCCCGGGACGGTGCTCGCGTGCCCGGGACCTGTGCTCGCGTGCCCGGGACTGTGACTGTGCTGGTGTGCCCGGTGGGAGGGGGCAGCCCGACGGCCTCAGTACGCCTGGCACCAGGCGCGCACCAGGCCACACCAGGCGCACCACCGCACGCCGCCCGGAGGCCGCCCCCGCGTGCACCACACACCGCGGACCGCGCACCACGCACCACACACAAAAGGGCGGGCCCGCCGTTGCCGGCGGGCCCGCCCCTCTTCGTCCGAAGGTCAGGACGTCTTGAGCGGGAGGATCGCGGTCGGAGCGTGACCCTCCTCCGTCGCGATGTCCTCGAACTCGTTGACACCGGCCAGGTCGGTGCCGCTCATCGAGATGTTGGTGATCCGCTCCAGGATCGCCTCCACGACGACCGGGACGCGGTACTGCGCGGCCAGCTTCTTGGCCTCCTCGAAGGCGGGCAGCAGCTGGTCGGGCTCGGTGACCCGGATCGCCTTGCAGCCCAGGCCCTCGGCGACCTTGACGTGGTCCACGCCGTACACGCCGAGCTCGGGAGAGTTGATGTTCTCGAACTCCAGGTTGACCTGGAAGTCGATGTCGAAGTTGCGCTGGGCCTGGCGGATGAGGCCCAGGTACGCGTTGTTCACCAGGACGTGGACGTACGGGATGTTGTGCTGCGCGCCGACGGCCAGCTCCTCCAGCATGAACTGGAAGTCGTAGTCACCGGAGAGCGCGACGACCGTCGCACCGGGGTCGGCGGTGGCGACACCCAGCGCGGCCGGGATCGTCCAGCCCAGCGGGCCCGCCTGGCCGCAGTTGATCCAGTGGCGCGGCTTGTAGACGTGCAGCATCTGCGCGCCGGCGATCTGGGAGAGGCCGATGGTCGTGACGTAACGGGTGTCGGGGCCGAACGCGCGGTTCATCTCCTCGTACACACGCTGCGGCTTCATCGGCACGTTGTCGAAGTGCGTACGGCGCTGCAGCCTGGCCTTGCGGTCCTGGGCCGACGCGGCCCACTCCTTGCGGTCCGGGAGCTTGCCCGCGGCCTTCAGCTCGCGCGCGACCTCGACGAACAGCTCCAGGGCGGCCTTGGCGTCCGACGCGATCCCGAAGTCGGGGGCGAAGATCTTGCCCAGCTGGGTGGGCTCGATGTCGACGTGGACGAACTTGCGGCCCTTGGTGTACGCGTCGAGCTTGCCCGTGTGGCGGTTGGCCCAGCGGTTGCCGATGCCGAGGACGAAGTCCGACTCCAGGAACGTGGCGTTGCCGTAGCGGTGCGAGGTCTGGAGGCCGACCATGCCCGCGTTCAGCTCGTGGTCGTCGGCGAGGATGCCCCAGCCCATCAGGGTCGGGATGACCGGCGTACCGGTCAGCTCGGCGAACTCCACCAGCAGTTCGGAGGCGTCGGCGTTGATGATGCCGCCGCCGGCCACGATCAGCGGGCGCTCCGACTCGTTGAGGAGCGTGATCGCCTTCTCGATCTGGGCGCGGGACGCGACCGGCTTGTAGACCGGCAGCGGGGTGTACGTCTCCGGGTCGAACTCGATCTCGGTCTGCTGCACGTCGATCGGCAGGTCGATGAGGACCGGCCCCGGACGCCCCGAGCGCATCAGGTGGAACGCCTGCTGGAAGACCCCGGGAACCTGTGCGGCCTCCATGACGGTGGTCGCCGCCTTGGTGACCGGCTTGGCGATCGAGGCGATGTCGACGGCCTGGAAGTCCTCCTTCTGCATCACGGCGACCGGAGCCTGGCCGGTGATGCAGAGGATCGGGATGGAGTCACCGGTGGCCGAGTAGAGACCGGTGATCATGTCGGTGCCCGCAGGGCCCGATGTGCCGATGCAGACGCCGATGTTGCCGGGGTGGGTACGGGTGTACCCCTCGGCCATGTGCGAGGCGCCCTCGACGTGGCGGGCGAGCGTGTGCCGCACGCCACCGGCGGCCTTGAGGGCCGCGTAGAAGGGGTTGATCGCCGCGCCCGGCACGCCGAACGCGTTGCTGACGCCCTCGCGCTTGAGAATCTCGACTGCCGCTCGGGCAGCGGTCATACGAGGCATTGAATACTCCTGCTCGCCAGTCGGAGTGGGCCTCCTGTCGCGCCAACCTGAGATCGCCCAATTCCGTATTACGGAAGTTCATTTCTGCTATACGGAAGCAATGTAAGAGCTGGCTGCGCCTGTCGTCAAGAGAGGGACGACGGACTTACGTCACCTGCGCCAAGTACGCCCGCGGGCCGGTCCGCCTGGTGGACGATGTCCTCATGGGAGAGGGAGCGGGAAAGGGTGCGGGGAGAGGCGCGGACGAGTGGGCGACGAGCGCGGTCGTGTGCTGTCCGGTCTGCCTGAGGGAACACGCCTATACGGCGACGGTCCTGCCCTGCGCCTGCGGCGCCCCGCTCGCCCCGCCACTGCTGGCGGACGCGCCGCCGGTCCAGCTCACCCGCCGGAGCTGGTCGGACGAGTGGGTCACGGTCCGCTGCGCGTCGTGCGGGCGGCAGGACGAGTGGCCGCGGCCCGAGCTGGGATGCTCCTGCGGTACGGTCCTGCGGCTCGCGGTGCGGCCGGTGGCGGATCCCGCCGGCCCTCGGCCACCGGCCCACATACCGCTGCCGCGCACGGCCGCCACGCCCCGGCCCGCCTTCCGTCCCATGCCGATCCGCACCGCGGCCGATGTGGTGTCGACGGCGGCGCGCTATCTGGAGTGGCTGGGTTTCCGTGAGATCGCACAGCCGCAGCGGCGGCCGGCCTCCGGCATCGATCTGCACGGGCCGGGTCTGATCGCGGCCGTGGAGGCCACCACACGGCCCGCCGCGCCGCGCGACATCGAGTGCCTGTGGCTGCACGGCATGAACTCGGCGGCGGTGTGCGTCTTCTTCTCGCTCCCGGGGTACGCCGCTGACGCGCGCACCCGGGCCGACGCCCTGGCCGTACCGCTCTTCGCGCTGGATCTCACGGGCACCCCGCAGCCGGTCAACGGACCGGCCGACGAACTGGTCAGTACGGGCGCCGCGCAGACCTGAGCGGCGCCCCGACCGGGTACAGCCGCACAGGGGCTGTCCGGTGGAAGACCCCTACGGGCGGTAGATCTCGCCCGGCTTCAGCTGCGCGGGGGCGATCAGCTGCGGCACCGTCACGAAGTGGTAGCCGCGCTTCTGCAGGGTGTCGATGATGCCGGAGACCGCGGGCACCGTGCCCTGGTAGATGTCGTGCAGCAGGATGATGCCGTCGGGCTTCGCCTGCTTGAGCGTCCGCTTCTCGATGAGGGCGGTGTCGTTCGTGGAGTAGTCCTTGGCGGTGGTGCTCCACAGCACCTGGGAGACGCCCAGCTCCTTGCAGATCTTGGAGACGTCGTCGTTGGTCCTGCCCTGCGGCGGGCGCATCACCCGGGGCCGCTTGCCGGTGAGCTTCTCCACCGCGGCCTCGGTCCTGTCGATCTCCGCGCGGGCGACGTCGGCCTTCTGCTTCGTGAGGATCTTGTGTGTCCAGGTGTGGTTGCCCACCTCGTGGCCCTCGGCGGCCTCGCGCTTGACCAGCTCGGGGTACTTCATCACATGGTCCCGGCCGAGCAGGAAGAAGGTCGCGTGGACCTTCTTCTCCTTCAGGACGTCGAGCAGGTGCGCGGTGTTCGGACCGGGACCTGCGTCGAAGGTCAGGGCGATGCACTTGACCTTGCGGCAGTCGGCGGGGCCCAGCGGGGCGGTGTCCTTCTTGTCCGCGTGGTCGCGCGCCTCGGACGGCGAGGTGGTCTCCATCGAACAGCCGCTCAGGGCCACGGATATGAGCGCGGCCACGGCAGCGGCCGCCCGGAGCCGCCCGGCCTTCTTCTTCAGCAATGACATGGCCAGGACTATACACAGCATGTATACAGCGAGTGTATAGCGGGGGCCCCGCTCGGCCGGGCGGTGTTCGGACCTCCTTGCCCTCCCCTGCCTTCCCCTTCGGACCCCCGTCCCCCCGCTGCCCCGGACCCCCGGTCCCGCGCTGCTCCGGGGCCCCCGTCCCGCGCCCCTGCGGAACGTCAGCCGCTCTTCTAGACGGCAGTCGCGCCGTACAGGTTCCGCAGCTCCACCTTTCTGACCTTGCCGCTGACCGTCATGGGGAAGGCGTCCAGGATCCGCAGCCCGCGCGGGATCTTGTAATGGGCCAGCCGGTCGCGGCAGAACTCCCGGATCCCGTCCAGCGTCGGCGGATCGGCCGGATCCCGCGGGATGACGCAGGCCAGCACCTCTTCGCCGTACCGCTCGTCCGGTACACCGATCACCTGGACATCGGCGATCTTGGGGTGGCCGTAGAGGAACTCCTCGATCTCGCGCGGATAGACGTTCTCGCCGCCCCGGATGATCATGTCCTTGATCCGGCCGACGATCTGCACATATCCGTCCGCACGGATGACGGCCAGATCCCCGGTGTGCATCCAGCGGCCCGCGTCGATCACCTCGGCGGTCTTCTCCGGCTCCTCCCAGTAGCCGAGCATCACGCTGTAGCCCCGGGTGCACAGCTCGCCCGGCTCGCCGCGCTCCACCGTGACCCCGGTCGCCGGATCGACGACCTTCACCTCCAGATGCGGCAGCACCCGGCCCGCCGTCCCGGTCCTGCGGCCCAGATCGTCGTCGCGGCGGGTCTGGGTGGACACCGGCGAGGTCTCGGTCATCCCGTAGCAGATCGACACCTCCGCCATGTGCATCTCGGAGACGACCCGCTTCATCACCTCCGCGGGACAGGGCGAGCCCGCCATGATCCCGGTACGCAGCGAACTCAGGTCGTACGAGGCGAAGTCCGGGTGGTTCAGCTCCGCGATGAACATCGTGGGCACCCCGTAGAGCGAGGTGCAGCGCTCCTGCTCGACGGCGCGCAGGGTGGCCTCCGGGTCGAAGGAGGCCGCCGGGATGACGATGCACGCGCCGTGCGAAGTGGCCGCCAGATTTCCCATCACCATGCCGAAGCAATGGTAGAAGGGCACCGGCAGACAGATCCGGTCCTGCTCCGTGTAGCCCACCAACTCCCCCACGAAGAAACCGTTGTTGAGGATGTTGTGGTGGGAGAGTGTGGCACCCTTCGGGAATCCGGTGGTGCCCGATGTGTACTGGACGTTGATCGGGTCGTCACAGGACAACAGCGCCTCGTCGAGCGCCACCGGCCCTGCGGCCGCGGCCAGTTCGTCCCAGGACGGGTCACCGATGTAGTGGACGGAGCGCAGCCGCGGGCAGTTGCCGCGCACTTCGCCGACCAGCGCCCGGTAGTCGGTGCCCTTGTGCCCGGCCGATGCGATCAGCAGCGAGATCCCGGCCTGGCGCAGCACGAACTCCAGCTCGTGGGCCCGGTACGCCGGGTTGATGTTGACCATGATCGCGCCGATCCGCGCGGTGGCGTACTGGACGAGCACCCACTCCGGGCAGTTGACCGCCCAGATCCCCACCCGGTCGCCGGTGCCGACCCCGCTGCCGACGAGCCCCCGGGCCAGCTCGTCCACGGCGGCGCCGAACTCCGCGTAGGTCCAGCGCCGCCCGGACGGCACGTCGACGAGCGCCTCGCGGCCCGGGAACGCGGCGACCGCCCGGTCCAGGTTCGCGCCGATCGTGTCGCCCAGCAGCGGTGTCGTGCCGGTGCCGTGTGCGTAGGAGAGGGTCATCGCAGCTCCCCCTCGTCGTACTCGGCGGTGGAGCCCTCCGCGGTCGCCCGGCGCAGTTCGATCCTGCGGATCTTCCCGGAGACCGTCTTGGGCAGCTCGGCGAACTCGATCCGCCGGATCCGCTTGTACGGGGCGAGCACCGCGCGCGAGTGCTCGAACAGCACCTTCGCCACGTCGGGGCCCGGCTCCCAGCCCTCCGCGAGGACCACGTACGCCTTCGGGACGGCGAGCCGCAGCGGGTCGGGGGCCGGCACGACCGCGGCCTCCGCCACCGCCTCGTGCTCCAGGAGCGCGCTCTCCAGCTCGAACGGCGAGATCTTGTAGTCGGACGCCTTGAAGACGTCGTCGGAGCGGCCGATGTAGGTGATGTAGCCGTCCGCGTCGCGCGAGCCGATGTCGCCGGTGCGGTAGTAGCCGCCCGCCATCGCCTCGGCGGTGCGCTCCGGGTCGCCGTGGTATCCCGTCATCAGACCGACGGGCCGGGCGGAGAGGTCCAGGCAGATCTCGCCCTCGTCGACCCCCGGCTCCCCGGTGACCGGGTCGAGCAGTTCGACCTTGTACCCGGGCGTCGGGCGTCCCATGGAGCCCGACTTGAGGAGCTGGCCCGGACTGTTGGCCACCTGGACGGCGGTCTCCGTCTGCCCGAAGCCGTCCCGGATGGTGGTGCCCCAGGCGCGCCGTACGGTCTCGATGACCTCGGGATTCAGCGGCTCGCCGGCCGCCGCGACCTCGCGCGGCGGGGTCCGCAGCCTGCTGAGGTCGGCCTGGATCAGCATCCGCCAGACGGTCGGCGGCGCGCAGAAGGACGTCACGCCCGCCCGGTCCATCTCGGCCATCAGCCGGGCCGGGTCGAAGCGCGTGTAGTTGTGGATGAAGACGGTCGCCTCGGCGTTCCACGGGGCGAACAGGTTCGACCAGGCGTGCTTGGCCCATCCGGGTGAGGAGATGTTGAGGTGGACGTCGCCGGGGCGCAGTCCGATCCAGTACATCGTCGCCAGATGGCCGACCGGGTACGAGGTGTGGGTGTGCTCCACCAGCTTGGGCCTGGCCGTCGTCCCCGAGGTGAAGTACAGCATCAGCGGATCGTCCGCTGCGGTGGCCCCGTCGGGCGCGAAGTCGGCGGACGCCGCCGCGGCGTCCCCGTAGGAGAGCCAGCCGCCGGGGGTGTCGGGGCCGACCGCGATCCGGGTGTAATCGCCCGCCACCTCGGCGAACTTGGCGGTGTCCTCGGTCCGTACGAGCACATGCCGGGCGCCGCCGCGGTCGACCCGGTCGCGCAGATCCGCCGGGCCGAGCAGCGGAGTTGCCGGGATGACGACGGCCCGTAGCTTCATCGCGGCGAGCGCCGTCTCCCACAGCTCCTGCTGGTTGCCGAGGACGACCAGGATGCGGTCACCGGCCCGGACGCCCTGGGCCCGGAGCCAGTTGGCCGCCCGGTCGGACAGCACGGCCATCTCGTCGAACGAGACCTCGGACTCGGTGCCGTCCTCCTCGACGATGTGCAGCGCGGTGCGCTCGTTGCCCCGGGCGATGGTGTCGAACCAGTCGAGCGCCCAGTTGAAATACTCGGGGCGCGGCCAGCTGAAACCGTCGTAGGCCGTGCGGTACTCCTCGCGGTGGCGGAGCAGGAAGTCCCGTGCGGCCCGGAACTCCTCCGTCGCGTTGTTCGACACCATGTGTCCTCCTCATTGCGGGACTGCTGCCCAGCATCGTGTAATCAGTGGCCCGGGTCCCACCACCCCCGAACGGGGGCGAAGGCGTGTCCCGGTGGAGGAGCGCCGGAGCCCTGGCCCGGCGGAGAGGAGCGGCGGCGTGCCGGAGCCGGTCGAAGCAGTGGACATGCGGGCGGCGCTGCTGCGGATGCGCCGGGCCACCGGGCTGCCGGTCGCGTTCGGCGGCCTGCTGACCGGCGCCGGGCAGCTGCGCATCGCGGAGCTGAGCGGCACGGCGACACCGGCGCTGCGCGGCCTCGCGGTATCGGCGGGCAACGGACTCGGCGGAAAGTCGATAGCGCTGTCTCGGCCGTGTGCGGTGACCGACTACCGCTCGTCCCTCCACATCAGCCATGAGTACGACACGGCGGTGGGCGCGGAAGGGCTGCACGCGGTGCTCGCGGTGCCGGTGGTGGTACGCAGGAAGGTACGCGGTGTGCTGTACGGGGCGGTACGCGAACGGCTGTCGTTCGGCGACCGGACGTACAACGCGGCGGTCGAGGCGGCCCGGGACGTCGAGCAGTCGCTGGCGGTTCGCGACGAGGTGCAACAGCGGCTCGCGGCGGCGCGCGAGCCGGTGGCCGGGCCCGGCGCATGGGAGCAGGTGCGCGAGGCGCACGGCGAACTGC